>JBKGHK010000217.1:0-14506 GCA_046520375.1 Pyxidicoccus sp. 3LFB2
CGCGCCGGCCCAAGGCCACCTTCTACCTGCCCAACGCGGAGCTGGCCGCGGCGCACCCCCGGCCAGGAGGCCACGGTGCGCGCGGACGCATACCCGGACCGCACCTTCTCCGCTCGCGTCGTCACCGTGGCGCGCGAGGCGGCCTTCACCCCGCGCAACGTGCAGACGCGCAGCGACAGGGACCGGCTCGTGTACCCCGTCGAGGTGCACATCGACGCGCCGGAGGGGCTGCTGCTGCCGGGCATGCCGGTGGAAATCCTCCTGAGCGACTCGACGTCCCGGGCCGTCGCGGAGCAGCGGTGATGCCCGCGCCTGGAGGGGACGCGCCCCCGGATGTCGCGCTCGAGGACGTGCGCCGGGGCTTCGGCGCCACCCAGGCCCTGCGGGGCGTGTCGCTGGCCGTGGCCCGGGGCGAGGTGTACGGCCTGGTGGGCCCGGACGGCGCGGGGAAGACGACGGCCATCCGGCTGATGGCGGGCCTGCTGCGTCCGGACTCGGGGCAGGTGCGGATGCTGGGCGAGGACCCCGCCCACCCCCGCACCCAGGTGCGCGAGGGGCTGGGGCTGGTGCCGCAGCGGAACACGCTCTACGGGGACTTGAGCGTGGATGAGAACCTCCACTTCTTCGCGCGGCTGTTCGGACTGTCGAAGGAGGACTTCGCCCGGCGGCGGGAGCGGCTGCTGGACATCACCCGGCTGGGGCGCTTCACGGGGCGGCGCGCGGATGCGCTCTCGGGCGGCATGTACAAGAAGCTGGCGCTGGCGTGCGCCCTGCTCCACCGGCCCCGCGTGCTGCTGCTGGACGAGCCCACCAACGGCGTGGACCCGGTGAGCCGCCGCGAGCTGTGGGAGCTGCTCTACACGCTGGTCCACGACGGCATGACCCTGGTGGTGTCCACGCCGTACATGGACGAGGCGGCGCGCTGCCACCGCGTGGGGCTGCTCTACGCGGGAGAGCTCATCGCCGAGGGCGGGCCCCGGGAGCTGGCGCGCCAGCACGGCGTCGCGGCGTCCAACTTCGAGGCGGTGTTCCTGGCCCTCGTGGAGCAGCGCACCGGCGGGAGGGCCGCATGAGCCCGGCCCGCTTCGACGCGCCCATCGACAAGCCCACCGGCAGGAGGAGCGCATGAGCCCGGCCATCGAGGTGGAGCACCTGACGCGGCGCTTTGGCGCCTTCACCGCGGTGAACGACGTGAGCTTCACCGTGGGGTCCGGCGAAATCTTCGGCTACCTGGGGGCGAACGGCGCCGGCAAGTCCACCACCATCCGCATGCTGTGCGGGCTGCTGAAGCCCACGGGAGGCCATGCGCGGGTGGCGGGCCATGACGTGGGCCACGAGCCGGAGCGCGTGAAGGCGGGCATCGGCTACATGTCCCAGCGCTTCTCGCTGTACCTGGACCTGACGGTCCGCGCCAACCTGGAGTTCTTCGCCTCCGCGTACGGCGCCCACGGCCGCGAGCTGGAGCGGCGCATCGGCGAGCTGCTGGAGCGGATGCAGCTCACCGGGATTCAGGACGAGGTGACGGGCTCGCTGCCCGGGGGCATGCAGCAGCGCGTGGCGCTGGCCAGCTCGGTGATGCACCGGCCGCGCATCGTCTTCCTGGACGAGCCCACCGCGGGCGTTGACCCGGTACAGCGCCGCTCCTTCTGGGCCCTCATCCGCGAGCTGGCCTCGGGTGGCACCACCGTCTTCGTCACCACGCACTACATGGACGAGGCGGAGTACTGCGCCCGCATCGGCATCATGGTGGACGGGAAGCTGGTGGCGCTGGACACGCCGGCCGGGCTGAAGCGCACGCACGCGCCGGGCCGCGTGCTGGAGGTGCGAGGTCCCCAGCTTGCGCCCGCGCTGGACGCGCTGCGCGGACAGCCCGGCGTGCTGGACGTGAGCCGCTTCGGCTCGGGAGCGACGGTGCGGGTGGACCCGGAGCGGCTGCCCGCGGAGGCGCTGGGCCACTTCCTGCGCTCGCACGGGGTGGACCCGCTGGAGCTGGAGGAGTCCGCGCCGACGCTGGACGACGTCTTCCTGGCCCTCACGGCCGGGGCCCAGCGAGGGGAGGACTGAGCCGCCATGGCCTCTTCACACCTGCGCCGCACGGTGGGCCGCATCCTCGCCATGGCGGGCAAGGAGGTGCTGCACATCCGCCGGGACATCCGCACCCTCTACCTGGCGCTGGCCATGCCGGTGCTGCTGCTGGTGCTCTTCGGCTTCGGCATCAGCTTCGACGTGGACCACCTGGAGCTGGCGGTGGTGGACCAGGACCGGACCGAGCAGTCCCGCGAGCTGGTGCGCCACGTGACGGCGTCCGAGGAGTTCGTCCTCCAGTCGGAGGGCACGTCTCCCGAGGATGCGCTACGTGAGGTGCGGCGCGGAAACGCGGTGGCGGTGCTGGTGATTCCACGGGGCTTCGCGGAGGACGTGGCGCACGGCGGGGCCCGGGTGCAGCTGCTGATGGATGGCTCGGATGGGAACACCGCCACGCAGGCGCTGGCCAAGGCCCAGGCGCTGGTGGACATGGCGGGCCGGAAGCTCGCGGGCTCGGCTCCGAGGGCGCCTCCGCTGGAGGTGCGGGTGCGGACGCTGTTCAACCCGAACGGGCGCTCGGCGCTGTTCCTGGTGCCGGGGCTGGCGGCGTACCTGCTGGCCATTGTCGCGGTGCTCATCACCGCGCTCACCGTGGCGCGCGAGTGGGAGCGCGGCTCCATGGAGCAGCTCTTCGCCACCCCGGTGGGGCGGCTGGAGATTGTCGTGGGCAAGCTGCTGCCATACCTGGGCATCGGCATCCTCCAGGTGCTGCTCGTCCTCACCGTGGGCGCGTGGGTGTTCGACGTGCCAGTGCGCGGCAGCGTGGTGGCGCTGGGGCTGGGAGCGCTGCTGTTCCTGGTGGGCATGCTGGGCCAGGGGCTGCTCATCTCCGTGGTGACGCGCAACCAGGTGGTGGCCACGCAGGTGGCGACGATGACGTCCGTGCTGCCGTCCATGCTGCTGTCGGGCTTCATCTTCCCCATTGAGAACCTGCCCGTGCCGCTGCGGGCCATCAGCCTGCTGATTCCGGCGCGCTACTTCGTGAGCACGCTGCGCGGGGTGCTGCTGCGGGGCAATGGCCTGGACGTGCTGTGGCCGCAGCTGGTGGCGCTGACGCTGTTCGCGGCCTTGATGCTGACGGTGGCCACGCGCCGCTTCCAGCGGCGGCTGGACTGAAGGGAGGGCCGGAGCCATGCATCCCCTGTTCGTGCAGTACCGCGCGGTGGTGGTGAAGGAGGTGCGGCAGACGGCGCGCGACAAGCGCGTCATGGCGCTGCTGACGCTGGTGCCCATCATCCAGCTCTTCGTGCTGGGGTTCGCGGTGAACTTCGACGTGCGCCACGTGCCCACGGCGGTGGTGGACCGGGACGGTTCCTCGGGAAGCCGCGAGCATGCGCGCACGCTGCTGGCCGGGGACACGTTGGACCTGAAGGCGGTGGTCCGGGACGAGCGCGCGGCGCAGGAGCTGGTGGAGCGCGGCGAGGCCTCGGTGGCGCTGGTATTCCCTCCGGACTTCCAGGAGGACCTGCTGCGCGGCACGGGGGCCCAGGTGCAGGCGCTGGTGGACGGCTCGGACCCGGTGCGCTCAGGAGTGGCGGGTGACGCGGTGACTCGGCACGCGGCACAGCGGGCGGCGGGGATGATGCGGGCGGAGGCCCTGGCCCGGGGAGAGACGCCTCCGCGTCCGGCGGTGGAGCTGGTGCCGCGCGTCCTCTACAACCCGGAGCTGGCCACGGCGGTGTACGTGGTGCCGGGCATCGCGGCGATGCTGCTGCTCATCGTCACGACCATCATCATGGCCATGGGGCTGGCGCGCGAGCGCGAGAGCGGCACGCTGGAGCAGCTCCAGGTGACGCCGCTGCGGCCCGGAGTGTTGATGGCGGGCAAGGTGACGCCGTTCGTCCTGATTGGCCTGGTGGACGTGGGGCTCGCGCTGAGCGCCGGGGCGTGGGTGTTCGGCGTGCCGCTGCGGGGCAACCTGGGACTGGTGGCGTTGGCCACCCTGCTCTACCTGCTGTCCACGCTGGGCGTGGGGCTCGTCATCGCCACGGTGAGCCGCACGCAGCAGCAGGCCTTCGTCGGAGGCTTCCTCTTCATGCTCCCGGCGGTGCTGCTGTCCGGCGTCATGACGCCCATCCGCGCCATGCCAGACTGGCTGGCGTGGGTGACGTACTTCAACCCGGTGCGCTACTACGTGGAGGTGCTGCGTGGCTCACTGCTCAAGAGCGCGGGGCTGGCGGACCTGTGGCTCCAGGTGCTGCTGCTGGCCGTCTTCGGCGCGGTGATGATGACGGTGGCCGCGGGCCGGTTCCGCAAGACGACGGCGTGAGGGGCCGACGGGCCTGGGAGTTGGGCGGAAGGAACCGTCGTTCCACCGCCCCCGCCCGGGAGTTGGGCGGAAGGAACCTTCATTCCACCCGTCACCTCCCCTGGGGGAACCCGTGCAATCTCTTCCCACGCCCTGAGTCAGGCGTGCAGCGACTCGCCCCGGGCGAGCATCTCCACGAAGTCCTTGATGCGCCGGGCCCGGGTCTCCGCCTTCTTCGCCGTGTGGACGCGCCACAGGATGGCGTAGCGGTTGGCGGCGTTCAGCCTGGTGAAGAACTCGGAGGCGCGAGGGTTGGCGGCCAGGGCCGCCGCCAGGTCCTCGGGCACGGTGGCCTTGCTCTGCGAATCGTAGGCCGCGTCCCAACGCCCGTCCTGCTTCGCGCTCTCCACCGCCGCCATCCCCGAGGGCTGCATCTTCCCCGCGTCGATGAGGACCTGAATCTTCTCGCGGTTCACCTTGGACCAGACACTCTTCGCCCCGCGCGGCGTGAACTTCTGGAGCCACCACGCGTCGTCGAAGCTGCCCTTCTGTCCGTCAATCCACCCCCACGCGAGCGCCACGTCCAGCGCCTCCGCGTAGGTCACCGACGGGACGCCCGCGGACTTCTTCGCGAGCTTCAGCCACACCCCGCGCGACGAGGCATGGTTCGCGGCAAGCCACGTCTCCCACGCCGCCTGACTCGCGAAGGGGACGATGGGGATTTCCTTGGCCGGTGCGGCCTTGCCCGCGTCCTGCTTCACTGGCGCCTTGTCCGCCGCGGCCTTCATCGGTGCACCTGTGGCCGCCGACGGCTTCGCAGCCCTCGCCGTGAACTGCTGGGTCTCCCCGCGCGCTAGCGGAGCCACCCTGGCGGCCGGCTTCTTCGCCTCCGCAGCCTGCTTCGCGGCCAATGGCTTCGTCTTCGCGCGCTCCACCGCAGCCCCCTTGGCGGCCGGCCTCTGCGTCTTGGCCTTCGCGGAAACATTCTTCACCGCGGGCCGCGGCTCGGCGGCCCTGAGGCCCGCGGCCTTCGCGGAAGCATTCTTCACCACGTTCTTCTTCACGGGCGCCTTCTTCATCGCGGGCATGGCGTAGGGCTCCTCTGGCGGGGGCGGTCGGATAGCACGGCGTCCCGCCTCACCACCAGGGCGGCACGGCCCGCATGCAGCAGTTGCTGGACATCAGTGCCAGGCCGCGCGGTGGCGGAGTCAGTGGGGAGCAGGCTCCGCCGAGCCGCCGCCCAGCTTCTGCTTGAGCGCGTCGAGCCCCTTCCCGCCCACCTCCTTCGCCGCCTCGAGTCCCTTCCCGCCCACCTCCTTCGCCGCGCTCAGCGTGTCCCCCGCGCCGCTGGCGATGGAGTCCACCGACACCGCGCCCACGCCCTGGCGCACCCGGTCCATCCAGAGGACGGGCGCGTAGACCTGCTTCGCCCGCTCCGGGCCCAGCACGGTGACAAGAATCTTCTCCGGCCCCCCGGCGCGAGCGATGAGCGCCTGGGCCAGGATGACGGCCGCGCGCGCCTGCAGGAAGACAGGCAACTTGTCGCCGTGCTTGCGCATCTCCTCCGCGCTGGCGCGGACCTCCTGGCGCTCCGTCTCCCCGAGGAACGGGCTGGCCGCCAGCTTGTCGAGGTACTTCGCCGACTCCTCGTAGCGCTCGCGGCGGAAGTGGATGAAGGCCCAGCCCCACCACGTCAGCTCGTTCTCCACGCCCAGCTTCTCCAGCGAGCGCAGGCCGCGCTCGATGTCGTCCTCGGCGAGGCGCTCGCGCTTGAGCCCCATCCGGTTCCACGCGCGCAGGAAGTACCCGGCGGCGAGCAACGTCTCGCGGGACTGCTCGGACGTGGTGCCCCGGTACGCGGGGAAGGCGTCCACGGGCATCGTCTCCGCCTCGGCGAGGAAGGCGTTCAGCTCCTCCTCGGCGGCGTAGTGGTAGCCGGCCCCGCAGAAGGCCAGGCCCCGGTTGGCCTGCACGGCCACGCGCATGCCCTGCGGCCACGAGGGCTGGGCCCGGGCGCGAGACAGCTCGTAGAACACCAGGTCCGACGCGGGCACGCGGTTGCCCCGGTCGGCGTTGTCCAGGACGACCCACAGCGCGGCGAGGACGGCGTGCTCCTGGCCCGCGTCATACCCGGGGAGCGGCCCCTCCGCGTCCGGCACCCAGCGGTTCCACAGCAGGGGGAACTCGTCCTCGTCGCGCTTCTCCAGCGTCTTCTTCGCCTTGTAGAAGGCGATGCCCAGATCGAGGTACGTCCGGGCCATGCGGCGGGCGTCCTCGTCCGTGACGGCCTTCTCGGGCAGCGCCCGCGTCTCGGCCACGGCCTTCCACAGGGTGGCAATCTCCTCGGGCGCGTTCGGCTGGCCCTCGGCGCGGATGGTCAGCTTCAGCGCGCGGTAGGGCACCAGCGCGTACGAGTCCCGGAGCTTCTTGTCGATTTCCGCCCGCTCCTCGGCGGCCCGCTCGGCGTCCGACTTGCGGCAGCCTCCCAGTCCGACCAGGAGCACGAGGCAGAGCGAGGTGGCAAGGCGCGAGGGGACGAGGTGTGTGCGTGGAACCATCGGCCGTGAACGCTACCACGGCGCCCCTCCCCGCTCCTCCCGGGGCCAGGGAGGCGGGAGGGCCCCACGGGGGCGGCCCCGTGCACAGACTTGAGGCGGACCCGGCCACCGCACCCCATGGGGAGAGGACGCATGACGCACGATGAATTCCTGTCCCGGGTCACCGAGCGCACGGGACTGTCCGGTCCCGAGGAGGCCGCCCGGACGACCCGTGCCGTGCTCGAAGTCGTGGGCGAGCGGCTCACCCGGGGCGAGCTCCAGGTGCTCACCGAGGACCTGCCCGCTCCGCTCTCGGAGACGCTGTGGAGCGGCGCGCACGGCCAGGACTTCGACCTCGCGGAGCTGTACGCACGCGTCGCGGGGCGGGAGCAGGTCCGCGAGGGCTTCGCCGTGGAGCACACGGGCGTCGTCTGCCAGGTGCTCTCCGAGGCCCTCTCCGAGGCGGCGCTGCACCGGCTCCACGAGGACCTGCCCGGGCCGCTCGGCGCCCTCTTCTCTCCTCGCGAGTCCCGGGAGCGCTTCGAGTACGTCCACCTCGAGCCCGCCCGCCGTCACACCCTGGCCGAGGGCCGCCCCGGCAGCCAGCACCCCGTGTCCGAGTCTCGGCCCGAGCGGGCCCATGCGCACTCGGTGGCCCGCTCCGACAACCCGCACGAGGACACGAAGCTCTCCAGCACCTCCGGCCTCACCCAGGAGCGCGAGCACGCGACGCTGGCGACCGGCCATCCGGGGGCCCGGCTCGCGCGGGGTGACGACGACTGATGGCCTCGGGCAGCCGGGTTCTCGGGGGGTAGCTCCGCACTCCACCAGGGCTGTCGGGTCGTCCGGATTCCGGAGGGTGTACCGGGCAACCCGGCATCGCGGTGAGCACCATGAAGGGGAGCGGGAAGCGCTGCCCTACGCCCCCGGGGGAGGCGACCATGGCCGGCATGCACCCAGACAACAGCACCTTCGACAGCGGCACCCATGAAGACCCGAGACGGCAGGCGTCCGGGCACATGGAGCATGAGCTGGTGGCGCTCCAGCACATCATCGCCCGCCAGCGCCGGATGGATGCCCTGCGGCGCACGGCCCTGCTGGACAGCCCCTCCGAGGAGTCGTTCGACCGGCTCGCCCGCCTGACGACCCGGACGCTCCATGTCCCCGTGGCGCTCGTCACCCTGGTGGACAGGGACAGGCAGTTCTTCAAGAGCTGCGTGGGCCTGCCCCCTCCCTGGTGCGACGCCCGGCAGACGCCCCTCACCTACTCCTTCTGCATCCACGTGGTGGCCACCGGGCAGCCGCTCGTCATCGACGACGCGCGCGAGCACCCGGTGCTGAAGTCGAACCTCGCCGTGGACCAGCTCAACGTGGTCGCCTACGCGGGCTACCCGCTGAAGACCGCCACGGGCGAGACGCTCGGCACCCTGTGCGCCATCGACTCGAAGCCTCGCGCCTGGACGGACGATGACCTGGGCATCCTCAAGGACCTGGCGGCCTCGGTGATGACGGAAATCGAGCTGCGCGCCACCCGTGAGCTGGAGGGCCAGGCCCGGGCCGCGGAGGCCGCGCGCGAGGAGGCGGAGTCCGCGCGCCAGCGCTTCGCCCTGCTGGCGGAGCTGAGCGGCGCGCTCACCGAGCAGCCCGAGCTGAGCCGCGCCCTCACCCTGGCCGTGCGCCTGTCCGTGCCCCTGGTGGCGGATGGCTGTGTCCTCGACCTCCTCCAGGAGGACGGGCGGCTCCAGCGCGAGGCGGTGGCCCACCTGGACCTGCATGAGGAGCAGCGCCTGCGGGACGTGTCCGAGCCCCCGGGCCTCTACGCGACCGACGCCGGGGGCTCCCCGTCGGTGACGGGCCACCTGCGGCTGGGGGACGCCGCGGGCTCGTCCATCCGGCTGACGCTGGTGGGCCGGGACAGGGTGCTGGGCGCCATCAGCTTCACCACCGTCCCGCCGCGCCGGCTCGGCGACACCGAGGTGGAGCTGGCGCGCGACGTTGCCCGCCGCGTCGCCCTGGCGGTGGACAATGCCCGGCTGCACCAGGAGCTCATCGACGCCGTGCGCAGCAGGGACCGGTTCCTCTCCATCGCCTCGCACGAGCTGCGCACGCCGCTGATGACGCTGCGGCTCCAGTCGCAGAGCCTGCTGCGCCGCACCCGTGACGGTCAGCCCTGCCCCTCCGAGCAGCTGATGGGCAAGGCGGAGGTCATCGAGCGGCAGGTGGAGCGGCTGGTGCACCTCGTGGACGAGCTGCTGGACATCGCCCGCGTCCGGGAAGGCCGCCTGCGCTTCCACCCGGAGGACCTGGACCTGTCGGAGGTGGCCCGTGACGTGGCGGTGCGCTTCCGGGAGGAGCTGGCGCGCAGCGGCAGCACGCTGGTGCTGCGCAGCGAGGGGAGCATCCGCGGCCGGTGGGACCGGCTCCGGCTGGAGCAGGTGATGACCAACCTCCTGTCCAACGCCATCAAGTACGGACAGGGCCGCCCCATCACCGTGGCGGTGGCGCGGGACGAGCACACCGCGAAGCTCACCGTGCGCGACGAGGGCATCGGCATCGCCGAGCGGGACCAGGCGCGCATCTTCGAGCGCTTCGAGCGCGCCGTCTCCGAGCAGCACTACGGCGGCCTGGGGCTGGGCCTCTGGATTGTCCGTGAGATTCTGTCGGCCATGGGCGGCACCATCTCCGTCTCCAGCGGCCCGGGAAGGGGCTCCACCTTCACCGTGGAGCTTCCCCGGCAGGCGGCGCCCGAGCCGGTGCTTCACTGAGGGCAGGCGGGCGCGCGCCTCCGGCCGCGTGGAGGTGGCGCGAGCGCGGCGCGTGCGTTAGAGCGCCGTCCCAGCATGGCCGCCCTCGACGCCGCTTCCTCCTCGGTCTTCCGTCATCGTGACTTTCGCGTCTACCAGGTGGCACGCCTGTGCGCGGTGCTGGCCGTGCAGATTGAGTCCGTGGCCATCGGCTGGCAGGTGTACGAGCTGACGGGGAGCGCGCTGGCGCTGGGCTACACGGGCCTGGCCCAGTTCCTCCCCTTCCTGGCCTTCAGCCTCCTGGGCGGCCAGGTGGCGGACCGGGTGGACCGGCGCGCCATCCTCGCGGTGTGCCAGGGGGTGATGCTGCTGTGCAGCCTGCTGCTGCTCGTCTTCACGCTGGGGCACATCCGCGACGTGCGCTTCGTCTACGGCGTGCTGGTGCTCTTCGGCACGGCGCGCGCCTTCTATGCGCCAGCGGGCTCGGCGCTCACCCCGTACCTGGTGCCCCGCGAGGAGCTGACGCGCGCGGTGGCCGTCAACTCCACCACGTGGCAGGTGGCCACCATCGCCGGCCCCGCGGTGGGCGGCCTCCTCTACGGCTGGCTGGGCGCGTCCGGGGCGTACATCACCTCGGCGTCGCTGTGCGCGCTCACGGTGGGCTGGATTCTGTCGCTGAAGGTGCGGACGGGCAGCGCCTCCAGCGAGAAGCTGTCCTTCGCCACGCTGGTGGCGGGACTGCACTTCGTGCGCCGGCAGCGGCTGCTCCTGGGCAGCATCACCCTGGACCTGTTCGCCGTGCTGCTGGGCGGCGCGGTGGCGCTGCTGCCCATCTACGCGCGGGACGTGCTGCACACGGGGCCGTGGGGGCTGGGCCTGCTGCGAGGCGCGCCAGCGGTGGGCGCCGCGCTGGTGGCGGTGATTCTCGCGGTGCGGCCGGTGGGAGGCCGGGCCGGGTGGAAGATGTTCGTGTCGGTGGCCATCTTCGGGCTCGCCACGCTCGTCTTCGGGGTGAGCCGCTCGCTGCCCCTGTCCCTGCTGGCCCTGGCGGTGGCGGGCGCGGCGGACATGGTCAGCGTGGTGGTGCGCCACACGCTGGAGCTGGTGGCCACGCCGGACGACATGCGCGGCCGGGTGGGCGCGGTGAACATGATGTGCATTGGCGCCTCCAACGAGCTGGGCGAGTTCCGCGCGGCGGGCTCGCCGAGAGCGTGGGCGCCGTGCCCGCCGTGGTGACGGGCGCGGTGGGGACGCTGGTGGTGGTGGCGCTGTGGGCCTGGCTCTTCCCGGAGCTGCGCCGGGTGGACCACCTGGAGTCCGCCCGGCGCGAGGCCAGTTCCTGAGGGAGGACTACGCCTGCTCTCCCTCGACGGAGACGCGGAAGCCCCCGTGCGTCACGGTGAGTGTGGGACGGCCGAACCACCCGCAGTGCTTGCAGACGGCGCTCGGCCCGGACGCGGACACTCGCACCGGAAGGTCCGCCGCACAGACAGGGCAGCCCTCCGGAATCTTGTAGTCGCGCGATGCGGTCGTCTGAACCTCGGTCATGTCCTTGAGGTAACGCAGGCGGAGACCTCCGCAACCCGCCCCACCCACGAGTGTCGGGCACGCCTCGTTTCCCCCGGACTGCCCGCTCGCCTGCCCTCCACTCAGCCGGCCGCGTCGAACAGCCGCGAGAAGGCGCGGGCCAGGTCCGCGTCCTTGACGTCGCCCAGCCCCTCCCCCACCTGCAGCTCGGTCTCGACGATGCCGGGCACGCGCGTGGGGCTGAAGCCCCCGGCCACCCAGACCTTGTCCTCGCGGGCGATGCGGTCTCTCTGGCGCGTGAGCGCCGCCGGGTCTCCACGCAGGTAGACGCGGAACATGTTCGTCTGCACGGGCCGGGGCAGCACCGTCAGCCGCGTGTCCGCCGCCAGCGCCTCGGTGAGCGACTTCGCGCGCTTGACGTACCCGGGGATGCGGGCGAGCACGTCATCCAGGCGCATGGCCGCGGACGCCACGTAGGGCAGCATCTGGTACAGGTTGCCGCCGTGCCGGTGCCGCCAGGTGCGCGCGGTGCGGACGAAGTCGCTGCTGCCCACCACCATGGCCCCGCCCAGCGCGCCCACCATCTTGTAGAAGGACACGTAGACGGAGTCGAAGCCCCGGCAGATGTCCGCGTAGGAGCGGCCGTAGTACGGCTGGCACTCCCACAGCCGCGCGCCGTCCATGTGGAGCTTCACGCCCTTCTCGCGGCAGGTGCGCTTGAGCTCCTCCAGCTGCTCCCACGTCTGGAGCTGCCCGCCCAGCCACCGCACCGGCAGCTCCACGCTGACGGTGCCGAGCGCATCCTTCGCGTCGCGCACGTCGCTGGCCAGGAGCGGCCGCGTCCACGGGGAGATGAGCGCCTCGCGCAGTCCGTGCAGCACGGCGTGCGCGTCGCTCTCGTGCAGCACGTGGTGGGACGAGGGGTGCAGGCCCACGCGCCGGTTGCCGCTCGCGTCCGCGTACATGCGCAGCACCGCGAGCTGGCCCATGGTGCCGGTGGGCATGTAGCACCCGTCCTCGAAGCCGAGCAGGCCCGCCACGCGCTTCTCGAAGGTCTGGATGAACTCCCCGTTGCCGTAGAAGTCCCGCGACACGCCCTGGCGCTTCACCCACTCACCGATGCGGATGAGCTCGTCGCCCGGGTTGCCGGGCATGCCGCCCGTCAGCGCGGCGCGGCACTCGCGGCGCACCTTCTCCAGCTCCTCCCGGGACGGCCCCGGGCTCGGTGCGCCCTTGGCCACGGGCGCGGGGGCCACGGGCGTGGCGGCCTCGGCGGTGCCTCGCAGCAACGCGGAGCCGGACAGCAGACCGGTGAGGGCGAGGAACTCGCCCCGGCTGAGGTGACGGGGATTCATCGGTGCGCGCCTTCCTGGAGGGGTTCAAATCCAGCGGGAGGAACCTACACCCGTGACGCGCCGCAGTGCGCGTTCTCCTTCATGATTCCTGACGCACCGTGACGCATGTCCGGCCTCGCCCTGTTGCCGACGCGGCGGAATACTGAATCAGGCTTCAACTTCGGCGCGTGACGCAGCGCAATGCTGAATCAGGCTTCAACTCGGACTGGCCGAAATCTGAATCAGTCTTCAAGTCTGATTTGCTCCCTGGCGTCCGCGTTTGGTACGACTCGCCTCACTTGCGGCTTTTTACGTCCCTGTAAGTGATTGCAACGGAGCTACGAATGGCAACGCGTCGCATGAGTATTCGTGCTGTGTCGGTGGTCTTCGGGCTGTGCGGGGTGGCCTGTATCCACCAGGACCTGGGCGACGACGCGCCGCCCCTCGTGGAGACGCCCGCCGCGATTGTGGCCTGTCGCGAGCGCATCGCCTCGAAGACGGCGGAGGTCCAGGCGGCCGGCATCGACATCTCCAGGTGGTCCATCGAGGACGCGCAGGAGATGGCGGAAATCACCACCACGGTGCCGCAGAACCAGGACAACTACCGCGGCTATGACGGCCACTACCGCCCGCTGACGAACCACCCGGGCTGCACGGTGGCCAACCTCTACTACGACAAGGCCAACACCACCGGCACCACGCCGTACACGGACGGCAACAACGACGGCAAGTGGACCGGCAACTCGGCTTTCGGCGGCCCCAACGCCGCCACCGGCTTCATCGACGGGGACCGGGCGAAGATTGACGGCTATCCCTGCGCGGCCAAGGAGTACACGCAGAACTCCGAGGACTCCTCCAAGCCCATCGTCATCCTGGTGCACGGCAACTCCACGCGCCCGCACACCTGGGAGAAGTTCCTCCTGCCGCCGGGCACGTCCGTCAACACGGCCACGGAGAACGTCCAGTTCACCGGGGACTCCACCGCGCGCGACCAGCTGGCCGAGAAGCTCATCGCGCAGCGCTACCGCGTCATCGCCGTGGACATGCGCACGGACCTCGTCACCAGCATCGACCCGTCCGCCAACAGCAGCACGCAGAACGCCGCGGGCAACATCGACCACGGCTGGTCCACGCCCATCCTCCAGTCGCTCATCAAGGCGGTGATGAAGAACAACCCCAACCGCAAGGTGGCCCTCATCGGTCACTCGCTGGGCGTCACCGTCGCGCGCGACGCCGTGCGCCGCCTCTACGTGGAGTGGAACTCGGGTCGCTCGGGCGCCATCAACCCCTTCCCCCAGCTGAGCCACGTCATCCTCGGCTCGGGCGCCAACCACGGCGTCTCCACCTATGACACGCAGCCCGCGTCGCTGTGCGGCAGCAACGACACGATGCGCGGCACCATCGTCTGCGAGATGGGCAGCCGCTCCAACTACGTGCAGACGTTCTTCCACAAGCCGCTCAACGGCCCCCGGGACTTGTTCGCCACGCCGTGCGCGGACGGGGACTACGCCTTCGGCAAGACGGGGCAGTGCGGCAACAACGTGGTGAAGTACTACACCATCACCATGACGGATAAGACGAAGGGCACCAACTACCAGGACTTCTACGTGTCCGAGGCCGCTTCGCGCATCGACATGGATGGCTGCGTGACGAACGCGCTGACCACGCTGAACGACTACGACAGCAGCGGCTACTTCAACCGCGGCTTCATCGCCAACCACTTCGGCTCGCTGCGCTCCAACGCGGGCCTGGACCTGGCGCTGCGGTACCTGGCCGAGTAGCGCCCCCTCCCCTTCCCTCCAAGCAGCAGGGCCGGCCCCGCCGTGGTGCACGCGGCGGGGCCGGCCCGTGGTCTCCCCTTTCCCTTCCGAGCGCACCCATGAAGCGATTCCCCTTCACCGCGTCCCTCTGCGCGCTGGCCCTGGGCACCGTGCCGGCCGCCTGGGCCCAGACACCCACTCCCGCCGCCACCGAGGCTGCTCCCGCGCCCATCACCGAGGCTCCCGCGCCCGCCACCGAGGCGCTCCGGCC
>JBKGHK010000218.1:0-14459 GCA_046520375.1 Pyxidicoccus sp. 3LFB2
GGCAGGCCGGACGCGGGAACACAGGAGCCGGACGCGGGGCAGGCGGACGCGGGCTCCGGCTTCGCGGCGGGCGGCACGCTGACGGCGGCCACCGGCAAGGAGGTGCCCGCGAGCGCGAAGCTCATGGTCATCTGGTCCGTGTCCAGCAGCTCTCCCGACTACCTCTACAAGTTCGGCGAGGGCACCAGCACCGGGTCCACCTTCGGGCTGCAACTCGAGACACCGCCCCCGGCCGCGGCCCTCAATGGTGGGGAACTGGGCGTAGGCCTGCTGGTGCTCATGCCCACGGACTCCGCCATCGCCGATGGGCAGCTCGCGGACGCGGATGCGGCCCTGGAACCGGCGCTCGGCGCGGCGGGGCAATACGCCATCATCCACAAGACGAACGCGCAGGTCGCCGCGCGTGCCTGGGCGGCGCTCTTCCCTGTCGGCTACTCCTGCGGAAAGGGCGTGCCGGCCGCGTCGGGTGAAAGCCATGACTCGTTCGAGCCGGTGTCGTGCGCCTCCATCGGCATCACCGTGGACGCGCTCGACAACATCGACTTCGTCGACTGGACCTGACGTCCGGGCCTCGGCTCCCTGCCTGCGCGAGGGAGCCGAGGTTTCCGGCCGCGCTTGAAGGGGCCCCGGAGCTACTCCCTGTCCTGCAGCTCCTTGCGGGCCAGGGCGAGCACCTCGTCCTTGGACAGCGTCTGGAGGTTGCCGTTCTTGTCGGGCACCTGGAGCTCGAAGTTCGTGATGGGGCCCTTGATGAAGTACTCCTGGTCCCTGGCCGTGTTCACCATGGCGCGCTCACGGAAGGTGAAGCTGGGCTGCGTGGGGTCCACGCCTACGCGCGGCATGAGGGCCCGCTCCTCGTCCGTGGGCTGCCAGAGCGGCTGGGGACGCGGCTCGCTGCGCAGCACGGCCGTGTCGTCCAGGGAGCGGTTCGGCGAGGTCCGGATGTCACGCTGCAGGTCGAACTGGTCGAGCACCTCTCCGCCCCTGGGGTCCCTGGACGGATTGGTGACGATGCGGTTCTTCCCATACATGGGCTTGTCGACGAGCTGGTGGGGCGCCGTCCCGTCCACCCCCGTCTGCAGGCCGCTGAAGGACGTGTACGGGGTGTGCTCCTTGACCTCCTTCGCGCCGTCGACATGCATCGCCGGAGTGGTCGTTCCATTCTTGTCCGCGGGATACAGCGCGCCGTCCTGGCCAATGGCCGACTTGTGCGTCCCGTACTTCGGCTGGATGAACTTCGTCGGGACGTCATCGCGCCGGGACAGCAGCACGTCGGGCTTCAACCGGGGCATGTCGGCGTTGTTTCCGCCATGCCGGCGGTCCTCGGCCCGCATGATGTCATTCATCAAGTCGAGCGAGTTGTTCCGAGCCCGGGTCTCCTGGGCAATCTGAGACGGGCTCTTCGTCGGGGCCGGCTTGGGCACCTCCACGGGGACGCGCGTCGAGTAGTGCCGCGCGCTCTTCGGGAGCTTCGTCAGGGTGGTGGCGAGGTGCTTGAGGATGGGCATGGTGGGCTCCTGTTCGATGTCGCACGGGGTAGTCAGCGCCGTGCATTTGTAGGAATTATCCTCCACCCCCTCGCGCGGTTGCGCCGACCCGCATCGGTCGGATGACGGATGCCTCCCGGACCGCGGCCTCCAGCCATCCGCACGGTGTTGCCCATGCCTCACGGTTGCAGTTGGTACTCCGAGGCTCCATCCCCTTCATCTGCAACAGCGACGCTCCGTCTCAGTGTTCGGTCTTTACGTGAGTTGACCGGATTACGGGACTGAGACAGCATGAAGAAAGCCAATGCCTGCCAACCGAGGCATTGGCCTTCTAGCCAGCACATCTCGGGAAGGCGACCATGAAGAAGAAACTCGCAGCCGCTGTCTTTGTCATCGCGATGGGCATCTCCACCACCGCCGCCGCCTATTACGAACTCAGCGGCCCCTGGCACCACTGGTGGAGCGCCATCCAGCCGAGCCTCATCATCGCGAACAATACGGGCCGCACTCTCATCTTCGCGTGCAACGGCTCCACCACCCCCACCGAGTTCCCCAGTGGGCAGCTTCGCGGATGCAGCCCGGCGCATGTGTACATCGCCAATGATGGACACGGGACTGCCGGCATCTCCGTGCATTACTGCAACGCGCAGTGGCAGTGCAGCCCCTGAGACAGACCGCCGAGACAGCTGGCGGTGGAGCGTCAGGGTTTGCTCCCGGGCACGACACGACGTGCGGTGTACCCGGCACGTCGTGACTGTCCATGGGCAGCTGCCTGCTGAATCTCGATGCGGCGGTGCAGTCGTCCCGGTTCGCGGCGCGGTCTCCCCGTCGGAAGATCGTGCCGTGGCGGTGAGGCCTGCTCGGCCATCCGTGGCGCCCTGGAAGGATTGGACAGGGGCCGGTAGCCTTGGCGGTCCCATGCTCCCAACCCACGCCCTCGTCGCCTACGCCCTGGCGCTCCTGCCCGGAGATGTCCTCCCGCTCCAGTCCAACCAGTGTGTCGCCCCGGAGCCCCCGCCCTCCTGGACGCTGAGGGCTGTCTCCTCCGACTGCTCCATGGACTCCACCGTCCCCGGTCCGCTGTGGCAGCCCACGACACCGCTGCGAATCCCGGTGGTGGTCCATGTCATCGCGGATGGGACGTGCACGAATGGCAATGTCTCGGATGCCCTGGTCCACAGCCAGCTCACCGTCCTCAACGAGGACTTCCGCGCGCTGGCCGGCAGTCCGGGCGCGGGAGGCGTGGACAGCAACATCGAGTTCTTTCTCGCCACCGTGGACCCCGTGGGCAACCCGACCACGGGCATCAAGCGCTACTGCAACACGACGTGGTTCCAGGACAAGGGCAGCTACTGGCTCAGCATCGCGTGGGACCCGACGCGCTACCTGAACCTCTACACCAACAGCGCCGCCGGCTCGCGCGGGTACGTGCCCTTCCTCCCCGCGGACCCCGCGGGCGCCGTGGGTCAGCCGCAGGACCGGGTGGTCATCAACTGGCAGGCCTTCGGGCGCACCGGTCCGGTCGTGCCGTACCACAACGGACGGACCACCACCCACGAGGTGGGCCACTACCTGGGCCTGTTCCACACGTACTACTCCGGGTGCGGCACGGCCACCGCGCCGGGCTGCTACACCACGGGCGACCGCATCTGCGACACCCAGCCCAACGCCACCTCCCACAAGGGCTGCACGGCGGGCATCACCAGCTGCGGCGGCGTGCCGGTCCCCATCCAGAACTACATGGAGCTGACGGACGACGCGTGCATGACAGGCTTCAGCGCGGAGCAGGTGCAGCGCATGCGGTGCACCCTGGCCACCTACCGCCCGGCCCTGGCGCAGTAGGTCGCCGCCCCACCCAGTGCCGAGGGCCGAAGGCGTGGCGCTCTTGCGCCTCGCTGCTCCCACGGCTCCAGCCGGCGGCTCTGCCGCCCTCCGGGTACCAGGGCCGCGGCTCGGCCAGGCTGAACCCGAGGCCGCGCGGGTTCAGCCGCGCGCAGGGCTTCGGGGGTGTCGGACGCCCGTGTCATTCCTCCGCATGGATGACGGGCATCCCCGCCGCCATCATCCGCTCCGCGACGCGCCGCGCAGTCTCTGCATCCTCGATGAGCCACGCGGCTCCCGTCTTGCTGTTGACCGGCACGTAGGCGTCGAGGACAAGACTCTCGATGTCGAACCGCAGCCCGAGGTGCTTTGCCATCTCCGCGACGTCCCGCACCAGGCGCCCGTGGAACTCGTCGATGAGGACCCGTCCGTCCTCCGGGATATGGCGCTTGAGGTCACGAAGGGGCACCGCCTGGAGAGGACCGGGGAGCATTCGCAGGGCGCGAAGCTGCGACACCGTGACGGGCGTGGGGCCGAGCAGGACGAAGAATGTGTGACGCACCGTGGAGCTGTGATGGAGCGTCCATCCGCTCGCCGGGTCTGACCAGAGCTCACGGAAATTTTCGAGGTCCTCGGCCATCTTCCACCTGCCATCCTCATCCGTTTTCAGGGCCTCCCGCGGGAGTGCCGCGCCCTGGCGACGGCGTATCACGTCCCGCCCTGACATTCCGTGGTACGCAGGGGAGACATGGTGACGCAGAATCCAATCCATCCGCGCAAGTGGCTGTTCGTTGCATGCGGCGCGACCACGGCCTGCATGGTGGGCTACTTCGCCCTGGTCCCTCTCCTGGCGCCACCCGAGGAGCCAGGGAACATCCCAGCCCGACGCTGGCGCGGTTGCTCAATGAGAGCATCGACAAGGCCATCAGCGAGGCCAACCCCACCTGGGCTCCAGGCTTCATTCCGGAGGCGGCCGCCAACTTCCGGGTGTTCCTGGGGGAAGTCTCCGAGGTGGTAGCCCGTTGCAGCAAGGGGCGCCTGGAGCCCAATCAGCGGTTCAACAGAATGGAGTACCACCTGCTCCGGGTCGACGGTGTCCGCTACAAGCCCATCTCCTCGGACATCAGGTGCGGCAAGCGGTCCATCATCTTCCGGGCTGTCTTCAAGGACGGCCGCGTCGCGGAGGCCTATACCGATGGGCGCGAGCGGCAGTACTCGGTCGAAGAGGTCCGGGGAATGCTGGGCAATTTCGGGAAGCGTGTGACGTGGTCCGACTTCGACCATCACCGCGAGCGCTACTTCCCACCGCCTCCGCCGAAGCCGACCCCGGCGGACGTCTCGAAGCAGTGGGAGTAATCGACGCGCTACGAGCCCGGTCGCGCGCTCGAGCCCCGCGTGGTTCTTGGTCTTCGAGTCCATGCCGATGATGAGCGGCAGCTTGGAGTTCTTCACGAACTCACTCCGGGGCAGGGAGCCTCCCCCGTGAACGCTGGGGGCGCCCGGGCCCCTGGCGGAGGAAGTCGAGGAAGGCACGCAGCGGGGCCGGCACCTGGCGGCGGCTGGGGTAGTAGAGGTGGAAGCCGGGGAACCTCGGTGACCAGTCCTTCAGCACGCGCTGCAGCCGCCCCGCCGCGAGCCACGGCCGGACCTCCTCCTCGAGCATGTAGCCCATGCCCAGGCCGTCCAGCGCCCCCTGGATGAGGAGGGACGTGTCACTGACGATGAGCGGGCCCTCGACGGCCACCTCCAGCTCCTTGCCGTTCTTCTCGAACTCCCAGCGGTACAGGGTGCCCTTGGAGCTCCAGCGCCAGTTGATGCAGCGGTGCGCGTGCAGCTCGCGCGGCGTCTTCGGGACGCCGTGGCGCGCGAAGTAGCCGGGGGAGCCGACCACCGCCGACTCCTGCGCGTCGCCGAGCTTCACCGCAATCATGTCCTTCGCGAGGTTCTCCCCCAGCCGGATGCCCGCGTCGAAGCGGCCGGCGACGATGTCCGTCAGCGCCTCCTCCACCACGATGTCGAGGACGATGTCGGGGTAGGCGGCATGGAACGGGCCCAGCAGCGGCCCGAGCAGCCGCGTGGCGGCGACCGGGGGCGCGTTGATGCGCAGGCTCCCGGAGGGCGTGTCGCGCGACTCGCGGACCTCGGTCACCGCCGCGTCCAGCTCGGTGATGGAAGGACGCACCCGCGCCAGGAGCCGCTCACCGGCCTTGCTGAGGGCCACGCTGCGCGTGGTGCGGTTCAGCAGCCGGGCACCCAGCCGCTCCTCCAGCTGGCGGATGGTCTGGCTGAGCGCGGAAGGCGAGACGCGCAGGTGGGCGGCGGCCCGGGAGAAGCTCTGGTGCTCGGCGACCGCGACAAAGGCGGTGAGCTCGGCGTACTCGCTGCCCCGCATTCTGTACCTCCTGCTTCAAGGCCCATTCAGATTCTGCCCGATTCCCTGAACAGCCGCGCGCACGCATTGTCCTCCCAGTGACGCAGCCGCCTGATGCGGCGGCCTCTTTTGGAGGACGACATGAACGCGAAGCTCTCCCTGGACACGTATCGCCTGCTGGGCCGCTCGGGCCTGCGCGTCTCCCCGCTGTCGCTCGGGACGATGACCTTCGGCTCCGACTGGGGCTGGGGCGCGGACGAGGCGGAGGCGCGCCGCATCTTCGACACCTATGTCGACCGAGGCGGCAACTTCATCGACACCGCGAGCTACTACACCAACGGCTCCTCGGAGCGCCTGGTGGGAGCCTTCTCGGCCGACAAGCGCGAGCGGCTGGTGCTGGCCACCAAGTACAGCCTCGCCACGCGGCCGGGGGACCCGAACTCGGGGGGCAATCACCGCAAGAACATGGTCCGCACCGTGGAGCAGAGTCTGGCGCGGCTGAAGAGTGACTACATCGACCTGCTGTACCTGCACGCCTGGGACGGCACGACGCCGGTGGAGGAGGTGCTCCGGGCGATGGACGACCTCGTGCGCGCGGGCAAGGTGCTCTACCTGGGCATCTCCGACACGCCGGCGTGGCAGGTGTCACGCATGCAGGCGCTCGCCGACGTGCGCGGATGGTCCCCGCTCATCGCCCTTCAAATCGAGTACAGCCTCCTCCAGCGCACCGTGGAGCGGGAGCTGATTCCCATGGCCCGGGAGCTGGGCCTGGGCGTCATCCCCTGGTCTCCGCTGGGCAGCGGCGTGCTGACCGGCAAGTACTCCCAAGCGGACCTGGAGCCGGAGGGCGAAGGCGTGGCGGTGACGCGCAAGGGCGTGGCCCGGGTCAGTGGCTCGCTCTCCGCCCGGGGGCTCGGCATCGCGGACGTGGTGAAGGACGTGGCGAGGAGCCTGGAGCGCACGCCCGCGCAGGTGGCGCTGGCGTGGACGCTGCACAACCCTGGCGTGGCGTCGCCCATCATCGGCGCGCGGACCCTGCGACAGCTGGAGGACAACCTCGTGGCGCTGGAGGTGGAGCTGCCCGATGACGCGCTGGCACGCCTGCATGAGGCGAGCGCCATCGAGCCCGGCTTCCCGCACGACTTCCTCCAGACGCCCGCGATGCAGGCGACGATGTTCGGCGGCGTGAAGCTCTCACCCCGGCGATGAGGCGGCCCCGAGGGGATGTGTTTCCTGGCTTCGAGAGCCGGACGCCAGCCCTTCTGAAGTGCCATGCCTCTTGCCGAGGGAGGCGCACCGTTCCCCGGTGCGCGCCCAGCTGACCCGGCGCGTTCTGGGAAACCAGCCCCGTGGCACCCTGCAGGCGCCACGAGGCTCTCGCTTCAGTGGAGGCGGCGGGAATCGAGGCCGCGCCGGGCGGTGCGAAAACCCCAACAGGATCTCGCCCTTACCTCGTAACCGCCGGAATGATTGGGAGTCGATATCCCGCCGCGTCCCATCCCGTCCCCCCTGTTCCAGCCCGTTCCGCAGGCTCACGCGACCTAGACGCAACATGGCGGGAGCCTTCACGGGGGGACGCCGCTCACCTAAGAGCCTATTTCGGTAGGAGCGCGTGGAACCAAGTGATGATGCCCAGCGCCAGGTGCAGCATTCCCAGGTAGGTATCCTCGCGCTTCTCCCAGCGGACCAGCAGCCGACGGAAGCGGTTGAGCCAGGAGTGGCCGCGCTCCACCATCCACCGCCGCGCCTGCTTCCGCGTGTTGCTCTTCTTCGTGCGCTCCGCCTGCCCACGTCGCGGCAGGTGCAGCGTGAAGCCGAACTCCTCGGCCAGCCTTCGCATCTCGTCGTAGTCGTACCCCAATTCGGCCCAGAGGTGCTGCCGTGAGGCTTTAGTGGGCGTGGGCCTCGGGACTGGAATGGACTTGAGTGTGGCGCGCGCCAGCTTGAAGTCGTTCGTGTTGGCGCCACCGGCTCTTCCCTCTGTCGGTGGGGTTGGGGCCGGTTTTTCCACCCGCCCAGCGGCGCCTTGCCCATCGCCCCATCCAATGCCAACCAGCTCCAGTTGATGCCCACCAGGCCGTCGTAGGCCAGCAGCCCCTGTCGCCAGAACTCTCGGAAGACGCCGGCCGCCAGCCCCTCGCGGAAGCGACGGTAGGCCGAAGACGGGTGGCAGATGCCGGTGGCCCTTAATGCTCCCCACTGCATGCCGGTGCGCAGTACCAGGAGGATGGCGTCCATGGCCTGCCTGTCGGGCACCCGCGGATTGTGGCAGCCCAGCGGGTGCTCAGGACGGGGCGGCAGCAGCGGCTTCAGCTTCGCCCACAGCTCGTCCGGCATCCTCCATCCGTCGTCTTTTCTCACCAGCCCCATGCGCCTGCCCTCCTGCTCGCATAACGCAGCAGGTGGGCCAGCTTCTTCCCTACCGAAATAGGCTCTAAGCCGCAACGGCTCGCTCACGCAAGTCCAACGAATACGGACGGGGCATGACTCCTCCTCCATCCCTGATAGAGCGATTCTGACCGGAACATTCAACTGGCCGGCGGAGTCAGGCCTGTCCCTACAGCCCGCGGCTTCCATCCATCCGGTCCGGGAACGACTCATCCCTGAGCAGGCGCAGCTGGACGTCCTCCGGACGGATGTTGAGGACCTGGTCAGCGAAGCGCCCCAGGTCCTCCTCCCACTCATCGCGGATGCGGACCACGAACCCTGTGAACCTGCAGCCCTCGCCGTGGATATCGATTTCGAGTTCCCCCAGGTAGACGACCTCTCCAGGCTTGATGGAGAACGCAAGCACTGGGATGGCCATCGTCCCGAACTTCGAAAGGCTCTCGGGGACGAACACCCTTATGCCTCCCAGGACGTATCGTCCGGCGGGCACTTCCTGGACAGCGAAAACCGTGGTCCGCGCCCGCTCGGGGGCCGCTTTCTTCTCAGGCTCCGCCGCGCTGGAGGCCAGCGCCTTCATCTTGAAGCGACCAGCGTTCAGGCCGAAGAAGAGCGTGTTCAGCAACTGGAACGAGCCCTCCGACACATAGACGGGCTTATCGCTATTACGAAAGTCCAGACTGCCCGCCACGGTCTCGGCACGGCACTCGGGGTTGACTTTCATCCGCGTGGAGAGCACCGCCAATCCCTTGCCCGGGTGTTCCGCGAAGCTGTAGTTGCCCCTGCCAAGCTTTCTCCCGTACTCCACGGGTTCGCCATTGAAGCGGTGTACGCACCCCGTGAGTGCAAGGCAGAGGACAACCCCTGAAGCAAGGAGGCGAGGATTCATGTTCTTCCCATCTCTGGTGGCCCTGCACCTGGCTGGGGCGTGATGTCCCGCGGAGCGAAGTATAGAGGGATGGGCGCCCTCCTTCCCAGATGCCCTGGGCGGCGCTCTCGCTCCAGCACTACGCCAAAGACATCACCGTGCCCACAACGCTCTCGGGAGCAGCCAGGACACAGAGGCCGATTCCCAAGGCAGCCGCGCCCGCTGAGGCAACGGCACACCTTCGCGTCCGGTCGTTGAACCGGACCCGGTCATGGTCGAGGGCTGCAAAGCACCGCTCCGCTAGCACGGGCCAAGGCTGGGACGCCTCACGGACAGCGCACCGGCCCCCGTCAGTCCACGGCAGCGTCGCAGCTCTCTGGAGATTGGCGATCCTTGGGTACCGGGACACGCGCTCTCCTGGGCTCGGCACCGACGTAGCGCACGCCGAGAGAAGGAGTAGCAGTGCGGCGCAAGCGTGGAATCGCATGGTCGCGTCCTTTCAATCAAGTGCGGGTGCTGTGGGTCAAGACTCGTCCGCCCATGAGCATCCCAGCACCGATGGATGGATGACCGGCAGGGGACTCGTCGCTGCCGGAGCTGCGCCTGAGCAGGGCCCTGCGTCCCGGGATGACGCAACCGTGTGGCATCAGGACGCAAGGCCCGGCGGCGCTGGCGTGCGCGGTGCGTGCGCTCCCTCTGTCAGCCCGGGAGGGCTCCGGATGGCGCAGGCCTTGCTCTAGGCGGCGCCCGTCACCGCCGCTTCCGCGCATGACGCGCGGGCAGGCTGACGCCATCCACACCCGGAGCCATCCCTTGAGACCCATGTACCAGTACGGCGCGGCGGACCTTCGTTACGGCCAGAGCATCCAGTTCGGAGGGACGAGCCCCATCGACACGAGCGGCAGCGCGTCCTACTCCATCGGCTTCTGGGTGCGGCCCCGGGCCCCCGCGTACGACGGCCGGCTGCTGAAGTCCGGTTCGTCCTTCTACATCGGGCAGCACGGGCTGCAGCTCACCCTCAGCCTCCCGGGCATGTCCGCACCGCAGCGCTCGGAGCTCGAGCTGCTGCCCGGCCACTGGCAGTACGTCCTCCTCGTCTTCGAGACGCAGGGGCCCCAGATGGGCGCCTATACGCTGTATGCGAACGGCGCTCCGCTCATCGAGGGCGCCCTCTCCCACGTCACCGCCTCCAGCGGCCCCTTCGTCCTGGGCGCCAACACGGACGCGCAGTTCTTCAACGTCTCCTTCTGGTCCGCCGCGATTCCGGAGGGCGAGCGGCAGCCGCTCTGGGACGCGCCTCCGCCGGGGCCGACGCTCGCCGCCTGCTACAGCTTCGCCGATGGCTCGGCCAGCGATGTCTCTGGCAACAACCTGGGCGCCGCCAGCCTCCTGGGGGGCGCGCAGGTGGTGATGGTCGCGCCCGCGCTGCGGGTGGTCAACGCGGCCGTTCAGCCCTCACCGCGCGATGCGCTCACGGTGGCGGCCGACGGTGCGCCCTTCAGCGTGCAGGCGTGGATCAACGCCGACGCGCCCTCCGAGTACCAGGCCCCGTTCCGCACCGTCTTCTCGTGCAAGGACCGGAACACCGGCTACGGCTGCGCCATGGGGTTGGAGTGGAACTCGGATGGAACCGGCTTCAGCCTGTCGTTCAAGCAGTCCCTGGAGACAGGTCAAAGCGGCTGGGGACACACCCTGCAGCTGGCCCCGGGGGGCTGGCACCATCTGGCGGTCACCTACGATGGCACCCGCGCGCAGATGTATCTCGATGGCGTCCTGACGGTTCAGTCCTCTGTCGTCCTGCCCGTGCTCTCGGCACCCGTCACGATGTTTGGCGCCACCTACGACGCCGACGTCCCGGGCGAAGCCGCCATGGAGTTCCAGGGGTACTTCCAGGCGGCGGCGCTGTGGTCCCGGGCGCTCTCGGCCAGCGAGGTCCAGCAGTACATGGCGCAATCCCCCGCGGATGCCGAGGAGGGCTGCGTCGCGTTCTACGGCTGGGACGGCCTCAGCATCGCCAACCAGGTGACGGGGAACCCGCCGCTGCTGCTCAACATGGCGACGCCCGCCCTGGTCGTCACCCCTCCGTCCGAGTCGACGCCACCGCCGGGTGTCTCCGACGAGGCGCAGCTGGCGAAGGTCGAGCCCGCCGCGCGAACCCGGAATGCGGTCCGCTGGTCCACCGAGGCCGTCCCCTACCCCGAGAACAGCCCGATTCCGCGCGAGCAGATCGAAGCCATCATCGCCGCGTTCGAGCCCGTGCTGGCGGCCGTCCCGGGCGCCATGAAGGACCGTCTGCGGTCCCAGTTCCGCAACAACCTCTATCTGGGGTTGTCCCGGGGCAACGGCCCCAGCGGCATGCCCGTGGGCGCCATCACCAGGAAGCGCGTGGGGAATGAGTGCGTCTTCTATCACCACACCGCGATGGGGGCCGAGGAGTGCGGGCGGATGGAGCTGACCGTCAACTGGGAGTGCGTCAGCTGGGTCATCTCGGTGGCCGCGACCTCGCTCTGCCTGCTCATGTCGGTGCTGGGGCTGGGCTACTCGGCGGTGAAGACCGTCTCCGCCCTGAAGCCCCTCATCCAGGATGGCACCCCGCTGCTCAGGGCCATCGTGAGGGCCGCCAGCGGAGCCACGTCAGGCAACACGGTCATCCAGGTCATCAAGTGCCTCTACGCGAGCGGGTCCTTCGGCAGGGCCGTGTCGGCCGCGATGACCGGGCACTGGTGGAACATCGCCATCAATACGGCGGTCTTCGTCGCGTCGGTGGCCAGCCTCCTGCTCTCCGGAGGGGCCTACCTGGCCGTCGTGCTGGTGCAGCTCGCGCTCGGCATCGTCGCCCTCGTCATGGTCATCTCGCAGAAGCCGGCCAACTGCTGCTGAGTGCCTCCGGCGTGCCCGCTTCGCTGTGGGCGGGCACGCCAGGGCTGTAAGCGGGACGGCTCATCCACCCTGCCCCGCCGCCGGGCATTGCTGCCGGGAAGCGGACGGGACGGACAGCCCCGGGGCCGATGGAGCATGGCGCCGTGCCTCGTAACCTCGCGCGTTCTCCGGGAGCCCTCCTCCCGGAAGCCCAGAGGAGGTGCCCGTGCCCCGGTTCCTGGACCGCCGTTCCGTCCTGAAGTGCCTTGCCGCCGTGGCCGCGAGCACGGCCTTCGGGTGCTCCGACGATGACGACGACAGCCCCATCATCGAGGACCGCTCCTTCTACCCGCACTCCGTGGCGTCCGGAGACCCACGCCCGACGAGCGTGGTGCTGTGGACGCGCATCTTCGATTCGGGAACCCCCGGCGGGGACCTCCGGCTCACCCTCCAGGTCGCCACGGATGACGGCTTCTCCCAGCGCGTCCTGGAGCTGAAGGACGTGTCCGTCAGTGCGGCGCATGACCACGTCCTCAAGGTGAAGGTGTCGGGCCTGACGCCGCGGACGACGTACTTCTTCCGGTTCCTCTACGAGAAGAACGGCCGGCGCGTCGCCTCGCCCGTGGGGCGCACCCGCACCGCCCCGGAGGCCGGCACGGACACGCCCGTGCGCTTCGTGGTGGCCAACTGCCAGAACTACAACGGCCGCTACTACAACACCTGGCAGCGCCTGGTGCAGCTCGACGAGGACCTGGACTTCGTCGTCTTCCTCGGGGACTACGTCTATGAGACGACCCTCGAAGCGGCCCTGCCCGGGCCCGCGCGCCAGGTGCGCTTCAGCGAGCCGGACGGCGCCCTGCGGCTGGCCACCTCCGGCGGCACGGTGCTCGCGGCCGCGTCGCTGTCCAACTACCGCGACCTCTACCGGACGTACCGCTCGGACGCCTTCCTCCAGCAGGCCCACGAGCGCTACCCGTTCATCGTCACCTGGGATGACCACGAGTTCTCCGACGACTCGTGGGACGCGCACGCCAACTACACCGACGGGCGGCAGGACGAGCTCCAGGTCGAGCGGCGCCGCAACGCGGAGCGGGCCTTCTTCGAGTACCTGCCGCTGGACCCCGACGATGTCCCCGAGGGCGTGGTGGACCTGGACGCGGTGCCGCGCTACCCGGACACCCGCATCTGGCGCGCCTTCGACTTCGGGACCGCGCTGCGGCTCATCGTCACCGACTACCGTACCCGGCACCCGGACCACCTCATTCCCGAAGACGCCTGGCCCGCCACCGTGGCGGTGGACGCGGCGACCCTGGCGGCCCTGGGCGTGGCGGGGGCCTTCACGGCGGACACCTTCGCGTACGTGGACATCAGCGCACCGGAGTACGCGGAGGCGCAGGGCATCCTCCGGCTGGCCTACGTGCAGCTCGCGGTGGCGGCCGGGCTGACGCAGCAGGAGGCGGACTCGCGCGCCGAGGTAGTGGTGCGGGGCCCCGTGGCGCTGGCGTACGTCAACCCGGTGCTCGCCCAGGCGGGACGGGCGCCCATCCCTCCCGCGGACAAGCCCCGGGGCATCGCCTTCGTCCACCTGGGGAAGACGGCGCTGTTCGCACGGCTGGGCGCGCGCTACGTGGTGGTGAAGGACACCTACGACGTGTACGCGGCGGCGCGAGACCTCGCCACCGGTGGCGAGGCGCAGAACGTCCTGGGCTCCGAGCAGTCCGCCTTCGTGCTGGACGCGGCGGCCGGCCCGCAGGCGTGGAAGGTGTTGGTCAGCTCCGTGTCCGCCACCACCATGGTGTGGGACTTGAGCAACAAGCCGGACGTGGAGCCCGCGTCGGTGCGCAACCGCTACTACTTCGACGTGGACCAGTGGGACGGCTACCCGCAGGAGCGGGCCCGGTTGCTGGGAGAGCTGCGGGGGCGCACGGCGGACCGCACCGTCGTCGTGTCCGGGGACATCCACGCGGCGTTCGCCTCCGTGGAACTGGGCGTGCCCGCCCTCACCGCGCCGGCCATCTCGTCCTCGTCGGTGAAGGAGGAGGCGGGCGAACAGGTGGCGGCCGCGGGCTTTCCTCCCGGCTCCGCGGTGTACCGGTACGTCGTCACCGAGCAGGACGCCACCCTGCGCGAGGGAAACCCGGGCATCGCGTTCGTGGACACCGACTCCCACGGCTTCACCGTGGTGGAGGTGCTCGCCAACGAGATGCGGGCCGCCTACCACCTCATCCCCAGCGCGGAGGCTCGGACCTCCTATGCCGACCAGCCGGAGGCACTGGCCGCGCGCTTCACCCGGAGGGACTTCACGGTGCGCGCCGGAGCCATCTCCGTGGGGTGAAGGACGGGAGGGAGCTGCGGCGGCGGTGACGCGTGCGCGTTCACCCAGGGTTGGGAGGGTGGTCGTCCACCTGCTGGATGACGTTGGAGTTCCACTACCTCGCGAGTAGTCTCCTCGGGCGCGGTGCGCACCGCCTCACGAGGGACTTCATGGCGTCTGACGACCTCAACCCGGCAAGCCTGCCCCCTGGGACGCGTATCGGCCCGTGGCGGCTGCTGGAGCAGCGCGGCCGGGGCACCTACGGCGTCGTCTACCTCGCCGTGCGAGCCGAGTCGCAGGCCGCCAACGCCGTGCCCGCCGGGCTGCCGACCACGCAGCCTGCGCACGCTGAGC
>JBKGHK010000219.1:0-7375 GCA_046520375.1 Pyxidicoccus sp. 3LFB2
CGCGGTGTTGCTCTCGGGAGGTGGGCTGGCGCCCGCGCTGGCGGCGGGGGCCCTGGGCGCGGCGGGAAGCGCCTCCACGGTGCCCGAGCTCAGCCATGAGCGCTTCACGCAGGTGTTGGACCGGTTCCACCACGGGGCGCGAATCGAAGACCTGCCGGTGCCCTTCGCCACCTTCTACCAGGAGCCCACCGGAGAAGGCCTCCAGCGCGTCACCGCGACGGAGGGCCCGGTGGCGGAGGCGGTGGCCGCCAGCGCGGCCAACCCGTTCCTCTTCGAGGACGCGACGCTGCGGCGCATCGACCCGGGAGCGGACCGCGTGTCGGCGGTGCCGGTGCATGACGCCTGCGAGCTGTTCCCGGGCTCGCGGCTCATCACCCTCAACGTCACGGACGAGCCCGCCTTCTTCCGCCAGGACCTGGACTGCGAGGTGCGGGAGATTCGCATCCGGATGGAGGCCACCTCCGTCGAGGCCTTCAAGGGCAGCGGCGAGGCCTTCGAGTCCGCCTGGCGCGCGGGCCATGACGCAGTCATTCGTGCGCTCGACGACGCACGGTGGTGACCTCACGCTCGCTCAAGGGATGACTTCCGGGCGGTCGGTGAAGAGCGCGTCGAAGAGCGTGGTTGCGGGCGGCTGCTTGGATTCGACGAAGAGGGGAACCGGAGTCCTGGCGAGCTCACGTGGGAGCTCGGTGACCTGGAACTCCGCCTCCAGCCTCTGGCCGATGCTCCGGGCCACCGCCGCCATGCTCCCTGGAAGCGGCGCGAAGTGGACCGTGGACTTCCTGCGCAGGGAGCCTTCGAGCTCGAACTCCACGCCGTAGAGCGCGTAGACCGGCGCCAGGATGCTGATGCAGCCCACGACGGCCCAGGGAACCGCCGGATGCGGATAATCCCTGGCGGGATAGGCCACGCACCGGAAGCAGGGAGCCAGTGGCGCGGTGCCGTCACCGAAGGTGAAGCCGGGATGCGCCTGGCCAAGTGACCGTAGGAACGCGTGCCACCGGTCGAGCTTGAGCAGTTCCTGTTTCCACAGCGCCTCGAGCCGCTCGTGCTGAGGGCTCGCCTCCTGCCGGAGGTAATAGTCCTTCGTCGTGTCCCGGTAGCGGCTTGCGACCTCCAGCAACTGCTGCGCAGTCAGTGTCATTGGGACGTCCGGCAAGGGTCAGAGAACGAATTCACCAAACTCCACGGGCAGCGTCGCCTTGTGGCACCGATAGGCCATCATCGCGCCAGCTATCGACGCCGCCACCCTGGGCGCGAGCACACTCTTGAATGTCTCACACAACATGCCCAGCGGAGTCGCGGGCGTCGCGGAGCCGAGCACGAGGTGGGCTGTTTCGTTGATGCGGTCCGCTGCCACCCGCTGCGCGAGCGAGACGGACACCGGGCCTTCACTGTTCCGGACGGGCATCTCGATGCCGAACCGGCACAGGAAGGACTCCTCCGTGCCGCTTCGCGTGATTCGGACGTGAATGCAGGCGGCCTGCCAGCCGCCCACGCCATGAGCATCGGGTTTGACCACTGTCACGAAGCGAATCTGCTTCGGCTCCACCATCCCAGTGACGATGGTGGTGGTCGGAGGGCCCGCACATCCAGCCAAGGCAAGCGCCAGCGCGACGAAGCTCGCGAGTCGTCCTCTCAGGGGCGAAGAGTGCGGCAGTGCCATGGCGAAAGCCTAGCACCTGGCCACGAGAGCCGCGCACCGCTCACCCCACGTGACGCCGCAGCCACGCCGCCGCCGCGCGCAGGTCCGCCTCGAAGTGGATGCGCGCCTCCGCCCGCTTGCGTGGGTCCGGCATGCGCAACAGCGCCGACGGATGGAACGTGGCCATCCACCCGTCCGCCCATGGCGTCTCGAACACCTGCCCCCGACTCAGGTTGATGCGAAAGCCCGTCCCCAGGAACGCCTGCGCCGCCGTGGCCCCCAGCGCGAGAATCATCCTCGGCCGCACCGCCGCCACCTCCGCCTCCAGCCACCCCCGGCACGCCAGCACCTCCGTCCGCCCTGGTGACTGGTGCAGCCGCCGCTTCCCACCCTCCCCTTCCGTCCACCCGAAGTGCTTCACCGCATTGGTGACATACAGCTCCGAGCGCTTCAGCCCCGCCCGCCCCAGCACCTCGTCCAGCAACTGCCCCGCGGGCCCCACGAACGGCCGCCCCTCGCGGTCCTCCAAATCCCCAGGCTGCTCCCCCACCACCATCAACGGCGCCCCCACCGGCACCTCCCCAAACACCGCCTGCGTGGCCCGGGCATGCAGCGGACACGCCCGGCACCCGCGCGACGCCTCCGCCAGCGCCGGCAATTCCCGCCGCTCCGGGAGGAACGCCGTGGCCGCGGACACCTCCCGCACCGGCGTCACCATGCCCGACGTCCGCGTGGGCGCCCGCCGCACCAGCTCCGGAATCAGCCGCGCTTCGGGCAACGTGGCCCAGTGCTTCTTCGGCAGCTCCGCGCGCATGGCCCGCACATTGAGCCGCGCCGGGTTGAAGATGGACGCGTAATACGTCCCCCACAGCGACTCCAGCACGTCCCCCTCCGGAGCCTCCGAGCGCGGCACCCCGTCACCGAAGGACAGCCGCTCCAAATCCCAGTGCACGCACGCATCCGGAGTCAGGATGCTCCAGCGCATGGACGGAAAGCGGCGCACGAAGAACGGCGCCACATGCCGGACGATGAGGTGGTCCGGCCGGTGCCACGCGATGAAGTGCTCCACCCCGTCCCGCTCCACCCGTCGGAAGCGCACGAAGGCCGTCATCTTGTGCGCGTCCCGCCGCACCGCCCGCTCCATCATCCGCAGCCGGTGCACGTCCACGTCGCTGTCCACCTCCAGCAGGTTGCGCTCCCCATGCGTCAACCGCCACAGCACGCGGTACAGCAGCGCCCACCGCTCCGAGTCCCGGTGACACGCCACCTTCTCCGCCAGCCCCAGGAAGTCCCGGGGCACGGCCGGAGCCGGCGCCCCACCCTGCAACCCCAGCTCCGTCACCGGCGCCCCCACCGCCAGCAGCGAGCCCTGCCGCGCCTGTGCCTCCTCGAAGAGCACGCGCTCCGGAGGTTCGCCGCGCGCCAGCAGCCCCCGCGCCACCGTCCGGAAGGACGCCAGGTGCGGCTCCACGCTCACCCGCATCAGAGCTCTCCCGTCTGCGCGGACGCCGCCGCTTCGAAGAGGGACAGCTGCGACGCCGGCCGCACCCGCTCCACCAGCCGCGCCGAGTCCAACAGCAGCGTGGGCCGCCAGTCCGCCGTGACGATGAACGCCCGCGCCCGCCGCAGCGGCACCTTCAGCCGCACCAGGTCCGCCAGGGTCACCGCATGCCACCGGCGAATCCGCACCACCCGGTCCACCGTGCGCACGCCCATGCCCGGCACCCGCAGCAGCAGCTCCCGGGGCGCGCGGTTCAGGTCCACGGGGAACACGTCCCGCCGCCGCAGCGCCCAGGCCAGCTTCGGGTCCAACTCCAAGGACAGGTCCGGCTGCTCGGGCGGCGCCAGCTCCCCCACGCGGAACCCATAGAAGCGCAGCAGCCAGTCCGCCTGATACAGCCGGTGCTCGCGCACCAGCGGAGGCGACTTCGCCGGCAGCCGCACGTCCGAGTGCGGAATGGGGCTGTAGGCCGAGTAGTACACACGCTTGAGCCCGAAGCGCGTGTACAGCCGGTGCGCGGTGTCCAGGATGGCCGCGTCCGGCGACGGCGTGGCCCCGACAATCATCTGCGTGCTCTGTCCCGCCGGAGCGAAGCGCGGGGCCTTGGGGCTCTCGGCGCGCTCGGCCTTCGCCTGCTCCAGCCGCGCGTGGATTTCCCCCATGGTGCGGCCGGTGACGGCCAGGCTCTTCTCCGGCGCCAGCCGCTGGAGGTCCGCCTCGGTGGGCAGCTCGATGTTGGCGCTCAGCCGGTCCGCGTAGCGCCCCGCCTGGGCAATCAGCTCCGGCGACGCGCCCGGCACCGCCTTCAGGTGGATGTAGCCATGGAACGCGTGCTCCTCGCGCAGCAGCCGCGCCACCTGGACCATCTGCTCCATCGTGTAGTCCGGGCCCTTGATGACGCCCGAGCTGAGGAACAGCCCTTCGATGTAGTTGCGCCGGTAGAAGTCCAGCGTCAGCCCCACCACCTCCTCCGGCGTGAAGCGCGCCCGGGGCGTGTCACTGGAGATGCGGTTGACGCAGTACTGGCAGTCGTAGACGCAGAAGTTGGTGAGCAGCACCTTCAGCAGCGACACGCACCGCCCATCCGGCGTGTAGCTGTGACAGATGCCGGTGCGCTCCACGCTGCCCATGCCCCCCTTGGGAGCGGGCTCGCGCTTGCCCCCGCTGCTCGCGCAGGAGGCGTCATACTTCGCCGCGTCGGCGAGAATCTGGAGCTTCTGGCGGACGTCCATGAACGCTCGGTCGTGGTCTCCAGGCGGCCCCACGGGCCACCCGCCCCTCACGACCCGTCCTACCCGCCCGGTCTGACATCCCCCGCCCTCCCTCCAGCGTCCGACCAGGCAGGCGCCCCCTCGCGGAGAGGAGGCGAGCCACCCTCCCCGGCCCCGGGGCACGCGCTGACTCCGGGGCCGGGACTCAACTCAGGACTTCCGCTCCAGGATGCGCATCAGGTGGAAGTCGCGAATCTTCGGGATGAGCGCCGCGGCCTGCTCGCGGATGGCGGGCAGGTGCTTGTGGACGTTGATGCCCGGGCACAGCGTGCGCACGCAGCTGGCGCCGCGGCCCCAGTCGCGGTGGCCGCAGATGCGCGGGTTGACGAGCTGCGGGCGGCACGAGCCATCCGGCTTGGGGTACGCGGCCGACTCCAGCGGGTTGAGCCCCCAGTACGCGGACTCCAGCGCGGCCATGCGCATCGCGCTGTCCAGGGCCTCGGGCGTGGGCTCGCCACCGGGCGGCACATCCGGAGCGCCCGGATGGAACTGCCCCATCAAGCAGATGCCGATGTTGTGGTGGTTGTACCGCGAGACATGGCCGCCCTCGGTGGCGTGGCCGCCGTCGCGTCCCTGATAGACATTGCCGTACTGGTCCACCAGGAAGTGGTACCCGATGTCGCCCCAGCCCAGCGTAATCGCGTGGTAGTACCAGACGGCCCGCATGGTCGCGACGGGGTTCTCCGGGTTGTTGGCCCACGCGGTGTGGTGGATGGTGACGAACTCCGTCGGATACACGCCGGCGTAGGGCTCCCAGTACATCGGCGAGCCGGGCTCATAGTCCGTCGCGCCCCAGCCATTGGGCCCATGGCGCAGGATGAGCCGCGCGGTGGGCGGCCCGCCATTGCCCACGCGGAACGGAATGGCGCGGCCCCGCGAGTCCAGGTCCTCCAGCCCCGGCGACGCGAGCGCATCCAGCTGCGTGGCCGTCACGCGGCGCACCACGGGGGACAGGCTGGGGTCCTGCGTCTCCAGCACCAGGCGGTACTGCATGGACCGGGCGCGGCCCAGCTCCACCGCGTCGGTGAAGGTCTCCGCGCCGCCCTGCGGCTCCTCGTCGCCCCGGGCCTCCATCACATGGCCGGTGGGCGTCCACGGGCTCCACCGCGTGCCGTCCACGCTGCTGCGCACCTGCACCTCCAGCGAGGTGCCCTCGGGCACGTCCGCCACCCAGTGCATGCCCACCATGTTGAACCAGCCGTCCGCCTGGAAGACCTGGGACTCGAACGTCCGCCGCGGCTCGAACGCGCCATCCGCGCCGCGGCCGAGCTGGAAGTCTCCGCCCAGCTCCTCCGGCCCGGAGGGAGCGGTGCTCCCGTCATTGCGAGGCTGCGAGTGCCAGTCATGGGCCCGGATGCCAGCGGCCGCCGCGTCCAGCCGCGCCTGGGCCACCGCACGCTGGGTCAGCAGCAGCGCCCCCAGCGCGCCCGAGCCCACCAGGAAACCGCGACGACCGAGCAGCGAAGACTTGTGATTGTGCATGCCATTCCTCCAGAGGGTCCGACTCCACCGTTCCATCCGCGCCACCGGAGCCGCCCCCGGGGCACTGCCCGGACGATATCGGAGCCAGCCATGGGAAACAGGCCTTTCCGTACTTAACGCTTAGTCCCACCTTGATAGCCTTCACAGGTGAGATGGCCTAAAACACCCGGTCGTCCGCCCCGACGCGCCCATGCCGGGAGCGTGGGGAGCCCGCTTCAAGACTCGACGGAGAAGCCATGTTCAAGAGAGCGGCAGTGCTCGTGGTGAGCTGTGGTGCGCTGGTGTCCGGCTGCGGTACCGACGCGGCCGATTCGCGGAGCGAGCACGAGGAGATCATCTCCAACCTCATCGAGGCCGGCTTCCCCGCCGACGACATCCTGGTCGCCGACGGCAAGGTGTACACGGGGCGTGACGTGCACGTGAGCCTCGCGGCGTCCCGCGAGCTGCTCCAGCCTGGCGAGGGAAGCCAGGAGCAGTACCGGACGACCAACCTCGTCAGCACGGCCACCGTGAAGAAGATCTGCATCAACCCCACGGCCACGTTCAACAGCTACCCCCGCCTCAGCCAGGGGCTGGACATGGCCATCGAGAACTACAATGCCCTGGGGCTGTGCTTCTCCATGGCGCGGGGCCCCGCCACCGGCTGTAGCGCGACCATCACCGCGCAGACCATGTCTGGCATCGGCGGCTCCGCGGGCTTCCCCTCCGGCGGCCGTCCCTACGGAACCATCCACATCGGCACCGGGCTGAACACCTACGCCGTGGACATGGCCGAGCACGTCATCACCCACGAGCTCGGCCACACGCTCGGGCTGCGCCACTCGGACTTCTTCAATCACTACACGTGCAGCGCCCCGGGCAACGAGGGCAGCGCGGGCGTGGGGGCCATCCATATCCCCGGCACGCCGACCACGGCGTATGTGGGGGGCTCCATCATGAACTCCTGCTCCCGGTCGACCGAGTCCGGTGAGTTCACCAGCTCCGACATCACCGCGTTCAAGTACCTCTACGGCTGCTGAGCACGACCGACAGGAGCGGAAGCGCCAGCTCGAGGGACATCCCGTACCGACTGGCGAGTCGGCGCGCGCCCCGTGGCACCTCGCGAGTGCCACGGGGCTTTCTTGTCGGGTGAACGGCTCGGGTCGCTGGCCGGCGCGCTCGTGGAGCAGCTTCTGGCCGGCCCGCGACACCTAAGGGTCAGGTCAGCGGTTGATCAAGCTGTAGTCGCCGCTGGTGACGCCGCTGTGAGCGCCGCCCGAGGGGCACACGGAGCTGCCATTGCCGCCGAAGAACAGCCCCTGGCACTTGTTGCACCAGCGCCAGTTCGACTGCAGATCAGGAGCCCCGCCCGCGCCATGAAGCAGGTGGTAGTCGCCGCTGGTGCTCCCATTGTGAGCGCCGCCCGTGGGGCACACGGAGCTGCCGTTGCCGGCGAAGAACAGCCCCTGGCACTTGTTGCACCACCGCCAGTTGCTC
>JBKGHK010000219.1:7475-14456 GCA_046520375.1 Pyxidicoccus sp. 3LFB2
GTTGCCGGCGAAGAACAGCCCCTGGCACTTGTTGCACCACCGCCAGTTGCTCTGCGTCAGCGTGTACAGCGTCCGCAGCGCGGCGAGGTCGCCGGGGACGAACTCGCCCGTCTCCACGGAGCGGAAGCAGGAGTTCATGACGGAGCCGCCGACGGTCGCCGTGGTCGGCGTGCCCGGGATGTGGATGGCGCCGACGCCCCCGTCACCCTCGTTGCCGCCGATGCCGCAGCTGATTGCGCGGTTGTAGTAGTCCGTGTGGCGGAACCCGAGGGTGTGGCCGAGCTCGTGGGTGATGACGTGCTCGATGACATCGACGCCGTACTGGCTGAGCTGGCCGCCGATGGTGATCTGCCCGAACGGATTGCCGCCCGACGGGAACCCGGCCACGCCGCCGTTCATGTTCGGGTCGATGATGGCGTTGATGGTGAAGCTGCAACCCGTGCTCGGCGTGCGCGCCATGGCGAAGGTGAGCGGCAGCTCCTCATAGTTCTGGATGGCGAGGTCGAGCGCCGTGCTGAACACGCCGGTGAACGTCGAGCCATTGACGCAGATCTTCGTCAGCGCCGTGCTCACGAGGTTGTTGGTCCGGTACTGCTCCTCGGAGGTAGCTCCGCTCTCGAGCATCTCAAGCGACGCGGCCAGGGACACCTCGGCGTCCCGCCCGGCGTAGACCTTGCCGTCGGCGACCAGGATGTCGTCGGCCGGGAACCCGGCCTTGACCAGGTTGTCGACGATCTGCTGCGTCTCATCGGGCTGCCCGGCGCATCCGAACATCAGGGCGATGCATCCGGCCGCAAGTACGACACGTCTCGCAAACATGGGGACTCCTATGGGTTGGGACTTGTGACTCCGGAGCTGCCGCTTCGCGACGAGCCACCCGGAGGCACGTGGCAACCGTAATCGGGTAACGAAATCAGTCTCAAGCGATGCCCGCGAGGGGCGTCACCCGTCCATGACAGGAAAGCCGCCGCACCCGCTGCGTGCCTGTAGATTTTCAGCTGCGACACCCATGCCAAAACTTAGCCGTTGAGCTTACCTTCCGGAGCCGCTATGGTTATCCACATGGGTAACCATCAAGCCGCGCTGGACGGCGTCTTCCACGCGTTGTCCGACGCCACCCGGCGCGCCGTCATCCAGCGGCTGGGCCAGGGCCCCGCCACCGTGAGCGAGCTGAGCAAGCCCTTCGACATGGCCCTGCCGTCGTTCATGAAGCACCTGCGGGTGCTCGAAGAGAACGACCTGATTCACTCCACCAAGACGGGGCGACTGCGGACCTGCCGCGTCAACCCGAAGCGACTTCGCGCCGCCGAGGCGTGGATGGCCGAGCAGCGGGCCCTATGGGAGGCCCGCGCCGATCGCCTGGAGGACCTGGTCACCACGCTTCACGCACAGGAGAAGTCACGATGAGCCGCCCCTTCAATCCCGAGCTCGACCTCACCCTCTCGCGCATCATCAAGGCGCCGCGTCTCACCACGTGGCGCGCATTCGCCGAGCCCGCGCTCTTCGAGCAGTGGTGGCTTCCGGCGCCCATGAAGATGAAGGTCATCGAGATGGCGCTCCGCCCGGGCGGCGCGCTGCACACCGACATGGTGACCGAGCCGGGAAAGCAGGAGCCGCACCTGCGAGCCTGCTATCTCGACGTCACCGAGGGGCGTGAAGTCGTGTTCACCACCGCGCTGGCCGGAGGTTGGCGGCCGGTGACGGAGTTCTTCCTCAGCCTCACCGCCATCCTCACGCTGGAGGACCACCCCCAGGGCACCCGGTACACGGCGCATGTGATGCACAGCGATGCGGCAGCCCGTCAGAAGCACGTGGACCTGGGCTTCGAGCAGGGCTGGGGCACGGTCGCCAACCAGCTCGTGTCCTTCGCGGAGCAGCTGGCGACCCACCGGTAATCACGACGGCCCCGCACCCTCCCAAGGCCATCCGAACCCAATCCATTCAGGGGGTCGCCGCTCCGAGGCGCGACTTCTCGGCCTCGTCCGTGGCCCCCTCTGACAGAACCTGCTTCGGCTGGCTTGGGTGCGGCGGCCTCCCCTCGCGGGAGAGGCCGCCAGCGGGGTGCGGCTACTGACGCTCCGAGGCGCGGGAGCCCCGACGCCGCAGCGCGAGGGGCAGCAGCAGGGCCACGAGCATGGCGGCCAGCCCCGGCGCCGCGTTGCAGCCTCCGTCAGACTCCCCGTCCTCGTCGTCATCATCGATGGCGACGGGGCCCGCGTCCGCTCCGCCGGAGGTCCCCGCGTCGCTCTTGGTCCCCGCGTCGCTCCCGGTGCCAGCGTCACTCCCGGTCCCCGCGTCGCTCCCGGTGCCCGCATCCACGGGGCCGCCGGTGCCCGCATCCGTGGGGTTACCCGTGCCGGCGTCGCTACAGTCCCCCAGCGAGTGCTCCAGCGCGCCCAGGGTGTTGGCGCCCGTCGGCCGGGGCCGCCCGCAGTAGTCCACCGTCACCAGGGGCCGCGCCGCCGCCGCGCCGATGAGCTGTGACACGCTGCCCTTGATGCGCAGGTCGCCCACCATCGGCGCCTGGTACCAGGTGGTCCAGGTGGTCGACGCCACGTTCTGGTGGTTGGTGCCCGCGGTGAAGCGCCCGGAGTCCCGGGTGCGAACCACCGAGGACATCACGTTGCCGTGGGCCTCGCCGGTGCTGGAGGCGAAGCGGAAGTCCACGCCGGTGGTGGCGATGAGGGTGTTGAACAGCACCCGCGTGTTCGCCGCCCTGTTGAGGTAGATGGCGACGTCGGAGCAGTTGATGATGATGTTGTTGGCCAGCAGGCCATCCGTGTGCTCCGGGTCGCACGGCACGGCCGGGTCGAAGGCCGGCGCGCAGAACGCGGCCCCCGTGCCGCCTCCGCCGAAGGACAGGCCGATGCGCGTGTTGCCCGCGGCCGCGTCCTTGGTGCAGATGACCAGGTTGCGCTCGAACACGCCCCGGCGGCCGCCGCTCTTCATGAAGGCGCCGTAGGAGATGCCACCCGCCTTGGCGAAGTCATGGATGTAGTTGTCGCGCACCACCCAGTCGTCGCCGGTGTCGATGTTGAGCTTGTTCACCGGGTTGCCCGTGTTCCGGGCGCGCGTGTCGTAGATCTCGTTGCGCTCGATGAGGCCCTTGTGCGGCATCTCCCAGACGCCGCTGGCGTTCTTGACGGCGTTCGACTTGAGCTGCGCGTTGAAGTTCCGGATGCGGCTGTGGCGCAGAACGAAGTTCTCCGCATGGCCGGTGACGTGGAAGGCGTGCTCGCAGGAGGTGTCCTGCGCGCACACGCCCTCGATGTCCAAGCCTTCGAAGGTCCAGTAGCGGCCGGAGACCTTGAAGCCCTCCGAGGCGTTGAACCGGATGCGCGCCGCATGCCGGTTCGCCGCGCGCACGATGATGGGCAGCGCCGCGGTGCCCTCCGCCGAGCAGGTGAGGTTCTGGCTGATGTCATACTGGCCGTCAGCGAGCACGATTTCGTCGCCGGCCGTCGCGGAGCTGAGCGCGGACTGGAGCTGGGCGACGGTGGAGACATTCTTCACGGCCGCGAGACTGGTGCCGGACAGCAGCAGCAGTACGGCCAGAGACAGGGGACGCATGGGGCTCAACCTCCGAGGGGGGAGCCCGATGTTAGTCAGTCACGCGGGGATTCCGAAGCAATGACCGTACCGCTGGAACTATGCGCCGGCAGGGGCCGCGCGCGAGTACCTGCTCCAGGTGAAGCAGGCCCGTGAGACAGGACGTCGGTCAGAGATCCACTGCGCAGATGTTCTTCACGCAGCAGCTCCAACAGACCGTGTGGCTGCCTCCGTTTGTCTTACTGCGTGAGACGGACGGCGCCTTTTCTCGTCCTTGAGGAAACGACGACGCACTCCCCCCACGCGTCGCACAGGAGCGCCAAAGCATGTCCCTCTCCCTCCCCTCCCCGCGGCTGCGCGTGCTGTGCGCCGTGTTGATGATGGCCCTGCTGGTGCCGGCGGCTCCGGCGGAGGCCTACGGCGGCACCTTCAAGAATCAAGTCCGGAACGGCGCGGCGGACCCGTTCATCACCTACAAGGACGGGTTCTACTACCTGGTCTTCACCCAGGTGGACCGGGTGCAGATACACAAGTCCAACACGCTGGAAGGGATGAGCTACGCCAAGGTCTCCACGGCGTATGTCTCGCCGTCCTCGACGGGCATGGGCTGCTGCAACATCTGGGCGCCCGAGCTCTTCCACCTGGATGGCAGGTGGTACCTCTACTACACGGCCGATGACGGCACGGACGCCAACCACAGGATGTATGTCCTGGAGAATGCCTCCGCCGACCCCACCACCGGCACCTGGGTGAAGCGCGGGCTGGTGGCGGGCATGCCCAACGCCTTCGCCATCGACGCCACCGTGCTGGACCTGGGCAGCCGCCGCTACTTCCTCTGGTCGGGGCGCAACGGGCCGATGGAAATCTGGATTGCGGCCATGGCCAACCCGTGGAGCATCACCGGCGCGCCGGTGAAGATCTCCACCCCCATCTACGCCTGGGAGAAGGTGGGCGGGGGCGTGAATGAAGCGCCGGCGGCGCTCGTACGCAACGGCAAGGTCTTCATCACCTACTCGGCCAGCTCCTGCGCGTCGGATGACTATGCGCTGGGCATGCTGGTGGCCTCGGCCAGCAGCAACCTGCTGTCGCCCAACTCCTGGACCAGCCCCTCCACGCCGGTCTTCAGCAAGTCCACGGCGAACCGTGTCTACGGCCCGGGCCACAACAGCTTCGTGAAGTCACCGGACGGCACCGAGGACTGGCTCGTCTACCACGCCAACTCCAACCCCGGAGACGGCTGCACCGGCAGGCGCAGCACCCGGGTGCAGAAGTTCACCTGGGACTCCGCCGGCAACCCCGTCTTCGGTGTGCCCGTCTCGACGAGCACGCCGCTGGCCACCCCGTCCGGCGGCGCCCGGTACGAAGCCGAGTACGCGAGGCTGAACAACGCCCAGGTGGTGCCCCAGGGCACGGCCTCGAATGGGAAGCTGGCCGGCATCATCGACTTCGCGGACAGCTTCGTGGAGTTCAACACCATCACCGTGCCGAAGGCGGGCACCTATGCCGTCACGGTCCGCTACGACAACGGCTCGGGGACGAATGCGACGCATCTCATCTCCGTGAATGGCGGCGCTGCCTTCACCCTGACGTATCCGCACACGGGCTGGGGCCGGTTCAGCACGGTGTCCTTCCAGGCCCAGCTGAACGCGGGCGCCAACACGCTCCGCTTCGCGAAGGGCCAGCTCTTCGCCGAGCTCGATTTCATCGAGCTGCCCCGCTACGAGGCGGAGTGGGCGAGCCTGAACAACGCCATCCTCGCGTCCCAGCCTGATGCGTCCCGGGGCCAGGTCGTGGGCGGCATCGACTTCGCGGACAGCACGGTGAGCTTCACGAACGTCCAGGTCGCCCTCCCCGGGCGCTACACGGCCCGCGTCCGGTTCGACAATGGCTCGGGTGCGAATGCGTCCCACGAGGTCTTCGTGAACTCGGAGCGCGTGGGCACCCTGACGTATCCCCACACCGGCTGGGGCACCTTCGCCACGGCGACGCTGGAAGTCCCGCTGAACGCGGGCAGCAACCTCGTGCAGCTCGGCAAGGGCGCCCACTTCGCGGAGCTCGACTACCTGGAGCTGTACAACCGCATCGACGCGCCCCGGTACGAGGGCGAGGCGGCGACGCTGAACCGCGCGGGCGTCACCTCCCAGGGCTACGCCTCCGGCGGACAGGTGGCGGGGCTGATTGACTACGCGGACAGCTCCGTACGCTTCACGGGCGTCCAGGTTCCGGCCGCCGGGCAGTACACCCTGCACGTCCGCTACACGAGTGGCGAGACTGCCACCCACGGCGTGCTGGTGAATGGCGCGAGTGCGGGCACCCTCACCTACCCGGGCATCGGCTGGGGCAGCTTCGGCACGGCCACCCTGCGAGTCACCCTGGCCGCGGGCAGCAACACCGTCCAGCTCAACAAGGGCGCCAGCTTCGCGGAGGTCGACTACCTCGAGGTCCGCTGAGCCGGGCGCGAGGGCCCGTTCCACCTGGGAACGGGTCCTCGCGGGTGTGACGGTGCGTCAGTAGTCGCACATGTTCTTCACGCAGCAGTTCCAACACAGCTGGTGGGCGCCACCGTTGGCCTTACAGTCGGAGACGCACCGCGCCATCTCCTCCGTGATTCCGGAGGGGCCGCTCTCAGCGGCCATGCTGGAGGCGCGGGCAGCTCCCCCACCCAGTCCCAGGCCGAACAGGAAAACGCTTGCGGCGATGAGCTTCGTCTTCATCTCGAACTCCTCCTGGAGGTGCGCCCCACGACGGGGCGCAAGCCGAGGATATCAGGTGTAACGAGGTTGCACATCGGGGCACGCCCGGGCTTCCGGCCAGGTCCAGTGGCCCCGGAAGTCTGCGCCCACGTCGTTTCCTGACATAAGGCTGTCACAAGGGGTGGCCACAGTGTGCGGCATGGAGGCCGGGGCCCCGGGCACCTCCGCCCGGGCGCCGCCGGCCCCGAACACGGAGCGAAGCCATGACCCGCCAGAACGCCCTCACCTGGTTCGAAATCCCCTGCGCCCAGCTGTCCCGCGCCGCCACCTTCTACGAGCAGATGACGGGGCTGACGCTCAAGCGCGAGAGCTTCCTGAACGTGCCGCACGCCATCTTCACGTCGGAGGGCGTGGGGGGCGCGCTGGTAGAGGACTCGGACAACGCGCCGAGCGCCAAGGGCCAGCGCGTGTTCCTCAACGCCGCGGGGCAGCTGGACACCTGGCTGGCGCGCGTGGAGCAGGCGGGCGGCAAGGTGCTGCTGCCCAAGACGTCCATCGGCCCCCCGGGCCACATCGCCATCATCCAGGACACCGAGGGCAACCACGTCGGCCTGCACGCCCCGCACGCCGGCTGAGCGCGCGTCGGGAGTGGGCCCGGAGGTCCTCTGGTCCACTCCGCGTTGGCGCCTTGGGAGACGTGGCCTCGGGCTGGCAGCCGCGCCGCAGAGCCCGGCCCGGG
>JBKGHK010000021.1:0-33756 GCA_046520375.1 Pyxidicoccus sp. 3LFB2
GCACGGCCACCCATGGTGCGGCGACGAGTGAAGTCGTCTGGACGGCGCCTTCCTGCGTGCCCGGGGGCACCACGCCCGCAGTGACGGTGACGGTTTCCAACGCGCTGGGCCTCTCCACCACCGCTTCGTTTGGCCTGGCTGGCGGCAGACGTGCGTGGTTTCCGCTGCTTCTCGCGTTGCCGCTGGCGGCTATCACACCGCGGCGTTGAAGCCGGCCGGCACCGCCTGGGCCTGGGGCCGGAACCTCTACGGCCAGCTCGGGGACGGGACGACCACCGACCGCAGTGCGCCGGTGCAGGTGCAGGGCCTGACGGGGGTTGCAGTCATTGCAGCTGGCTGGCTGCACACCGTGGCGTTGAGGGCGGACGGCACCGTCTGGGCCTGGGGCCTCAATGACCAGGGCCAGCTCGGGGACGGGACGCGCACCAACCGCAGTACGCCGGTGCAGGTGCAGGGCCTGACGGGGGTTGCAGCCATTGCCTCTACAGTCCAACACACCGTGGTGTTGAAGACGGACGGCACCGTCTGGGCCTGGGGCGCCAACGGCTTCCGTGCGCTCGGGGACGGGACGCGCAGCCAGCCGAGCAGTACGCCGGTGCAGGTGCAGGGCCTGACAGGGGTTGCAGCCATTGCCGCTGGCGGTTACCACTCCATGGCAGTGAAGACGGACGGCACCGTCTGGGCCTGGGGCAGAAACGTCAACGGCGAGCTCGGGGACGGGACTCTCACCGACCGCAGTACGCCGGTGCAGGTGCAGGGCCTGACAGGGGTTACGGCTATTGCCGCTGGCAGTTACCACACTGCGGCGTTGAAGACGGACGGCACCGTCTGGGCCTGGGGCTACAACTGCTGCGGTCAGCTCGGGGACGGGACGTTCACCGACCGCAGTACGCCGGTGCGGGTGCAGGGCCTGACGGGGGTTGCGGCCATTACCGCTGGCTCTAGCCACACCATGGTCCTGAAGACGGACGGCACCGTCTGGGCCTGGGGCTACAACGGCTTCGCCCAGCTCGGGGACGAGACTGGCACCAACCGCAGTACGCCGGTGCATGTGCAGGGCCTGACGGGGGTTGCGGCCATTGCCGGTGGCGAACAGCACTCCGTGGCGTTGAAGACGGACGGCACCGTCTGGGCCTGGGGTGGCAACTCCTATGGCCAACTGGGGAGGACGACCAACTCCAGCAGTACGCCAGCGCAGGTGCAGGGTTTGGGCAACTGAGACCACACTGGGCGCTCGCAGAAGGCGGGCGCCCAGCGCTTCCTCACGGGGCACGGCGAGCCTGTACAGAAGAAGTCCTCCAAGCCGTGACGTGCGCCCGGAAGAGGTGACTGCCCGAGGTGTGCCGGATGCCGGGCAGCCCTACTTCTGGATCTTCACTTCCTCGTAGTCGTCGGGATTCAGGCCGAGGCCACGCAGTGAGTCCAGGTCCATGCCCGTGTCGCCGCCGACGTACGTGCGATTGCGCTTGTGCATGAAGTAGCGCTGGTAACTGCCGTCGACCTGGAACGTCTTGCCGTTCGTGCCGACCACCGTGTTTTCTTCATTGATATAGTTCAGGAAGTTCCGGTGCTGGGCGTCGCCGGAGGCCATGCGGTCGTAATAGCGCTTCATGCTGGCGTCGCCCTGCGCCTGGATGGCCTCCATCCGCTGTTGGTGGCGCTGGGCGCTGTGCTGGAGCGCGGCCATGTTCCGGTGATGTTGGGCGGTCATCTGCCGTCCGAACTCCTGGATCTGTGCCATGCGCTCCTGGTGCTTCCGGTTCTGCTCCGCCTGCCAGTCAGGGTTCGCCTGATAGGAGCGGCCCATGGCATCAATCATTGGGAGGTACTGCTTCGGGTCACCCACGGTGGTGATTCCCGTGACGGTGACCATCCAGAACGGCCCGCTGTCGGTCGTCGTGCCGATGATCAGCGCGTTCATGGGCTTGCCTGCGTCCGTGTAGCTGAAGGCGACGTTCGCGACGGTCGCATGCACACGGTGGCCCGCCTCGGCGAACCGCTTGCGGAGCTTCTGCTCGCCCTGGGCATCCGCCTCGGCCGAGAGGAGCTTGAAGTCCGGCAGCTTGCCGAACTTCCGCCTCACGTAGGCGGGGAAGTATTCCGTGGCGGGCACGAACGGCTCGATCTTCATCCGGGGATGGACCCGTGCCATGTCGTAGTGGACGGGCGTCGCCGCGGCCGGGCTCCAGTACTGGGGGATGCTGGGGTCTCCGCTGAAGATGAGGACGCTGCCGTCCGGGCTGACCGTGGTGGTCACCGTGCTGTGGATGTCGAAGACCCGGGCCGAGTAGGTCTGGTTGTGCCAGCCCTTTGGCATTCCCATCGCGTAGGCGTTCTCCACCGGGTCGCGCACCGTCACGAGCTCGGTGGTGGGAGGCGTGCTTTGCGGAGCAGTCTTCATGGCGGGCTTCTGCACGTCGCTGCCCCCCTCGGGAGGAGCCTCGTTGGACTTGGAGCAGGCGGTCGTCAGGGCGAGCGCGAGGACGGCGAGGTAACGGCTCGAACCCATGGCAGGAACTCCTTGCACGCTTCCGGCGCCTGCGGACTGCAGCACCACGGCCGGGAGTGAGCGTGTGTTGATATGTCGGAGTGCCGGTCGTTGTCGAGGGGGCCTCCTGTCAGACGGGCCTGGCGCTCTTCTCCGAAGGTCTATGGCTTTTCGCTCTCGGGACGAGGTATCCCACGCCGCCTGAAACAACGGATTGACGAGCGACAGGATGAATATGGCGCTTGGTCCCTGGAGGCTTCGCGCGTGTCGGCTCTCTCTTCTCGTATCTCTCGTCTGACCATGGCCGCGTTCCATCTGTGCGGCTGCGTCCTGCTCCCAGGGCTCGCCATCCAGGGTTGCGCTACGGCGCCGCCCCGAGCCCCTGTCGAGAGGCCCGTTCGCTCCTGGGCCGCGAGGCCCGCTCCCTCCTGGGGCGCGCGCTCCGAGGCCTCCACGGCCGCGAAGGTCTCGAATGAGGTCTTCCCCAGTGGAATGCGGCTGGTGGTACGGGAGGACCCCCGAGCGAAGCAGGTGACGGTGTACGTGTCCTACCGCGTCGGGGCCACGGACGAGCCCGCCGGCAAGGCAGGCCTGGCCGAGCTCGCGGCCCGTCTCTCGTTGATGGCGCGACACGGGGGGGCCAGCGCCCAGACGCTCGAGGCACGGCTGGAAGCCGCGGACGTGACGTCAAGGAACGCGGTGACGTATGACGACACGGAGCTGTGGAGCACGCTGGCGCCGGCCCGCTTCGCCAGGGCGGTGGAGCTGGAGGCCCAGCGGATGGCCGAGCCCCTCGCGCACGTCACCGAGGAAGACTTCCGCAGGGTGCGCGCGCGGCAGATGGACGACCTGTGGGCGCGCTACGAGACTCCGGGCAAGGGGCCTGCCCAGCGCTGGCTCCACGAGAAACTGCTGCCAGGCCATCCCTACGGCCGTCCCATGGGAGGAACGCCCGAGTCGATCGAGCACCTCACGCTGGAAGACGTGCAGGCTTTCGTGAAGGCGAACTACACCCCGGCCCATGCGGTGCTGGTGGTGTCCGGGCCCGTGCCGCTGGCGGATGCGAAGTTCGAGGTGGCCCGGGCCTTCTCCCGCGTCACGGGCGTGGGCTCCGACAAGCGCATTCCTCCCGTGGAGCGCATTCCTCCGCCCGCCCCCGAGGACCCTCCAGGGGACGCGCCCATGGAGGTCGTGCGCGGGTCCGCGAAGGTGCCGCGGCTTCACTTCCTGCTGACGGTGCCGGGCCGTTATTCGGGGAAGTACGCCGAGGGGATGTTGATGCTGGAGGTCATGAAGTCGTGGATGGGGGCGAATCTCAGGCGGGACGAGTACCCGCTCGGCAACTCCTACACGGCCACCTACCAGGAACTGGATGGCTTGACGGTGATTGACTGCGCCGTCGACCTGATGAGGCAGGTCCGTGAGGAGGAAGCACGAACGCTGGCCGTCACAATGCGAGGGACGCTCGAGTCGTATGGAGAGCGGATGCTCGAGGGCATGTCGGGCCGGGAGGCAGGCCCCAGCGCTTCGTTCCAGGCAGAGCAGGGCGGCCGGGCCAGCTACAACCACACCAGCGCCGTCCAGCTGCGCAGGCAGATGGATCAGGAGCTCCTCTCGCAGTCGCGCATGGGTTCGGCTGCGAACCTCGCGCGGATGTTACGTGCCACGGGCCGGGCGGACATCCTTCGCTTTCGGGAGGAGCAGGTGAACCGGGCGTTCACCCACAGCGTCATGTCGCCCTACCTGCGCCAGTACCTCCGCGCCGAGCGGGTGCGGACCCTGTTGGTTCTTCCGTGAGCGACAGCGCTGGCGACCTTCGCCAGCACGCGCCCCGCGAACACGACGAAACAGGCGCCTTGACAAGAAAAACTGTCAAGGCCACATTGACACCATGCTTGATGTCGAGGTCATCGACAGTCCAGAGCGGGCGGCGCTCACGCTCGATCCGATCAAGCGGCGCTTGCTCGCGGAGCTGGTGACGCCTGGCTCCGCGGCGTCGCTCGCGGGGCGCGTGGGCCTTACACGGCAGAAGGTGAACTACCACCTGCGCGCGCTCGAAGAGCAGAAGCTGGTGGAGCCGGCGGAAGAGCGCCACTGGGGCGGGCTGACGGAGCGATTGCTGGTCGCGAGCGCGGCGTCCTATGTGGTGTCACCGGCTGCGCTGGGGCCGCTCGCGGCTGAGCCGGAGCGCATGCGAGATCGGCTCTCGGCGAGCTATCTCATCGCGCTCGCCGCGCGCATTTTGCGAGAGGTGGGCGAGCTGTGGCGTGGCGCGCGCAACGAAGACAAGCGCCTGGCCACGCTCTCCCTCGACACGGTGATCCGGTTCAAGTCGCCCGCCGAGCGCGCGGCGTTCACCCACGAGCTCATGAGCGCGGTCGCGTCCCTCGCGGCTCGGTATCACGACGAGACGGCGCCGGGGGGGCGCCCGCATCGGCTCGTGGTGGCGTCGTATCCCGCGCCCGAACAGCGCACCGCTGGAAAGGAAACCTGATGCCGATCAAGAAGGATGAAACAGGTAAGCGCTGGGTGGAGATGGAAGTGCTCATGCCAGGCACGCCAGAGCAGGTGTGGGCGGCGATGGCGACGGGCCCAGGCAATGCGGCGTGGTTCACGAAAGCGAAGATCGAAGAGCGCGTGGGCGGGGCGCTGCTGTTCGACTTCGGGCCGGGCGCAACCTCAGCGGGCGAGGTGACCACATGGGAGCCGCCGCGCCGCTTCGGTTACGTCGAGACCGGGTGGAGCGAAGGCGCGCCGCCGGTGGCAACGGAGATCACCATCACCAGCCGCGCGGGGAACCAGTGCGTCATGCGGATGGTGCACTCGCTGTTCACGTCGTCCGACGCGTGGGACGATCAGATGGAGGGCTTCGAGAAGGGCTGGCCGGGCTTCTTCGAGGTGCTGCGGCTCTATCTCGGGCACTTCGCGGGGATGAAGGGCGCGTCGTTCATGGCGATGTCGAGCCTGGAGCGGCCGGTGCTCGGCGTGTGGACGCGCTTGACCGCGGAGCTGGGCCTCTCGGGCGCCAATGTGGGCGAGCGGCGCGAGGGAACAGGTCAGCCGGAGCGGCTGTCGGGAGAGGTCGCTCACATCCACCAGGATGCGAAGCTTCGAGCGATGACCCTGCGCTTGGATGCACCCGCGCCCGGCGTGGCAACCGTAGGCGCGTATGAGGCCGGCGCGCGCACGAACGCAAGCGTGAGCCTCTACTTCTACGGCGAGAACGCCGCCGAGCTCGCGGCGTCCAGCGAAGGTCGCTGGCGCGCCTGGTTGGAGAAGACGCTGGCGGATCCCGCGTGAGCCGACGCCCGCGCGCGAGGTGAGAGCCGCTGAAGGCCTTTGCGCAGTGGGGTGCGACTCGGCTCCGTCCGCGTCGGCCCTTCTCCGAGCCTCACCCCAGTTGTGCAGGCAGCGAAGCGCACCGGCTGCCCCTCTCACGCGACAACTCCCTTGCCGCCCACCGCTCAGGGCCTCAGCACCTTCTTCCTGAAGGGCTTGGTCCTCGGGTTCCCGTTCACGAGGTAGTCGGCGCTGACGCCCCCATTCGACACCTGCGTGATGACGGAGGCCTGGGTGAAGTACTGCCCGGGCTGAGCGGCGATACGGCAAATCGACAGCTCCGTCTCGCCGTAATACTGGTCCTGGAGCACGGAGCGAATCCCTTCGAGCTTCGGCTGCTGCCCCAGGAGCGCTTCGGCCCGCGCGAGCCGCAAATAGGTGCTGTGGTTCTTCGAGTAGTCCACCGTCTGGCTGAACATCCGCGCGTGGTTCGTCGAGGCGAACCAGCCCTCCTTGGGCGAGAGGGTCAGCACCTGCGCCGTGCCCGGCGTGTCGCCGGGGTAGTACTCGAGGAAGATGGCCTGCGTGGAGTCCGCCATCAGGACGATGTCCGGGCTCTTGAAGTTCGGCTGGGGAGCGCCCGGATCTCCCTGGGTGAGGTACCACTTCTTCAGGAACGCAATCGCACTCGCGGCCGTCGTGTGCTCGGAGATCGCGGTCTCGTAGGCGTGGAACAGGTTGTCCACCGGGCTGCTCGCGCCAACGTGCGTGCTGGTCAGGGAGAAGCGCGTCTGCGGCGCCGCCACGCTCCCCGGGTCTTCGTTCGTATAGTAGTCAGCCGCCACGAAGCTCACGCCCCGCTCGTTGACCCCGGCCCAGATTCCGGGGCGTCCCATGCGCCGGAACGCGAGGTAGCGGCCCGCGCTCCCCGTGGCCACCTCCGGCTCGAGGAACTCCGTCTTCGCGGTCAGGTCACATTGCTTGAACGTGAAGACCTCACCCTGATTGAACACACATCCAATCGTGCACACGTGTCACCTCCGGATTCTTCGTAGGTTCGGCCGTTCCTGCCACCGCGTGTGTCAGAGGATGTTCACGCCCGTGTTGGGGACGAACATGTAGCAATAGAACGCGTAGTCGACGATGAGCTCGTTCGGGTTGTAGTTGGGCTGGGTCTTGTCGGGCTGAACAGGGCCCTGGTTGACCGTCCAGTTCGCGGTGGCCGGGTCCTTGATCGGGTTGCCCGCGAAATCGAAGTTGGTGACCTGGTCATTGCCATCCTTCTGCGACCACGAGCTGAAGGTGACGTTGTCATCGCAGCGCGCCCAGTGGTAGTCGCCGGGCCAGTTGGCGTCTCCCGCGGGCGAAATCATGAGCGCCACGAAGTGGCCGTCCAGGGTGTCCGCGTTGGACGCCCTGCGGGACGCCGCGAAGGTCTTGAGCTCCTCCATCTTCGTGCCCGCGAAGCGCAGGCCGTCCTTCTCCGCGAAGGCGCGCACCGAAGGGCCATTGAGCGTCTGCGCGGTGATGAGGTTGCCGCTGGCCCGGCCGGGCTGCGGGAAGGTGTTCGACGTGATGTTGCAGCCGTAGGCGTAGCAGTTGTTGTTCGGCTGGAACTTGAACGACATGAAGTTGCCGTTGCAGTCACCCGCGGGGTTGTAGCCCGTCGTGCGCCCGTAGACGGTGGGGCTGTACTGGGGGATGCCAATGACCCGAGTGGGGGGCGGGTTGTTGATGGTCACGGGGACGGTCGTGGGGGCCAGATAGTGTTCGTCCGGCGCCTCCGCGCCGAGCGCGGCGTGGGTGATCTGGTGGAACCGGTCGTCCGGAGCGACGATGCCGCTGAACTTGAAATGCCGCGTGGATGCCATCGGGGTGCTTCCTTTCGTGTTCAATGCGGGGGACGCTTCGGGGGCGGCGTTCGCGCTCGGCTGCGCATACAGCGTCCGGCTGACCGTTCCGCCCGAGTAGTTGTAGACCTGCAACGACAAGCTCCCAGCGCTCGCGGAGCCGCCGAGGATCAGCATGGACGACGCGCCGCGGCTGTCGCCGGTGTTGGTCGCCCACATCGCCGTGTTGTACCGGCTGTAGAAGACGAGGTTCCCGTCGTTCTGCATGACCAGGCGCCCCGGCATGTCGCTGGAGGAGGGATTGGAGAGGGCCTTCCACAAGGTGGCGCCCGAGCTGTTGGCGAGCGTCGGCCCGAGCACCGGGTCGTTGCGCAGCGTGGCGCTGCCATCGAGCGCGGAGATTGACTGCCCAGGCAACAGTGACGCGTTGAGGCGGCTGTCGAGCCGGCTCACGCTGAGCATCTCTCCCAGGAGGTTGAGCTGCAGCAGGGTCTTCACGTCCGTGGCGCTCCACCCGTTGGAGCCAGCGGCAGCCAGGAGGATCATCAACTTGGCGAAGGCCGCCGTCGACGTCATGTCCGCCGGGTTCAAGGCTCCGACGGCGGGCAGCCAGGCGCCGGACGCGTAGGCGCTGTCATTCACCACGCCGCTGATGACCTGGGTGCAGTCCACGATGACGACGCCCGCTTTGTTCGCGTCGTTGAGGGCCTGATAGATGGCCCCGGCGGAGGGCTTGTCCGGGTTGCCCGAGGGGAAGTTGCCCTCTCCATAGGACTCCAGGATCAACCCCTTGATGCCCTGTCCCATGCACGCGCGGATCAGGTTGGCCAGGATGGCTGTCGAATTCGCCGAGTTGTACGAGGCCGGGAACGCGTTGAACTGCATCACCGGGAAGGAGTTGATGGTCGCCTGGATGTTGTTGAGCTGCTTGATGGCCGCCTGGCACGCCGCCGGGTTGTCGAGGCTCACGGCATAGCTGACCGGGGAGGGGAGGACGTTGCCGGCCTCGAGCCTGAACTCGATGCCGAATTCTCCCAGCGCCGGGTAGTTGGGTGAGGAGAAGGCGTCGAACTCACTGGCGTTGGTCTTGAGGACGCGGTTGCCGCGGTACAGCTCGCTCTGGAAGTAGACGCAGACCTCGGGGATGCCGGTCTGCGCGGATGCGACCGCGCCGCAGAAGTTCTGGTACGCGTCTGTGTTGAAGTTCAGCGACAGCGCTCCGCTCTTGGGGTCCTGGTAGAACATGGGCACCTGCGAGCCGGTGATGATGACGGGCTTGCTCAGTGCGGCGGTCGCGATGCCGTTGGAGTTGAAGCACGACAGCAGGAAGGGCAGGGCCGTCCCCGTGAAGTCCATGCTGTCCGTGCCATGGAGGACCACCCACCCGTCATAGAGGGCGTAGTGGTTGAGGATGTACCCCGCGAGGAGGCACCAGTCCGTGGGCTGGAGGTTGGTGCTGTCCAGCGTGCCGGACTTGGACTCGGGGAATGTGAGGTCCGTGATGTAGGCAATTTCCAGCGTCGGGAAGCTCTGCGCGAGGATCGGATTGAGGATCTTCTCGCAGGCCGCCGCGAACTGGCTCGCGGTCATCGGGGCCAGGGGGTCGCCAACACAGCTGATGGTACCGCCGGTGTTTATGATTGCGATTTTCATTGCCGGCTCTCTTGAGGGCCAAAGCACCATCAGGGCTTCGGGCGGGGGGGTGGACCTGGTGCGAGGCAGAGCAAGACACGTTCCAACGCTCCAACGCCTCGTGACGCGGACCGACAAGGGCGGTTCCCCTCTGGGGCCAGCTGGATGGGAAGCGCGGGGCGTTTCCCAGGTGGACGCAGCTGCGTCCAGCCTCGACGCACGGGGAGTGCACGACGTCTCCGGTGTGCGGTGGGGGAGGGCGGTCGTCCACCTGCCGGATGACGTTGGAGTTCCACTACCTCGCGAGTAGTCTGCTCGTGCGCGGTGCGGACTGTCTCACGAGGTACCTCATGGAGTCTGACGCCCTCAATCCAGCAAGCCTGCCCCCGGGGACGCGAATCGGCCCGTGGCGGCTGCTGGAGCAGCACGGCCGGGGTGCCTATGGCGTCGTCTACCGCGCCGTGTCCTCGGAGTCCCCGGGCGGCGCCGTGGCCCTCAAGCTGGCCCTGCACCCAGGCGATGCGCGCTTCGCCCGGGAGGTCGAGCTGCTCTCCCGCATCCGTCACCCCGCCGTTCCCCGACTGATGGACCGTGGCCAGTGGCAGCCCCGCGAGGGCCTCTCCTACGCCTGGCTCGTCATGGAGTGGGTGGAGGGCCTGCCGCTCTATGAATGGGCCCAGGCCCGACGCCCGTCTTCACGACAGGTGCTTCACCTCCTCTCCCGACTGGCCGGCGCCCTGGCGGCCACTCATGCGGCCGGAGGCCTGCACCGGGATGTGAAGGGCGACAACGTCCGCGTCCGGCGCGCGGACGCCCAGCCCTTCCTCCTGGACTTCGGCTCCGGCCACTTCCTGGGCGCCGCCACGCTGACCTGGCAGCCTTTCCCTCCCGGCACACCGCCCTACCGTGCGCCCGAGGCGTGGCGCTTCGTCCTGAGCGCAGGAAAGGCCCTGGTCCCGTATCCCCCGGGGCCCGCGGATGACCTCTTCGCCCTGGGCGTCACGGCCTATCGACTGGTGACGGAGAAGTACCCGCCGTCGACGTACCCGGATGCGGAGGATGCCTGGAAGTGGCGCCCCGAGGAGTTGGAGCACTGGACGGCGCGAGTCTGCAACCCCCGCTGCAGTCCGGAGCTGAGCGCACTGGTGGCCCGGATGCTCTCGCCCCACCCCGAAGCGCGTGGGAGCGCGCGGGAGATGGCAGAAGCGCTGGAGAGGGCGGCGCGCCGCGCGGGACGCGAGGCAGACGTGTCGCTCTTCAAGGGAGAAGCGCCACGGCGCGAAGGCCTCTTTCCCCTCCCCAAGCGCGTCACGGTGCACCCCACGCCTCGCATGCCAATGTGGCCCTGGCTCGCAGCCGCAGGCCTCGCAGGCGCACTGGTGATGAGCGCCGGGGAGCTGCTGAGCGGGAATCGCTCCGAGGAGCCCGCGACGTCCCACGTCGCGGAGCAGGAAGAGTCCAAGGATGCCGGCACCGTGGCCGTCGGGGACTCCGTACTGACGGCGCCAGTGGCGCCCGGGCAAGCCCCCTCCGTGTGGTCCTCCATCGCGGTGGACGTGCCACTGGAACCCCTCCCCGGGCAGCGACGCCCGGACAGCAAGGGCCGCTGTCCCGGCAAGGTGCAGATCGCCATCAACGGCGGGTGTTGGACGAAGCTGCCCGTGGACCTGAAGGACTGTGATGATTGGGGCGGCGTTGAATACAAGGGCGCGTGCTACCAGGCCGTCATGACTCGGCCACGCCCTGCCACCTCGGGCCCTGCTGCGCGAGACGGCGGTCCATAGTCAGCGGCTCCAGCGCCCGACGTGTGCGCCCGGCCGGTGCAGAGGCCCTGCCGCACGCCGAGTTCCCGGGGGCGTCCATTCCCAGTGACTGGACCTCGCTGGCTGCGAGGGACAAGGTGCGGTAGGTCTTGCGCTTCATCAATACGTGCCGGTCGGGATTGGTTGGCACCGGCGCATGAAGCGGTGAAGGGTGCGCCATGTCTTTGAATGCCTACGATCTATCTGCTGGCCTGTTCGTCCGCGGACTGACCAACTTGAAAACGCAGTTGATGAAGGCCGAAGAGCATGCCGCTGCCAGTGGCAGCGGTGAAGCGGCGTTGCTGGACGCGCAACTCGCCGCGGAGGGGCGCGTGCGAGGCGTTGCGAGTGACGCGCCGGCTGACCTGCACATGTACACGCTCGCCGCTCAAGTCCACTGGGCCGCTGAGGGAGCCAGGTTGGCGATCGCGCAGTTGCTGGGTGCGCCACGGGTGCCGGCCGCGAACGAGGCAAAGAGCTTTGCGGATCTGCACCAACGCCTCGATGCGACGATCGCGTATCTCCGAGAGATCGCGCCAGGCGACCTCGAAGCCGGCCTCGATCGAGAGATCGTGATCGAGCACCGCCGTGGCTCGATGCGCTCCAGCGGCGGCCAGTTTCTGGTCGCATTCGCGATTCCCCACTTCTTCTATCACGTGACCACCGTCTACGGCATCTTGCGCAACCAGGGCGTGCGACTCACCATGGGCGACTTTTTGGGCAACTGGGGGACGAGTTGAGCTGAACGACGCCACCCGCTCGCGGGCCGTGAATGCGGACGAAGAGAGTCACGGTGCGAGGTGCCGGAAGAAAGCCGATGCGGTGCGGTGGGGTTGGATGCCTGATCGCGGGACCGGAGCGCGCGGGAGGCGCGGCTCGTTCAGCCGGCCGACGCGGCGCCGAGCTTCTCCAGCGCGTGACGGTTCCTGTGCGCTTTGCTGCAATTCCTCAGCGCGCAGGTCGACGGCGCGACTGCGAGAGCCTGTCGGTTGTGTCCATGAGTCGTCACGGGGTGTAAACGATGACTACGCGAAAAAGACTTACCTTGATCGTCTACGCACCTGCGCTTGCGGGTAAAGACCGTCGCGCAATCGATAGCGTTCATGGAATGGAGAAGGCGCTTTCCGGATTGAGGCTGGAGTGTCGGCTCTCTAGCGGCGGGCGTCCCATTGCATTGCCGCAGCGTGACGCGTGGCTGATGGAAAAGATTGAGGACGGAGGATTCCCAATCGTGTGTAACGGGGACGAGAGTTACCCCGTGACGGTCTGGGGAAGGGAGAACTCGAGACTCTTCAGCCCAGGCGGTCAGGCCCAGTTTGTGGTGCACGCAAAACTGCCACTGGACGAGCCTGTGATCGCGTCAGCGGCGGCTGTGCTTGAGGGCGTGGCGGAAGGAGCACGTGCTCTATGGGGGCGAGCGACGCCATACGATGCTGCGGTGGACATCGCGTATCAGACTGCCCCCACGCCGCAAGGGCCGCCATCCCCACGCAGGGGGTTGCCCGCCCTGAAGCTCTTCGAGCGCATCCGCTCGCCCGAGATTCCCTATTACCTCGGGTGGCTGAACTACTGGTCTGCCGCTGCCGCGAAGGCCATCGGATTCCCAGACCCGGCCCATGACGCGGACCTGCTTTCACGGTCGCGGTGCACGGCGACGGGCGGCTGGGTCGTGCAGCTCACGGATGCGCCGCTCGACCTGGACAATCCCGCTCACCTGGACGCGCTCCTGCGGTCCTATGCGCGCTTCCCGGAGATTGGTGGACGCACAACTCCTTGAAGCCCGTAGGTTCGATTGCCGCCGCTTCCATGCAGAGCAACCCACCGCTTTCAAGGCGCCGCCCTCTGAGAACTGGGGTGGCGCTTGCATTCTCGGGACCAAATCCGGTTTTTTGGGACCAAAAAAGGACCAAACCGGAGCGTATAGGCAGGATAGAGGCCATGTTGAGGCTGAGGGCAGGAGCGGAGGTGTCGTGGAGGGCCGCTGACTGGGGCCGCCCGAGCAGTGAGGAGCATAGGAGCCGAAGAACTGAATGAACGACACGGCCCCGGCCTGCCCGCTGCGCAGACCCTGCCGCCGTGCCCTTCGACGCTGCAGGGCAAACACCGCGCGCAGGAAGACGGTGAGGACCTCCGAGAGCAGTCCCACGTCCTTGAGCAGCACCCACCGGACCCGGTGCGGAAAGGACAGCGTCGCTTCGTCGCCGAGGAGCGACCGGCCGAGACGGCCACGACCTTGATCGACTTTTTGGACGGGTTGTCCGCTTTTGTCCTAACCAAAAGACATAATAAGCCGGGCCATTAAAGGAGCAAGAAAGCCGCGATGTAGCCTATGGCGCAGTCGTGCGTGCCCATCGGCACATAGATTGTGCCCAGGAGGGGGGCTGCGGCAGGAAGGGATCGTCGCGGCCGCCCTGGTACGTCGTTCGATCGCGCTGGGGCGGTCAGCATCGGCGACCCGGGTGGCCGCGGCGACCGCTCGTCCAGCAGCCGGAAGGCTGTGCCTTCAGTAGTGGCAGCGACCCGCGACCCCTCTGCAGTCACTCCTCAGGTGGCCTCGATGGTCACGGTGATGCGGGCCTGGGCGCCGCTGTTGTTGATGTAGACGTCGATCACGTCCTTGTTGGTGTTGCTCGAGGTGTCATAGTTCTCGTTGTTCTCGGTGAAGCCGACGGAGCCGATGTCGGCTTTGTCGTTGTCGTCGACGATCTTCAGGGTGAAGGTGGAGTCCGCGCCCCAGCACCCGCCGCTGTTCTTGGCCTCGATGTACTGGCTACCAGAGGTCGGCAGGGACGCGTTGGCCCCGACGACCGCGTTGTTGAACGTCGACAGGTTCGAACCGTCGTCGCCGTTGTCGTACATGCACTCGACATCGGTGACGAACAGCCTGATCGGGGTGGAGCGATTGTTGGTCACCGTCATGTATGCGCCGATTCCCATGATTGATCCATTCTCCGCCGCTCAGGCCGGCTCGATGGTCACGATGACGCCGTAGAAGTACGCGCCCCCCGTCTCGCCACTGAGCGCCGTGATGGCGATCGTGACGTTGAATTCGCCGACCTTGGCGGTCTTGGTGAGCTGGCCGTCCGACTGCTCGGGCGGGACTGTGATCGAGCCCTTCTCGCCGACCGCGATCGTGTTGTCGGTCGCCCACGGAATGTCGGCCATGATGTCGGTCGCCGTCGAGCCGTCGTCCGGCGTGAGCGTGAGCAGCCAGCCGATCGAGCCCAGGTCGGTGGAGTTGGTGAACTGGTACATCGCCTGGTACGCGACCTTAACCGTCGTCTTGTCGCCCCATGAGTCTACGTTGTAGTCCATCTTGGGGATCTTGTTGGCCGTCTTGGGATCCGGCAGCACGGTCGACTGGCCGTGGAACTGGTTCGTCATCTGCCAAGTGAAGTCGTGATCGGTGAGGTTGTGGACGACAAGGCTGTTGACCATCTTGTGCCCGAGGAAGCCGACGATCATTGGGATCGCCACGAGTGCGCCCATGCCCGCCGCCTCGAGCCCGACCGAGCCCCAGTCAATCGCCACGTACTTGGCGCCCTCCTCTGCGAGCTCACCGCCGACGTCCTCGGCCTCCCCGCTCGCCTCGTCCAGCGGGTCCTCGGCCTCCTCCTCCGGATCAATGTCCGGGTCGTCGACCTCCGCCGCCTTCTTGAATGCCTCGGCCATCCCGTTGACCGCGGTCTTGAGGTTCGCGTAGATCGGCTGGATGAGGTCGCCGAACAGCGCCTTGCTGAGGACGATCCCCGCCGGTATGCCGGCCAACGACAGTCCGAAGGAGATGTCGCTGGAGACCGCCGTCGTCGTGTTGTGCGTCTGGATCGTCGCGATGCCGACGGTCGGCGCCGGCGTGTCGCCCGCCGCCCCCGCCGCAGGCGCCGCCGCGTCGGAGGTGGTGGACCCGCCGTTCGGGTCTCTGTAGAAGGCGCCCATGCGGACGTCGAGGTTGCCGTTCGACGACATCTGGATCGGGTTGCCGTCCGGGTCCGTGCCCGGCGCCCACGGGTCCTCTTGAGCGTTGACGGTGTTGGTCAGCCAGGTCCAGTAGTCGGCGGTCTGGTTGGTCGAGTCGAAGTACGACTGGGTCGCGCTCCCTCCCGCCTTGGCGCTGTTGATCGCCGCCACGAAGTTGTCGTCATGGATGTTTGGCGGGGTGCTGCCGCCGGGGGTCAGCGGGGTCAGCGAGATCTTCACCGTGTTCGACGGCGACGGGTCAGCCATGGGTGTCAGCCTTTCGTTGAGCGTGGGTGGGTAGTCCGGCGCTAGGCCGGGGCGATCACGGCGGTCGAGCAGTAGAAGTACGCGCCGTAGACCTTGCCGCTGAGCTGGTTGATCGAGAGCGTGATGGTGTAGGCGCCGAAGGTGGCGCTCGTGCTGGTCGTGGTGCTCGGGGGGTCGGCGTGCGCAGACCACGCGGCGTCCGCGGAGCCGGCGGACGGTCCCGCCCAGATCGTGTTGCCGCCCGCCCACGGGATCGAGACGACGAGTTGCGCCGTGTCGCCGTTCCCTGCAGCGATATCGGTAACGAAGCCGATGCGGCCGAATTCGCTGGACGCGGTCTGCAGGCTCTGGGCGAACGCGACCAGTGCAGTCTGTGACGGGTCGAGCGGGTCGAGCTGAGCCGTCTCCGCAGGCACCAATGACGAGGACGGCTGGACGGCAAAGGAACCGTGCAGCAGCGTGGTCGAGCAGGTGAGCTGGGCGTCCGTCAGATTCTGGATGACCAGCGAGTGAGACATCGCGTGGCCGGCGAACTCGATGATCAGCGGGATCGCGACCAGCACGCTGAGCCCCGCGAGCTTGGCGACGATCTCCGCCGACCACGTTACGGCCAGCCAGTCAATGTGCAGGAGCGTGTTGCCGGCGGCGCGGATCGCCATCGACGACACGTCGGCCAGCACCTTGGCCGTCACCGTCGACGGGTCGATGTCGGCGCCCTCGACCCGGGCGCTATCGGCGAGCGCCTGCGCGAGGCCGCCGATGACTGCCTCGACGCTTTCGTAGATAGCCGGAGTGAGCAGCGCGAGGCCGTCTGCGCCCAAGGTGGCGTCCGTGGTGAGACCAAATATGATGGTCTGCGACACGCTCGTGGTCGTGTTGCGGGTGTTGATCGCGAGCACACCGGCGAGCGTGGGATCGCTGGACGCGACCACCCCGGCGCGCATGTCGACGTTGCCGCTGCTGGCCATGATCACCGGCCGGCCCTCGGGGTCGGTGCCGGGGGAGAACGCGTTCGGCGTCTCGGCGACGAACGTCCAGAAGTCGGCGGTCTGGTTGAGCGCGTCGAAGTAGGCCTGCGTCGCGTCGCCGCCGGCCTCCGACGCAGTGATCGCCGATGTGAAGAAGCTGTCGACCAGCGTCGCGTATCCGTCGCCGAGCGGCTTGACCGTCAGGGTCAGCTCGCTCGGGAGCGTGTTCGGCTGCGTCACTGTCGTACCTCCTGGTTTGCCGGGTTGGTGGGTTGGTGGGTGGGTCACAGCGGCTCGATTCGCAGGACGCAGTGGTAGACGTCTTGGTTGCCCGAGAGGCTGTCGATGGCGAGCGTCGTGTAGAAGCGGCGGTTGCCGTGGTCGACGCTCATCTGCGAGACGGGGTTGTCGTCGAACGCGGCTTCCCAGTCCATGCCCGGTGTGGCGTCGCCGAGCCACAGCGCGTTGTCCTCGATCCACGGGATCGAGATCACCGCCGCGATGTCTTGGTCGTCGACGTCGGTGGCAGAGAGCCGCAGCGCGAACCCCGTGCCCTCGAACCCGCTCTTGTTGGTCGAGGAGAAGTTTGCTTGGTAGGCGACGTTGACTGTCGTCTGGTCGCCCCAGGCGTCGGTGGCGAAACCCATCTTCGGGATTACCGTCGCCTTGGGCTGGGCGGTCGTGCCGTTGTTGTACTGGTACTCGATGGCCCAGTTGAAGTCGTGCGTCGTCAGGTTGTCGATCTCGACGAAGAGCTGAAAGTCCTTCTCGAGTGCCTCGATGATGAGCGGAGCCGCGACCAGCAGCGCGAGGCCGGCGAAGGCGGGGCAGACGGCGGTGAGGTCGACCGCGACCTCGGCGACGACGGTCTCTTCGACCAAGGCCTCGGCCGTCTCTTCGCCGACGGTCTCGGCAACCTCCTCGGTCGTGTTGGCCAGCGCGTCGCCCAACTCGTCGATGCTCTCGCCCGCGTCGGCCTCGAGCCACTGCCGGATCGTCGTCTGCACGTACTGCGTCAACTGCTGCAGGAGCGGCTTGAACAGCGACTGGATCAGCGTGTCGGTGATGGCGAGGCCCGGCGGGATCTCCGCCAAGCCGATCCCGAAGTTGACGATCTTGGTGATCTCGCGTGGCTCGGGCACCGACATCCGGACGGTGGCGACGCCGCGCACCGGTATGCCGTGGTAGTCGGACTCGGCAAGGCCGTCGTTGAGTTGGACGCCGACGTTCATGGTCGTCGTGCCGTCGGTCGCGCTCGCCTGAAAGGTGCCGGCCGGGCCGTCGGCCTGCGTGAACGCCGCTGGCCCGGTCTGCTGCAGGTACGAAGAGAACTGCGCGAACTGGAGCATCCGGTTGAGGTAGCCCGACGTGCCCTCGCCGCCCGCGACCGCTTGGTCGAGCATCAGCCGGTAGGAATCGTCGACCTTCGTCGGAATGCCGTCGCCCGTCACGCTGACGAGGCTGAAGTCCAGCCTCGGCGCCGGATCGCTCATGAGGACCGGCCCTCTCTGTGAAGTCCATGCGATAGCACGTCAGACCTCCTCGGCTGCCACCGGAACACCTCCGGTCTCACGCAACGTAACTAAATACACACCAACAGTGCAATTGTTTGCGCAATTGGTCGCCCAGCGCTCACCACTAGCAGGCTGCTGAAAAACTCCGGTGCGGGGTCGACCTCCCGCACCGGGGCATGATCTCCTCATAAGGCCAGCAGCATTAGTCGGTGTAGGGATGCTCTCATTGACTCTCCAGTGAGGGACTGTCTTCTTTGAGAAGGACTCGCTCAGCGACTCTTCAGCCAAAGAGCATCCCTGCTTCCCTCATTCTTTGACAGAATCTCAAATGATTGCTGGTCGACCATGTGTATAGTGTGGAGGGGGACGACCGGTCAATGAAGGCGAGGACAGGTCGACAGGGGAGAATCGACAATGGGGTCAGTGACGACACGCGGGTGATAGTGGGTTTCCCTTATCCCCAGGCTAGATGCTGTTCGACTTCAAGGTGCTGCCCGCAGCGTAGGCCCCGGTATCCGGGCGCGTACTCTAATGAGTCATTCTTGAGGAGGACCGATGTCATTGGTGAATCCGCCTGAAGCGCCTGTCGCGAAGCCGATGCCATCGCAGGTGGGCGTTGGGCGGGCCCATGGGTCCTGGCTGTCGCTCTTGCCATCGCTAGGCATCGCCGTTCTTCCAAAATGTCCCATGTGCCTGGCGGCTTATGGAGGGGTCCTGGCCTCATTGGGGAGCAGTTCCTGGCTGGCAGCCATCTGGGGGCTTCCACTAACCGCAGCCGCGCTGCTCGTCACACTGGCCGCACTGGCCTTCCCGGCCCGTCGGCGGCGCAGCTATGGTCCGCTATTGTTAGGAGCGCTCGGGGCAAGCACCATGCTGCTGGGGAAATTCCTCTTCGCTACTCCTTCTGCCTTGTACGTCGGGGCGTCTCTGCTCGCGGCGGCTTCGATCTGGAGTTCCACGTTCTCCGTAGTCTTTCGCCGGGCAGCGTGAAGCCTTTCGAGACATTCTTCTATTCCGTGCAGTGTTTCTTTTACGCACCTTCTTGGTGGGAGGTAGATCACATGGCGAATACAGACGCAGACCCTTTGGTGCAGCATCCGACCTGGTACGGGCAGATTCGAAGTTTCTTTACCGAGACCGACGTCGATCACATGGCCAGAAAGGGCATCGATCTTGGCACCTACAAGGGCGTGGTTGACAATGCGGTCTCGATCTACTCACAGACCCAGGCAGGTAGCATGCCACCGGACCCCGCCCCAAAGTGGAGCCAGAACCGGGTCCAGACCTTTCTCAATTGGATCACCGACAGTTACCCGCTGGGCACCCCGTCAGCCCCTGCGGTATCACGGTTGAAGCTCGCCGCTCGTCAACTGGCGCCGAGGCTGCGCAAAGAGGTGAGCACTCTGGGGCCGGACGAGATTGCCAAGCTCAAGAAGGCGTTTGCTGGCATCATGGCGCGCGATCCAGCAATGCCCGACAGTTACTATGCCATTGCAGGGGTTCACTGGTTCCCGGCCATTGATCAAAACCCGTTGTTCCACTGCCTCCATCACGAGAACCGTTTTCTTGCCTGGCACCGCTTCCACCTCAAGCGCTTCGAGGATGCATTGCGATCGGTTCCCGACTGCGCTGATGTGACGCTGCCCTACTGGGATGTAACGACCCCCATTCCGCCTGTGCTCTACGAGGAACCCTTTGGCAGTTACGCGCTTCAGGCGCCGATCGGCCATGACTACGATCCGCTCGTCACCAGTCGTTATACGCCGGAGCAGATCGCGGAAAACGTCGCCAGTTTCAAGATTCCGGACCAGATTACCAACGCACTGAGCCAGCCCGTGTGGGAGCAGTTCAATCGCATCTTCTGGGGGGCCCACGACAATGGGCACGTGTCCTGCGGCACCACGATGGAGAATCAGGACATCTCCGCTTTCGATCCGGTCTTTTGGTTCTTCCATTGCGATCTCGATCGAATCTGGCTCGAGTGGCAGCGCGGCGTTGATGCAACGACGCTCGCCGGATTCAAGTCAACCTGCCAGACTTCAACAGCGTGGCTCGATATTCCCGCTCTGGGCGTGCTGCCGCCGTTCAGCGGCAACTCCGCAGACGCTATTGTCTTCACAGAGGTCGATTATGCGCCACCGCGCAAGGGGAGCCCTGCCATGGCATTCCACAACAAGACAGGAAACGTCTCCGCGAAGAGGCGTTTCCGGATTGACGGCGCCACTCCGCTGTCGATTCGGGTCAAGGATATTGATCGCTCCCGGATCCCTGGGACCTTCGTTGTCCACCTGCTTGCCAACGGAAAAGAAGTGGCGCGGCAGGCATTTTTCCAGCCAACCGACCCGCTTATCTGCCCCAATTGCAGCAAGGAAGCCAAGGTCCCCATCGACTTCCTGGTTCATCCCTCCGAAGTCCTCGACAAGGAGCTGACGGTCGAGATCCATGTTCCCGGCCAGCGTCAGATTGGCACCCGGTTTCCCCTGTCCAAGGTAGGAGAGCCTACGATCAACGTACGGCACCTGGTCGAAGGAGACTGAGCTAACCTTGGGTGCTGCTGGAGCCTGTGCGGCCTTGGCTTTTCAATGCAGGCTGCTGGACTCGCCCAGCCGCGCCAGGTCGTGCACCTGGCGCGGCTTTCGTCAGGGCCTGTCGCAGCGACAATCCGTGCGGCTTCGACTCAGGCCGCCTCCAGAACGACTAGGCACACACTTCACAGGCTCATGAAATGGAGCCTGACTGGAGTCACTTGCGTAGATAGAAAAGCGCTTATACAAACTGAATGCGGCGCGTTGGCGCACGGCTCCTGCGCGCTTTGCTGCAATTCCTCAGCGTTCAGGTCGACGGCGCGACTGCGAGAGCCTGTCGGAGGGAAGGGCCGGCCCTCCTTCGCGCGCCGCAGCCATGACGGTACATCCCAAAAGGTGAGCGTGATGACGGAGCTCCAGTCTTGAACCAACTCCTACGTCGGGGCCCCATACGGCTCGAGTGCGCAGACTCTCACTCCAGGATGCTGCTGATGACCCGTAGAGACCTGACCGCCGCACTGCTGACACTGCTTCTCATCGCGGACATCCCGCCCGCGCTGGGGTAGGTTGTGTCCATGATCGAGCGTGCCGCGCCACGCACGCTGACGCCCTCCGAGCGCGACGCGGCCCTGACAGAGGTCGCCGTTGCCCTCCGCACGTCCTACGTCTTTCCCGAGAAGGCAGGTGCCATCATCAAGCACCTGGAACAGATCCGGAAGGCCGGGCGCTAGGACCTGGACGACGCGGCGCTGCTGGCCGAGCGCATCACCCAGTACCTGCTGGCCGCCAGTGGTGACCGCCACCTCTACATGAACTACCTCCCCGACCGGTACGCAGCCGAGAGAACCAAGGGCACGGCCCGCGAGGACGCGGACTCCAGAAGGGCCGCAGTCCGCGGGCCTCTTTCCGTTCCACCAGCGCGTCACGGTGCGCCCTCTTCCTCTCATGACGAAGTGGCCCTGGTTCGCGGCCGCCGGCCTCGCAGGCGCACTGGTGATGAGCGCCGATGGGCTGCGGAGCGTGGGGCACTCCGAAGAGCCAGCAGCGTCCCATGTTGCGGAGCAGGAAGAGTCCAAGGGTGCCGGCACCGTGGCCGTCGGGGACTCGGTACTGACGGCTCTGGTGGCGCCCGAGCAAGCCCCCTCCGTGTGGTCCTCCATCGCGGTGGACCTGCCACCGAAACCCCTCCCAGGGCAGTGGCGCCCGGACGCCAACGTCCGCTGTCGCGGCAAGTTGCAGGTCGCCATCAACGGTGGTTGCTGGACGAAGGTGGCCGTGGACGTGAAGGACTGTGATGAGTGGACCGGCTTTGAATACAGGGGCTCGTGCTACCTCCCCGTCGTAACCAAACCACGCCCTGCCACCTCGGGCCCTGCGGATAGAGACGCCGGTCAATAGCCAGCGGCTCCAGCGCCCGACGTGCGCTCCCGGCCGGTGCAGAGGCCCTGCCGCACCCCGAACTCCTGGGGTCGTCCAACCCCGGTGACTGGACCCAACGAGATTGAAGGCGGCAGCGCTCCGACCTCCGGGGCGTCAGTCCACTCCTGAAGGTCCGGGCACCGTCTTCCTCGCGACGACGAGCCAAGTCACTCCGCCGAGCAAGACCTTGTCGCCCGTTCGATGCTGCTCGCACTCGCGAGCCACCTCCATCCCCCACGCCCGCTGAACCTCCGGCGGCAGCTCCGCCGCGAGCCTCGCCAGGGAGCCCGCGAACTCGCGAATCCAGCGCATGACTCCCGCGCCATCCTCGGCTTCCATTACGGGGACGCGCATCGCCTCGACGTGGGCCATGGCAAACCCGCTGCGCATCAACACCACGCGCAGTTGCTCCGGGTCGGAGAAGCGGAACACGCCCGGCGCATCGGGCTCGATGGGGGGAAGCGCACGGAAGCGGGCCAGGGTCCGGCGCGGCAGCGACGCGTACTCGACCTGCTCGGGCCCTGCCCAACATGCGCACACCAGGAGCCCGGAGGGGCGAAGCGCTCGCCATATCCGCTCGAGCGCGCGCTCGGGCCGTGGCATGTACATCAGCGCCCAGCGGATGGTGGCCACATCGAAGGACTGCTCCGGCAGCTCGAGCGTCTCCGCATCGCCGGCACGGAACTCGATGTTCGAGAGGGCCAGAGCGCGTGCCTGCTCCCGCGCGACCTCCAGCATGCCGTCGACCAGGTCCGTGCCCAGCACGAAGCCGGAGGGGCCTACGCGTTGCGCCGCGCGCAGGGATGGCTCGCCCATGCCGGATGCCACGTCGAGCACCCTCATGCCGGGCCGAAGCAGGGCCAGGTCGAGCATCCGCTCGCTGACGGGGGCCGTGAGACGGGACTCCATGTCGTGATACCGGCGGACCAGGGCAACGCGCTCGGCCCAGGGGTTCTGCAACGGGGGCACCGGGGTTGTAGAACGCAAAGCCGCCCGATTATCAAGACTGCTGAGCCAGGCGCAGCCCTGCGCGGTGAGCTGGTCGGAGCGAAACCGGTCGGCGGTGCCAACAAGCAGTGTGCATGCCCGCGTGGTTTCAGCGCCTGCCGGAGACCCAGGACCCGGTCTCTCCGTGTCTTGTCAGATTCCGCTGGTATTCCTGGCCTGGTTTCGTGGGACTGAGCCCGGAACCGGAGGACAGGGATGAGAGCGCATGCAGTCATCTGGCTGGTGCTGGCGCTTGCCGTCACGGGCTGTTCAATCACGCGAGCCGTGCGCCTGGATACGGGGGAAGGGCCTGCCGTGCGCCATACGCCGTTTGTGGAGGACGCAGGGCCCGTGGAGTTGGACGAGGACGAGTTCGAAGAGGCCGTGGTGGCGCTCGCCCGGGACGTGCGGCCCTTCGCCAATCCCCTGCGCGAGGCCCGCCAGCTCTTTGGAGTCCCTCAAAGAGGCGTCGTGTACTGGTACGAGGGCCATGGTCCCTCGCTCATCCCCCAGAGCAAAGAGGACGCTCCCGAGGGCCTGCGCCTGCTGGAGGCGTACGCGGATGACACGCTCACGCGCGCCTATGGCCGCTGGTGCGAGCGCAAGTCGCAGCCTGGCGACTGCCTGCGCCTGCTGGCCGAAGGCCCGCTGCTGGCCAGCGACGGCAAGTACTCGCTGGCCATGGCCATTGCCATGGACTCGGTCTGGGACGAGACCTCCGAGGCACTGAAGGACATGGCGGACCCGCAAGCGCTGCTGGCGACGGTGACGGCCTCCGTCAGCATGTACCTGCTGCTCTGGGCCCTACCGGAACCGGTGTCCAAGGGCCTGGCGGCACTGCTGACGGCTACGGCCATCGCCTACCTGGGCGTGGACACGGTCTGGCGCCTGCTGGAGGGGTGGGTAGCGCTGGTGCGCCAGGTGGACCGGGCCACCAGCTTCGAGCAGCTCAGCGAGGCCGGTGAGGCATACGGCGAAGTCCTCGGAGAGAACGCGGCGCGCATCTTCGTCATGCTGGCCACGGCGGCCATCGGGAATACGGCTGGCCTGGCGGCGAAGGCTTCGAGGCTGCCGGGCTCCGCGCAGGCGGCCGTCGCCGTGGAGACGCAGGCGGGCTACCAGTATGTGGCCATGGGAGGCGTGCAGTCGGTGGCCATGGCCGCCGAGGGCTTTACCGTCGCGCTGGCTCCCACCGCTGTCGCCATGGCGGCCAGGGGCACGCGGGGGCGCAGCGCCCGCGAGCACCACATGGCCACGGACAAGAACAGTGTCTCCACCGCGCGAGGTGGTCCCTGGACGCCGAGGTTCAGGAAGATCTTCAAGAAGGCAGGGATGGAACTGAAGGACCCTGAGAACATCGTGCCAGTCGAGGGCCACAAGGGGCCTCACCCCCAGCGGTATCACGAGCTGGTCTTCGCGGAGCTGGATGCCGCGACAGCCCACTGCCGAACAGTCACAGCATGCCGTGCGTCCCTGCAATCAGCACTCAGACGACTGGCCAGGGAAATCACCACGCGCGACTCGGAGCTGAACCTGCTCGTCACCCGAGGCGCAACACCCTAGATTTTCACCCATGTCTCGGCGCTTCTTCGAATTGCACGACGATGTCCAGGTCCCCGGACGCTGGCACCTGGATACGCCCTCCGACAACAAGGGCCGCGAGGTGCGTGACCCCGACCGATTCAGGCAGGGCGCGCCCGTCCAGGTGATGGGGCGACTGAAAATCCCCATTGAAGAGCCAGGCCGACCGTTGGATTTCACGGAGGCGGGGCTGCGCATCCCGGTCGTCCACGTCAAGGTGGCGGCTCTCTTCACGGAGCTGGCTCCTGGAGACGTGCAACTCATCCCCGTGGACATCGAGGGCTACCCGGACCAGTACTCGGTGCTGGTAGCAACCCGACTCATTCGCTGCATCGACGAGAAGGCCTCTCGCATTCAGCTGTGGACGCATGAGGACGGAGTGCCCGAGAAGGTGGGGCACTACGCTTCCGTGCGGGATTTGCGCATCGACAAGACAAGAGTCGGGAACGCCAAGGTGCTCAGGCCCGAGGGTTGGACGGGGGCCTTCATCGTCTCGGAGGAGATCAAGACCGCCCTGGAACGAGTGAAGGCCACGGGGGTGAAGTTCACGGAGGTGTAGCCTCCGCACCCGCCCGCCCGTGCCCGGAACGCCGTGCCTCAGTGCCCCCGGGCGGACGCGCCCATCAGCGCTCGGGCCTGGGTGACGAGCCGGACGAACTCGTTGCGGTCGGCGTCACCGGCGGCGGCGCCCTCGGCGAGCTTCTGCGCCGTGGCGAGGCTCCAGCTCTCGGCGGCCGGGTTGCCGCGGAGGATGTCCGCGGTCGAAGCCACCGCCACGGCGAAGCGGAAGTCGGGCGACGCGGCCTCCAGCGACGGGCGCAGCAGCGAGCGCTCGAAGGGGAAGGCCTGCTCGGCGGCCTCGGTGCCATTGGGCGCCTTGGCGCGCACGCGCACGGTGGCCAGGGCCTCCTTCGCGTCACCCGTCAGCTCCACCTCGTACACGGCGGTGACGTTGTGGCCGGCGCCAATCTCGCCCGCGTCCACCTTGTCGTTGCGGAAGTCATTGTCCGCGACGTCGCGGTTCTCATACCCGAGCAGGCGGTAGCGGCGGACGGCGGCGGGGTTGAACTCCACCTGGAGCTTCACGTCCTTGGCGATGACCTCCAGCGTGCCGGTGAGCTGCGTCTCGAAGACCTTCTTCGCTTCCTTGTAGCTGTCCACGTAGAAGCAGTTGCCGTTGCCCTTGTCCGCGAGCTTCTCCATCAGGTCATCGCGGTAGTTGCCCATGCCGAAGCCCACCGTGGTGAGGGTGACGCCCTCGGACACGTACTTGTGGATGCTCTTCAGCATGCCCTCGGCGCCCAGGTTCGGGCCGATGTTGGTGTCGCCGTCGGTGAGGACCACGACGCGGGACACCACGTTGCCCGAGGCCTTCTTCACCGCGTGCTTGTAGGCCAGCTCCATGCCCGAGCCCATCGCGGTGCCTCCACCCGACTGGAGCGAGTCGAGCGCGTCATGGATGCGCTTCACGTCGGTGGCCGGCGTGGGCGGCAGCACGTCACGCGTGGAGCCCGCGTAGGTGACGATGGCGACGGTGTCGTTCTCGTTGAGGTTCTTGACGGCGACCTTGATGGCTTCCTTCGCGAGCGGCAGCCGGTCCTGCGAGTTCATCGAGCCGCTGGTGTCCACCAGGAAGACCAGGTGCGCGGGCTTGCGCTGCGAGCGCGAGAGGACCTTGCCCTGCACGCCCACGCGCACGAAGTGGCGCTTGGAGTCGAAGGGGGAGGGCGCGCCCTCCAGATGCACGGTGAAGGCGCCCTTCTCCGGGGCCGCGTAGCGGTACTTGAAGTAGTTGACGAACTCCTCCACGCGCACGGCGGAGGCAGGCGGCAGGGCGCCCTGGACGAGGTAGCGGCGCGCCACCGTGTACGACGCGGTGTCCACGTCCGCCGCGAAGGTGGACAGCGGGTCCTTCACCGTGTCGATGAAGAGGTTGGGCTTCCACGCCTCGAAGCTGTTGCCGCGCTCGGCGGAGGCAGTGTCGGCCGCGTCCATGTCGTCCTTCGGCGCCTGCTTGTCCATGAGCGGCTGGGCCGACAAGCCCTTCGCCGGGGCCTCGCCGCGGCGCTTCATCTCCGGGCTGGCACGGACGGGAGGGGGCGGGGGGGCCATCCGGGGCTCCGCCATGACCATCCCGGCAGACGCCGTGGGCATGGGGCTCGCGGGGGCAGGGGCGTGTGCGACCCGGGCCTCTTCCTTGGCGGCGGAGGCTGCGCGCCCGTCAACCCGGGCGGCATCGTCCGCGGACTCGTACTCGGCGGCCTCGGTCGCGGGGGCTTCGGCGGGCTGTGACTCCGACGTGCCCTGGGCCTGCTGGGAGGTGGGGCGAAGGGTGACGCTCTGATCGGCGCTCGCCTGAGGGGTCATGCTGCGCGTGCAGCCAGGCAGCATGCAGGTGACGAGAAGGGCACTTCCCCACACGGACAGGCGGCGCTTCAGCGAGGTCGGCGTCATGCGGTCTCCAAGGGACGACAAGTAGGTCGCCGCCTCGAAACGCATGACCCGCGAAGAAGGGTCTAATCCCGTGAATTTTTCCCTCCCCCGCCCGTGGCGGCGCGCCGGTGTCCTTGTCTGGGCCGGGGCTGTTTGGCAGGGTGCCGGCCCATGCAGACCGCCAGGCCATTTCGCATCCTCGGAGTGCAGCAGATCGCCATCGGTGGGGCCGACAAGGGCCCGTTGCGCAAGCTCTGGGTGGACCTGTTGGGGCTGACGCCCCACGGCACCTACCGCAGCGAGCGTGAGAACGTGGACGAGGACATCGTCGTCGCGGGCGCGGGGCCCTTCAAGGTCGAGGTGGACCTGATGCAGCCCATCAACCCCGAGGGCAAGCCCCGGGTCCACGAGACGCCGCTCAACCATGTGGGCCTGTGGGTGGACGACCTCCCCGGGGCCGTGAAGTGGCTGGAGTCCCAGGGCCTGCGCTTCGCCCCCGGGGGCATCCGCAAGGGCGCCGCCGGCTTCGACATCTGCTTCGTGCACCCCAAGGGCAACGACCAGTTCCCCTTCAGCGGAGAGGGCGTGCTCATCGAGCTGGTGCAGGCCCCGCCGGAGGTCATCGCCGCGTTCGACCAACTGTCCGCTGGCGGGCACTGAGGAGCCCGCCGTTCCGGTAAGAGAGGCCCGGTCCACGCGGCACCGGGCCCTCCCGCTAGGCGCACCTCACTGACAGCAGAAGCTGTCCTGGGCCCTGCGTTGGCGCGTCAGGGCCGGGCGGTGGGGGCTCCGGAGTGCGGCGTCGAGCCGCGCCGCACCCGCGCCACCAGCCTCCCGAGCGCGGGGCGCACCACGCGCTCCACCCGGTCCGTGGCGATGCAGAGCAGGAAGGTGAGGACGATGAGCGCGGCGAGCAGCAGCCAGAACCCCAGCCAGCCGCTGCGGTCTCCCCAGAAGCGTTGAAACGAGAAGACGCCCCCCACGCGGTAGAACAGCAGCATCTCGTGGAAGAAGTACGCGGAGAGCGACGAGGTGCCGAACACCTCGATGAAGCGCCGCGTCCGTGACGCCTTCGCGCCCGCGGGCACCCGGCCCTCCAGCCACAGCAGCCCGAGCAGCACGGTGCACACCCAGGCAAAGCGCACCGCCGAGTTGGACGGGTTGGCGACGAAGAAGCGGTGCGGCGGGTACAGCCCGTAGAGGAAGTCCCCGGCCATCATCCCCGCGAAGCCCAGGGCCATCAGCACGCCCAGGGCCCGCGCCAGCCCGCCCGGCCCCACGCGCCGGCCACCGTCCCCGAGAAGGCCCCGAGCCACGCGAAGCCCAGCCAGGGCAGCAGCGGGAAGGGCGCGAAGGAGGACTTGTTCGTCAGCGTGGCCCACGGCCCCTGCACCCGCTCGCCCAGCGGGGCCACGGCGAAGACGGCCATCGCCAGGAGGAACGTCACCCCCGCCAGCACGCGCGGGCGCGAGGCCAGCAGGGCGGCCACCGGCAGCACGAGGAGCAGGCACACGCCCACGCACTGGAGGATGTCCATGCGGAGAATCCACACCGGCTCGCGGAGCAGGGGGAACCACGCCCAGTTGACCAGGGTGGCCACGGCGAGCACCTCGCCGATGCGGCGCAGGTTGCGGCCCACGCGCTCGCGCAGGACGCCGCCCGCCGCGCTGCGCACCATCAGCAGCGCCGTCGCGAAGCCCGCGGAGAAGATGAACGCGGGGGCCACCAGCCCGTCCACCTTGAGCAGGCGGCCCACCCACACGCTCTTGCGCAGCTCCGGCGTGAGCAGGGCGAGCGCGTGAGTCTGAATCATGAACAGCACCGCGATGCCGCGCAGCCAGTCGATGGCGCGCACGCGGTCCTGGGACACGGGGGCGGAAGCGGAAGGGTAGGGTGCCACGGCGGGCGCACCCTACGGCACTTCACGCGTCAGTTGCACGGCCCGCCCGCGGGCGGAGCGTCAGCGGACCCAGGACACGTTGCTGACGGTGAACTTCGAGCCGTCCGTCTTCTCGACGTTCGTGTAGGGCAGGTACACGCGCGTGGAGAAGGTGTTGGCGGCCGTGTCCACCTCGATGATGCGCGTCGGGTTCGACGAGGCGTCATGGTACGTGGTGAGGATCTGGTAGATCTTGTTGCCCTGCGTGCCGGTCGTCTCACGGTAGGCGTGGCTGCCCACGTGGCCGGAGAAGATGAACCGCACGTTGGGGTACAGCTTGAGCGCGTTGTCGAACACGTACTGGGGGCTGTTGTTGCCGTAGCCGCCGTTGCTCTGCTCGATGCCGCCGCTGCTGGTCTGGTGCGAGTGGGTGATGACGATGACGTTGTGGCGCGGATGCGCCTCGATGACGCTCTTCACCCAGGCCACCGCGCCCGTGCGGGCCCACAGCTCCACGTTGAGCACGAGCCAGTTCAGGCCGCCGGCGCTGAACGTGTGGTAGGCGTTGTCGCACTTGCCCGTCTCGTACACGCCCGCGAGCGCCTTGAAGCGCGACACCGGGAAGTAGGTGTTGAAGGTGGTGGTGTTGCGCAGGTTGGCATTCACGTTGCCCGGGCACGCGCTGCCGCCGGGGCAGGTGGCCGCGGTGTCATGGTTGCCGATGGCAATCGCGTAGGGAATGCCGGCGACGTCCAGCTTCCTGAAGGCGTTGCTGGCGCGCTCGTACTGGATGTGGTCCGGCGTGTCCCAGTTCATCAGGTCGCCCGTCTGCGTCACGAAGCGCAGGTCCAGCGCGGCCCGGTTGTCGACCAGCCACTGCATGCGGTGGTCGATGAGGGTGGAGTTGCTGACCACCTCGTTCTGCGTGTCCGGGATGACGACGAAGGAGAACTTCGTGTCGACGGCGTTGGGGGCGGCGTAGAACTTGATGCCCTGGTCGACCCACCCGGCGGCGCTCAGGCTGCTCCGCTCGGCGGCGGTGATGGCGAAGCGGTGCTTGCGCAGCGTGGCGTTGGAGTAGCGGTACACCGGCACCAGGCACGGGTCCGCCGTCGTCGAGGCGTAGAACCCGATGCCCTCATCGGTGGTGTAGCCGCCGGTGCTGACGAGGTTCTGCTTCTCCGTCGCGTCGATGGTCCAGAAGTGCTCGGCGCGGCTCGGGCTGTAGATGCGGTAGACGGGGGACAGCCCCGTGCCCGTCCTGCTCGAGGCGCGGAAGGCCACGCCCCGGTCATCGGTGTAGCCGTACGTCGTGGCGGCGTTGGCCGCCTCGTTGGCATTGAGCGTGTAGAGGCTGTCGCCCGTGCTCGGCTTGATGCGGTGATACAGGGGCGCGCTCATGGCGGCGCAGTCCAGCGCGGACTCGGCGGAGGCCAGCTCGGCCGGCACCGGCGTCTCGGTGGGGGCGCCTTCGCCGCAGGCGGAAAGCGCGCCTGCCAGCACCAGGGACGCAAAGAATCGCAGGGTCTTCAAGGGTGTCTCCTTCCAGGGTGGGCGGCGCGGGGCAATCAAGCCCCGCACCGCTTTGACCGTTCTCTCAGGTAAAAACGGGATTGCGCGGCCCCGATACCATTCTCTGAGAGGTCAGGAAAGACCCATTTTCAAGAAATGACTCAGCGCGCGACGGCACCCTTGAGCGACGTCATGTCGATGACGAAGCGGTAGCGCACGTCGCTCTTGAGCATGCGCTCGTAGGCCTCGTTGATGTTCTGCATCGGGATGACCTCGATGTCGGAGACGATCTTGTGCTGGGCGCAGTAGTCGAGCATCTCCTGTGTCTCGGCGAGGCCGCCAATCATCGACCCGGCCAGGCGCCTGTTGCCGCCGATGAGCGAGAACGCGTGCACGGGCACCGCCTCCGGCGGCACGCCGACGACCACCATGGTGCCCTGGGGCCGCAGCATGCCCAGGTACTGGTTGTAGTCATGCGGGGCGGAGATGGTGTCGATGATGAGGTCGAAGCGGCCCGCCAGCTTCTTGAAGGCGCCTTCCTCCTTCGTCACCGCGAAGCCCTGGGCGCCGAGCCGGCGCGCGTCGGCCTCCTTCGAGCGCGACGTGCTCAGCACCGTCACCTCGGCGCCCATGGACGCGGCGAGCTTCACCGCCATGTGGCCCAGGCCGCCCAGGCCGACGACGCCCACGCGGTCCCCCTTCTTGCAGTTCCACTGGCGCAGCGGCGAGTAGGTGGTGATGCCGGCGCACAGCAGCGGCGCGGCGGCGGCGGGGTCCAGGCCCTCGGGGACCTTCAGCGCGAAGCGCTCGGCGACGACGATTCGCGTCGCGTAGCCGCCGTAGGTCGGCGTCTTCCGGTCCATCTCGGTGCCGTTGTAGGTGTTGGCCGGGCCCTTCTCGCAGAACTGCTCCAGGTCCCGGCGGCAGGGGTCGCAGTCCCGGCACGAGTCCACCAGGCAGCCCACGCCCGCCATGTCGCCCACCTTGAGCTTCTTGACGTGCTGGCCGACCCGGGTGACGCGGCCGACGATTTCGTGGCCGGGGACCATGGGGAAGATGGCGCCGCCCCACTCGTCACGGGCCTGGTGGATGTCGGAGTGGCAGACCCCGCAGTAGAGGATGTCGATGAGCACGTCATGGGGACCCGGCTCGCGCTGCTCGAACGAGAAGGGAGCCAGGGGCTTTCCAGCGGCGGGGGCGGCGTAGGCGTGGGTGGTAGGCATGGTGTTCTCCGTTGGGGGCGTTTTGAATGCCTCCTGATATGCACCCGGAGCATCGCATCCGAAAGTGGTGTGATTTGCATGGGTCGTTAAGGAATTCTTCAAGATGGCCAATACCCCCCTGAATGCGCTGAATGCGTTCCTCTCGGTCGCTCGCCGACGGAGCTTCACGGCGGCGGCCGTCGAGCTGGGCCTCTCTGCGTCAGCGCTCAGTCAGTCGGTCCGCCAGCTAGAGGAGCGCCTCGGCGTCGCCCTGCTCATCCGCACCTCACGCAGTGTGGCGCTGACGGAGGCAGGGCGCCGGCTGCTGGAGAACGCCGGGCCGGGGGTGGACCAGGCCCTCGAGGCCCTGAAGACGGCCTCGGCGCAGCCGGGGGAAGTCACGGGCAGGGTCCGGCTGTCGGTGCCGTCGATAGCCGTGCCGTTCATCATCAAGCCCGTGTTGCCTCGGCTGATTGCGCGGCATCCGAAGGTGGAGGTGGAGGTCGCCGTCGAGAACCGCCTGGCGGACATCGTCGCGGAGGGGTTCGACGCCGGCATCCGGCTGACGGAGTCCATCGAGCGCGACATGGTGCAGGTCCGTCTGTACGACGCATGCCGGTTCGTCGTGGTGGCGTCTCCCGCGTACCTCGAACGCAGGGGGACTCCGCAGAAGCCGAAGGACCTGCTGGCGCACGACTGCATCGGCATCCGCTCGAATACGACGGGCGGGCTCTACCATTGGGAGCTGGAGCGCGGGAAGCAGAGCTGGCGCATCCCGACGCAGGGGCCCGTGGTCAGCAATGACGGGGCGCTGATTCGAGAGATGGCCGAGGCGGGGCTGGGACTCGCGTATCTCTTCGAGCCGCAGCTAGAGGCCGAGCTGCGGCGCGGCTCGCTGCGCGTGGTCCTCGAACCTTTCGCCGGGCTGGTGCCGGGGCTCTTCCTGTACTTCCCCAGCCGCGCCCAGGTGTCACCCGCCTTGAGGGCCTTCGTGGACGTGGCGCGGGAGGTGGCGGAGGAGCGTCGACGGGAGGCCTCGGCGGACCGGCAGACTCCCGGGGGCTCGCGTCCGGCGAGAAGGCGCTGAGCCTGGGAGAGGGAGCGAGCTGGCAGGCGCTCGGGATGGGTGGCCTGGTCCTGTTCCTGAACCTGGGTGCAGGCATGCGTTCGGCCAGGGGCAGGCTCATCTTGAGGGCTGCCATGACACGTTCGATGCCCCTCATTCCGACCGTCCTCGCCACGGGCAGCGGGCTCGCCTTCGCCGCGCTTGCCCGGGTCGTTCATCGCCGTCCCGACAACCCCGTGGATGCCACCGCGCGCGAGCAGGTGCTCGACAACACCGAGAAGCCTGTCCAGGAGGCGCACAAGTATCTGCGGAGGCCGGGCAAGTGGTACGTGCTGGTGCCGGCGTCCATCGCCGCGTCGGCGTTGCTGGGGCGGGTGCGCGGACTGGCCGCCGCGGTGCCCCTGGCGCTCTCGTCGGTGCTCGGCGCGGCCGTGGCTGAGGGCACCGAGGCGTGGCTCCCGTCACGGCCTCCGCCTCCCGGACGGAACGACCCGGAAGAGCCCAGCTTCCCGAGCGGGCACACGCTGCAGCCCACCGCGCTGTCGCTCACGGCGGCGTACGTGCTGTCGCGCGAGGGGCTGGTGCCGCCCCAGGTCGCGGCTCCGGTGGCGCTGGCGGTGCCGTTGGTGTTCGGGCTCATCCAGCTCCCGGGGGACCGGCACTGGCTGAGTGACGTGGCCGGCGGCTGGCTGGCCGGGCTGACCATTGCCGCCACGTGCGCGGCCCTCTACGACGTGCTCGCGAGGCGCTGAGCCGCGCGGCACTCGCCGGACGTCTGGGGAATGCCGGCCCCGCCCCCTCTGGAACAAGAGGGCGGGGCGGCGGGACTACCAGGTGATGCCGTCGAGGTGGACCGTGCCCGTCCAGCTCCCGCTGGTGGTGAACTCCACGCCGAGCTGGAACAGCGGTGTCGTGCTCACGGACGGCAGCGTCACCGTGACGGTGTTCCAGGCATTGGCCTGGAGGCTCGCAATGCCTGTCCAACGGCCCGTGTAGCGCCAGCCACCGGCCGCGCCTTCGAGGGCAAAGGGCTGGAGGGCGGTGATGCGGCTGCCCGAGGGAATCCACACGCGGAAGCTCACGGTCGCACCGCGCGGGACTGACGCGTTGGTGACCACCGCCATGCCTGTTCCCGCCGTGCCGCTGAAGGGGACCGCGAGGGAGCGTGTGCCTGTATAGGCCCGGGTCGTGGAGGTGCTCACCGCCCTGAGCGGAGCGCCGGACGAGGTCCACTGCTCCGTGCTGGACTCGAAGCCATAGCCCCGCGTCGTGCCGCCCGTGCCCCCGTCGGTTCCGCCCGTGCCCGCATCCGTGCCACCGGTGCCAGCATCGCGGGTGCCTGCGTCGGTACCGCCAGTGCCAGCATCGCGGGTGCCTGCGTCAGTGCCACCGGTG
>JBKGHK010000220.1:0-14455 GCA_046520375.1 Pyxidicoccus sp. 3LFB2
GGCGGCGCTCTTCCCCGAGGGCCTGGGCGGCACGGTGACGCTGCGCGGGCGGGTGTGGCTGGAGGGCTCGACGAAGCCCCCGCCCGGCGCGCAGCTCCTGGGGCCGGAGGGAGAGCCGCTCGCGCTGGAGCCGGACGGGCGCTTCACCGCGACGGGGCTGCCGTCCTGGAAGCCGTCGCGCTTCACCGTGGAGGTGGTGGCGCCGCGCTCGGGACGTCCGGTGGCTCCGGCCCTGCGGGAGTTCGACTTCACGCCGGAGGCAGGGGTGGCCGAGGCGGAGGTGACGTGGCGTGTGCCGGTGTACCGCTGGCTGGTGCTGCGCCTGGATGGCTTCACGCGGGGGCAGCTCCAGGCTCGCTCGCGGCGGCCCTATCCGGTGTACCTGCTGCAGCGCCGGGACGCGGAAGGACGGTGGCTCACGCACCCCGCGGAGTTCTTCCAGGACGAAGAGGAGGGCGTGGCGGTGTCGCTGCTCCAGCCGGGGACCTACCGTGTGCTGGCCGCGGCCTCGCCGTATGAGGTCCACGCCAGCACCGTGGCGGAGCTGGACGGCGCGGTGGCGGAGGGCTTCGTCTCCGTGCGCGTGGACGAGGCGGGGAGGCACTGCGAGGTGCGCGTCACGGCGGCGGGAGCGCCCGTGTATGGAGCACTCGTCACCAGCGCCAGCGCCCTGGGCTCACTGCCACCGGTGCGAGGCCACACGGACGCGGAAGGACGCTGGCGGCTGGGCCATGTGCGGGCCGAATCGCTCCACCTCGAAGTGGAGACAGAGGGGCGTGCACCGTGGGTGGGCGAAGCCGCGGAGGCCTGTCAGACGACGGGCGTGGTGGAGGTGCGGCTGTAGCCGCGCGCATCCTTATATATGGCGTGCAGCCACCACGGCCCGTCGGGCAACGGGCGTGGTGCTGTCGCCACACGCATCCTTATAGATGGACCGTCCCGTCAGGCCGCGTTGGCGGTGATTTCGGGAGCCTCATCGTGCGTGAGCAGGGGCCGCGCGGCGCTGCTCCTCGGCTCGGGTACCTCGGCGCTGTCAGCGGCCTCGGCCTCCTCGGCGGCCTGCTCCTCGGCGCGGTTCCAGCAGCCCATCGCCTGCACCCAACCCTCCAGCATGTCCATCAGCTCGCTGCGCTGTTCCCCGCCCAGCGGCAGCAGCAGCTTCGCCATGCGCTCCTGCACCACGGCGTCCGCCTGTTCCGCCAGCGCGCGGCCCTGGTCGGTGAGGCGCACGCGCACGCGCCGCCGGTCATGCCGCACCGAGCGCTCACGCTGGACGAGCTTCGCGTCCTCGAGCCTGTCCAGCAGGCGGCTGAGGCGGGGAAGCGCGATGCCGCCGAGACGGTCGGCCAGGACATTCACGGGCAGGAGGCTCTCCGCCTTCAGCCACCACAGCGCCTGGACCTCCATGGGGTCCAGCTCCGTGTGGGGCAGCGCACCCAGGGGGCTGTTCAGCGCCCCGCAGCGCGCTACGTCGATGATGAGATTCCGCAACCTCGCGACCTGCACCCGCACTTCCATCGAGAGTTCGGACATCTGCACGCCTCCGCTCGGGGGAGCCGCGAACCCCTCCGGCAGAGGCCCGTCAGCCGCCCGTCATCGAGGGGCACTCGCCCCGCTGGGAGGGAAAACGTCCGGCGCTGGGAGGCATATCGGACCCCTGCCGATTTCTCCGTGAAGCCCGTGGCGATCACCCCCCGCCACGTCCGTCATGCCCTCCCACGCCGTCCCGAATCGCGGCGGACAGCGTCCTCCGGATGTTCACCGGGAGTCGGGGGCTGGGACAGGGCCACCCTGGGGACAGGGGGACGCGTTGGGCGCCCGGCAGAGACGCTGTCCTCCCCGCCAGGAGTCGTCCCGGAGTGCCGTCCCCACCATGGAGGAGGACGTCGGCGCGGGTTCGGGCATCACCAGGGGGCGGCAAGCATGGGGCGCAGGTTGGGCCTGGGGGACACGGGGCCCGAGGTCCAGCGGCTTCAGGAGTTGCTCACGCAGTGGGGCTACCCGCCGGGCGCGGGCGGCGACTTCGACGAGGCCACGCGCGCGGCGGTGGTCGCCTTCCAGGCCCAGCACCTGGACTTCCATGGCGAGCCGCTGGTGGTGGACGGCATGGTGGGGCCGCTCACCTGGTGGAGCCTCACGAACCCCCAGCCCCTCTTCTCCAATGCCCCCGTCATCGACTTCACCCGGATGCCGCTGCCCGAGCTGGGGGGCAGCGCGCGCGGACGCCATGCGCTGGCGATGGCGATTGAAGAGCTGAAGGCGGGCGCGGGAGAGGAGGGCGGCCCCAACGCGGGCCCGTGGATTCGCAAGTACCTGAACGGCCAGGCGCCCGAGGGCAACGCGTGGTGCGCGGGCTTCGTGAGCTGGTGCTTCTGGCAGGACCCGGGCGGCCCGCCGTTCCCCTATACCGTCAGCGCCCGGAAGCTGCTGGGCGAGCTGGGCCAGCGCGGCTGGGCGCACCTGTCCGGGGAGCGCTACCTGCCCCAGCCCGGGGACCTTGTCGTCTGGTCCCGCGTGGACTCCGGGGGGCGCGAGGACCACGTGGGGCTGGTGCACCACGTGGCGTACGGGATGCTCTACACCGTGGAGGGCAGCCACGCCCCGCGCGTGCAGGGCTTCAGCTACGAGCTCAGCCACATGGAGCGGCTGCTGGGCTACGCGCAGGTGCCCGGCCCTTGAGGCGCCTTTAGCTGCCGGTGGCCTTGCGCTGGGCCTTCGCCTTGGCGTGCGCCTTGTCGAAGCCCTCGTAGAAGCGCACGGCCTGCTCGCCCACCATCTGGATGTGCTGGTTGTTGAAGTAGGCGGTGACGGGCGCGGCCACCAGCGGCATGGCGCGCCCCAGCGTGTGCATGCCGCCCTTCTCCAGCAGCATGGCGCCCAGCTTCCCCAGCACCTTGGGCCCCGCGCGGTGCAGCGGGCCCAGGCCGTTGGCGTAGCCCAAGAGGTCCAGCATCTCCCCGCGGGCGCGCTCCGTCTTGAGGTTCACCTTGTAGAGGGTGGCCACGTCGGTGAGCATGATGATTTGCAGGTAGGCCATGAAGAGCAGGTCCGCCGGCACCGCCACCAGGCCGAAGACGCCGCTCACCCCGCCCACCATGCCGGCGAGGTTCTTCTTCTCGTCGATGAGGCGCTGGGCCAGCTCCTTGGGCCCGGCGTGCGGGTAGCGCTTCTCCAGCTCCGCCACGCGGACGCGGGCGCGCGCCACCTCCTGCAGCACCACGTCCGACAGCTTCGCCGAGCCGAGCTTCTTCAGCTCTCCCGGACTCAGCATCTTCATGAAGGCCAGCCGCTCGGCCACGCTGTCGTAGAAGCCCATGTCCGTTACCCTCCGTGTCCCACCTGTCTCTTAATAACCCCGCTCGGACAGGTAGAGGTCCACCAGTGCGCCCTCTTCGTACCAGGCGTGACGCATCTCCACGTTGAACCAGCGCGAGTCCGGCTTCGCCCCGCGCACCTCCAGCTTCACCTGGTTGGGGGACGTGTCGATGACGGCCGCGCGCGCCTTGCACGCCGAGCCCGGCTCCTCGCCATAGCCTCCCTCCAGGCACACCTCGTCGCCGACGGAGAGCCGGCGCGTGTACTCGGTGGCCAGGTACAGGGCCTCGTCACAGGCGGCGCGGGCGTTGGACTTGCCGTGGTCCGTGCACCTGTCTTTCGGCGGCGCCTTCACGACGGGAATGGCCCCGTAGATGGGGTCCTCGTCGTTGGGGTTCGGACGGAACGAGCCAATGCCCGAGCAACCCGAGAGCACCACCCACGCACTGGCCGCCGCCCACATCCGCCTCATCGTATCGACGCCTCCGGGGCTTTCCGCCCCTCCGTTAAGGGTGGGCGGAGCATGGCAAAAGGCGCCCGGTGGGGCAAAGCGACGGGCCGGGCGCTCAGGCCGAGCGGCGCTGCGGCCCCGGAATCTCTTCGTTGATGCCGGGGACGATGCGGTTGTTGCCGTCCACGAACACCACGGTGGGCTTCCAGCCGGCGAGCTCCGCCTCTTCCACCTCGGCGAAGGTGGCGAGAATCACCAGGTCGCCGGGCTGGTTGAGGTGGGCCGCCGCGCCGTTGATGCAGATGACGCCGCTGCCGGACGGGCCCTCGAGCGCGTACGTCTCCAGGCGGGTGCCCCGGGTGACGTTCCAGACCGCGACCTTCTCGTACGGGAGGATGTCGGCGGCGCGCAGCAGGTCCCGGTCGATGGTGACCGAGCCCTCGTAGTCCAGGTCAGCCTGGGTGACGGTGGCGCGGTGAATCTTGGACTTGAAGAGGATGCGGCGCATGGGTGTGTGCAACCCCTGTGAGGGGACGACCCACCGTAACGTCTAGGGCCCCCCGGGACAACCCCGGGGTTGGGTTCCCGCCGCCCGGAGTGCAAGCAAGCGTCACTTCACGAAGTTCAGGAGCTGACTGAGGTTCAGCGGCACGGACTGGGCGTCCGAGGTGAGCCTTCCGTCCAGCTTCACCTGGGCGTTGCCCCCCGAGCGCAGGGCCATGGCCGCCGAGGCCGCCCGCGCGAAGTTGATGGTGAGCGGCAGCGTCACCTGCTTCTCCCCGCTGCCGTCCAGGAGGCCCAGGTTGCCTGTGGACAGCGTGCCCACATCCGCCCCGGCCACCTTCAGTGCGCCCGTAATGCCGGCCACGGGCAGGGGGAAGCTGTTGCGGTTCTTGATTTGGAGCGGGAACTCCACGGTGGCGCCGCTCAAGGTGACGTTGGTGATGCGGGGCGACTGGAAGGAGACCTGCGGAACCTTGGGGACTTCGAAGGTGCCCTCCTTCGAGAGGGGGAACTTGAGCACGCCGATGGGCGTCTTGATGCCCACGCTGCCCTCGGCCTTGAAGGCGGCCCGGTCCTTGTTGAGGAACGTCTCCACCACCGGGACGATGTCCGAGAACTTCACGTTGGCGGGGAACACCAGCTCGCTCTTGCCGTTGGACTTGAGCGACAGGCCCTTCTTCGGCCTGCCGGCCACCACCTGCTTGCCCTCGACGAAGAAGGAGTAGTCCACCGAGGCCAGGTCCAGCCCGAAGCCGTTGGGGTTGTTCACCTCGTAGACGAGGTCGACGGTGGCGTCGGACAGGGAGGCGCTGGAGAGCCGGGCCGTCTTGAAGGAGAGGGTGGGCTTCTTGAAGGCCCCCTTCAGGAGGTTCTGGAGGGCGGCGCAGCCACTCAGCGTGGTGAGCGAGAGGACAGCCAGGACGAGGAGGGCGCGTTTCATCGTGGGCATGGGCGTATCACCGGACGCGCCTTTCTAGCGCGGGATTCAAAGGCACCGAAGCGGCGTGGAGGATGGGTGTACCGCGCCGCCGGGCGGGTGGTATGTGGCAGACCTCCCCGCACCACGATGGAGGCACCCTTGCCCGGGGTCCGGACACACATCCCCCCCTCTCCTCCTTCCAGGTGCTGGCGGTGGCTGGCCCTGGGGCTCACGGCGCTGCTGCTGGCGGGCTGCTCGAAGGGCGGCTCCTCGGCCCCGGACGCACGGAAGCTGGCGCTGACGCCCTGCCGGCTGAAGGGGCTGGCCAGCCAGGCGCTGTGCGGCACGTACGAGGTGTACGAGGACCGCGCCGCGAAGGCGGGTCGGAAGATTCCCCTTCGCGTGGTGGTGGTGCCGGCGCTGGCCTCGCAGGCGGAGCCGGACCCGCTGGTGCTGCTGGCGGGCGGCCCGGGCCAGGCGGCCACGCGCGTGCCGGTGCTGCTCGCGCTGGAGCGCATCCGCCGCAAGCGCGACATCGTCCTGGTGGACCAGCGTGGCACCGGAGACTCCAACCCGCTGGAGTGCGAGCCGCACCCGCTGGAGGAGGGGCTGGCGGAGCGCTTCGTGGACACCGGCGCGGTGGAGAAGCTGCGCAAATGCCGCGAGGGCTGGGCCGCGGACGTGCGCCACTACACCACGCCCAACGCCATGGATGATTTGGACGAGGTCCGCGCGGCGCTGGGCTACGACAAGGTGAACCTGTGGGGCGTGTCCTACGGCACGCGCGCGGCGCTGGTGTACATGCGCCAGCACCCCGAGCGCGTGCGCACCGCGATTCTGGATGGCGTGGCGCCCATGAGCCTGTACCTGCCGCTCAACGCGCCCCGCGACGGCCAGCGCGCGCTGGAGTCGCTGCTGGCGCACTGCGAGAAGGACGCGACGTGCGCCAAGGCGTACCCGGACCTGCGGCCCCGCACGGAGGCGCTGCTGGCGAAGCTGGAGGCGGAGCCCGCGCGCGTCAGCGTGCCCCACCCGCTCACCGGCGTGCCGGAGGACCTCGTCCTCTCGCGCCGGGCCTTCCTCTCCGAGCTGTTCAGCCAGCTCTACAGCCCGGAGGTGGCGTCGCTGGTGCCGCTGATGTTGGACCGGGCGGCGCGCGGTGACTGGGCCCCCTTCGTGGCGCTCGGCGTGGGCCTGTCGGAGAGCACGGGCCAGACGGTGAGCCACGGCCTCTACTACGCCGTCGTCTGCGCGGAGGACGCGCCCTTCTACGACGCGGCGGCGGTGGAGCGCGAGGCGAAGGGGACGTGGTTCGGCCCGGCCATGGGCCTGGAGACGCTGGCCGTGTGCCAGGACTGGCCGCGCGCCACGCTGCCCCAGGGCTACCGCGAGCCGGTGGTGTCGGACGTGCCCACGCTGCTGTTGTCGGGCGAGCTGGACCCGGTGACGCCGCCCGCGTGGGCCGAGGACGCGAAGCGCACGCTGAAGAACGGCCTGCACGTGGTGGTGCCCGGGGTGGGGCACAACACGCTGGGCGCGGACTGCGCGCGCTCGCTGATGGTGGATTTGCTGACGCGCGGGAGCGTGGAGGGGCTGACGCCTTCCTGCGGCACGAGCCTCACGCGGCCTCCCTTCTTCACCTCCTTCGCCGGCCCGGTGCCTTGAGATGATTGAAGCCAGGAACCTGCACAAGCGCTTCGGCAAGGTGACGGCGGTGCACGACGTGTCCTTCACCGCCGAGGACGGCGTGATTACGGGCCTGCTGGGCCCCAACGGCGCCGGCAAGACGACGACGATGCGCATGCTCTACACGCTGGTGCGGCCCGACGGCGGCACCGCGCTGGTGGACGGCGTGGACGTGGTGCAGCGACCCCAGGACGCGCGCCGGGCGCTGGGCGTGCTGCCGGATGCGCGCGGCCTCTACCCGCGCCTCACCGCCCGTGAGCATGCGCGCTACTACGGCGAGCTGCATGGGCTGTCCGGCGCGGCGTTGGACAGGCGCGTGGACGAGCTGCTGGAGCTGCTGGACATGCGGGACATCGCGGACCGGCGCACCGAGGGCTTCAGCCAGGGCGAGCGGGTGAAGGTGGCGCTGGCGCGCGCGCTGGTGCACGGGCCTCGCAACGTGCTGCTGGACGAGCCCACCAACGGGCTGGACGTGATGAGCACCCGCGCGGTGCGCACGCTGCTGCGGCGGCTGAAGGCGGAAGGGCGGTGCGTGGTGTTCTCCAGTCACGTCATGCAGGAGGTGGCGGCGCTGTGTGACCGCATCGTCGTGGTGGCGCATGGCCGGGTGGTGGCGGACGGCACGCCGGACGCGCTGCGGGCCAGCACCGGCAAGGACAGCCTGGAGGAGGCCTTCGTGGCCACCATCGGCAGCGAGCAGGGGCTGATGCAATGAGGCGGCTGGCCCTCACCGTCTTCCGCAAGGAATTGAAGGACCACCTGCGTGACAGGCGCTCGGTGCTCACCGCGGTGATGTTTCCGCTGCTGGGCCCCGTCGTCTTCCTGGTGATGTTCAACCTGCTGGCCTCCTGGTACCGGCAGGACCGGCCGCTGGAGCTGCCGGTGGTGGGGCGCGCGCATGCCCCCAGCCTGATGGCCTTCCTGGAGCGCTACGGGGCCACGCTGACCGAGGCGCCCGAGGACTACGAGGCGCGCATCCGCGCGGGCACGCTGGACGCGGTGCTGGTGGTGCCCGAGGACTACGGGACGGAGTACGCGTCGGGGCGCACCGCCGAGGTGCAGCTGGTGGTGGACAGCTCGCGCCAGTCCGCGCGCCACTCCATCCTTCGCGCGCGCCGGCTGCTGGAGGCGTATGCGCAGCTGTTGGGCAACCAGCGCCTGTATGCGCGAGGCATCGCCCCGGAGCTGGCCATTCCCGTGCGCGTGGAGGAGCTGGACTTGTCCACGCCGGAGCGCACGGCGGCGGGGGTGCTCAACATGGTGCCCCTGTTCCTGGTGCTGGCCGCCTTCGCGGGAGGCATGCAGCTGGCCAGTGACACCATGGCGGGCGAGCGGGAGAGGGGCTCGCTGGAGCCCCTGCTGCTCAACCCCGCGCCGCGTGGCGCGGTGGTGGCGGGCAAGTGGCTGGCGACCGTGGCGATGGCGGCGGGCGCGGTGCTGCTGACGCTGGTGGCCTATCTGCTGGTGGTGCGGCGCGTGCCGCTGGAGGACCTGGGCGTGAAGGCCCGCTTCGATGCGCCCGCCGCGCTGGGCATGGCGGTGGCCGTCCTGCCCCTGACGCTGGCCGCCTCCGCCGTGCAGATGTGGGTGTCCACCTATGCGCGCTCGTTCAAGGAGGCGCAGACGTACCTGTCGCTCCTCATGGTGGTGCCCATGCTGCCGGGCATGGTGCTGGCGCTGTCGCCCCTGCAGACGAAGCCGTGGATGTTCGCGGTGCCGGTGCTGGGGCAGGAGCTGCTGGCGGGCGAGGTGATGCGAGGCGAGGCGCTGGGGCCGCTGCCCTTCCTCATCGCCGCCGCGTCCAGCCTCGCGGTGTCCGCGGTGGCCCTTCGCTTCACGTCCCGCCTGCTCACCCAGGAGCGCATCGTCTTCGGCCGCTAGAGGTCATTGAGCACCCGTGGGGCCCGGCTGCTCGCCTGCCGCAGGGTGCTTCCGTTTCGTTTCAGACAGTGTGAGGCTTGGAGGCAGATGCCTTCCGAGCCGATGACCCGCGCGAACGTCTTCGAGGACCTCTACCTGCGGGGGCTGCATGCGGACGGTGCGCTCGCGAACCTGCTGCGGGCCGAGGGCGTGGAGCTGCGCTCCCTGGATGCCGAGTACCCCATCCGCGTGGTCAACCGGTGCCTGGACGTCACCTGCGAGTACCTGTACCCGGACCTGCCGATTGAAGACGCGCGGCTGCGGCTGGGGCGCATCTTCGTGCAGGGGTTCGTCCAGACGCTGATGGGCCGGGTGGTGGCGGCGGGCCTGCCCATGCTGGGCCCGGTGCGCTACCTCAAGCGCTTCCCGGACCATGTGCTGATGGACGGCTCCCCGCTGAGGGTGACGCTGGTGGAGCTGGGAGAGCGCACCTTCCGGATGGAGTTCCGCAACGAGTTCCAGGTGCAGTCGGGCTTCATGTCCGGCGTCCTGCTGGAGTGGCTGAAGCTGGCGCGCGCCGAGGCGACCATCACCACCGAGCGCCACTCGCCCATGAGTTTCGATCTACACATCACCTGGTAGCCCCGCGGGGCGGCAGTGTCGGCGGGTGGCCCTTGGGGGACGACTCCGGATGACATCCGCGGGCGGTTGCCTTCCAATGTCGGGAGATGACGCCCGAGCGAGAAGCCTCCCTTCCTCCCGCCCCCGCCTCCGTGGCCTCGGCGCGGGGTGAGCCCCGATTCGGTACCTACCAGGGCGAGCTGCCCGAGGTGGACCTGCCCAAGCTGCAGGGGCAGTGGTCCCCGACGCGCACCACGCGCCTGCTCAAGCGCAAGCGCTGGCACTACACCTTCGCGGCCACGCCGGAGGTGGCGGCCCTCTTCGCGGTGGTGGACCTGGGCTACACGGCGAGCGCGTTCGCGGTGGCGTTGGATTTGCGCGAGCGCAAGCCGCTGTGTGACGTGAGCTTCCTGGGCGCGCCCGGGCCCATGGTGGAGCTGGGAGACAAACCCGGCGCGGGGCTCAATGCGTGCTTCCGGACGCTGGGCGGCAAGCTGTCGGTGCGGCGCGGCGAGGAGGACGAGCGCTACCGGGTGGAGGTGGACGTCAGCCGGCTGCGCACCGGGAGCCTCCAGTCCTTCCAGTGGGCAGGGGACTTGCTGGTGGCGGGCGGGCCTCCCGCGCTGACGGTGATTGCGCCGGTGCAGGGGGACGGGCTGGTGAACGTCACCATGAAGCGCAATGGCCTGCTGACCTTCGGCAGCCTGGAGGCGGGTGGGAAGCGCTTCCGGTTGGACGGCGGCGTGGGCGGCATGGACTACACGCAGGGCTACCTCGCGCGGCATACGGCATGGCGCTGGGCCTTCGCCGCCGGACGGCTGGCGGATGGGACGCCGGTGGGCATCAACCTCGTGGAGGGCTTCAACGAGAGCTCGGACGCGGCGAATGAGAATGCGCTGTGGCTGGGAGACCGGCTGTATCCGCTGGCGCGGGCGCGCTTCGAGTACAACTCGAAGGAGCTGATGGACCCGTGGCGGATGACGACGGCGGATGGCGCGGTGGACCTGCGCTTCCAGCCGTTCCATGTCCACCGCGAGGAGCGGGATTTGCGCCTGGTGGTGAGCCACTTCGCGCAGCCGGTGGGCTTCTTCTCCGGCACGGTGACGGTGGGCGGGCGCACGCTGGAGCTGGCCAATGTGCCCGGCGTCACCGAGGACCAGGACATGCTGTGGTGAGGTTGTGACGTCAGGCCGGGCTCTCACCGCGCCGGCCTGAACGCCTGATGTTCCGCCCTACGGCGCAGCGGTGTGGATGAGCTCGGAGGTGAGCGTGCCTTCCGGGCGGGACAGCTCCAGCCACTCCAGCAGACCCTGGGCGTTCGCTCTCGCCTTCGCGGTGCTGGCTCCCATCGTCAGCGTGAGTGCGCGCGGGCCGGCGGAGGACTCTCGACGCAGCGTGAGTTCCACCGGTGCGGTGGTGTCGACGGCGGGGCGGTATACGTCGAGTACGACCTCCGCTCTGTCTCCAGACAGCAGCCACTTGCTGAGGGTGAGGCGGAGGTCGTCTTCCGTGGCGACGCCCCGCTTCGAGGTGAAGGTGCCTTTCAGCGCGCGCGTGCCCTGGCGTCCTTCATAGCGATATGCGGTGCCAGGGACGGTGAGGTCCTCCGGGCGGGTGGGCTCCCTGCTGGCGCTGGGAGCTGGCTCTACGCTGGGGGTGGTGCCCGGTGCGGTGTGGCTCGCTGGCTCGGTGCCAGATGCGGTGCGGGGTGCTGGAGTGGCGCTCGGTGCGGTACGGGGCGCTGAGGGACCCTCCGGTGCAACGCGGGTTGCTGGCCCCGTGCTCGGTGCATCGCGGGCCGCCGAGGTGGCACCTGCTGATGGCTCGGTGCTCCCTCCATCGCGGGCCGGGGGACGAGCGCCCGGTGTGGTGCTGGCCACAGGCGCTCGCTCGCGTCGCAGCGTCACCTGCAGGGCGAGGGCGCCGTCCTCCGCGCGTGCATGGCGCAGCTCCGTCAGGTGGCCCCGCTCGTCGGTGAGCGTGGTGGTGGTGCTGTCCTCCGCGCGTAGGCCACCGTCCGCGCCGGGCAGGAGCAGGCTGGTCGTGGACTCGGTGCGGGTGTGGCCACCTCCCACGCTCCTCGACGCGCGCCACTCGAAGCCGGCGAGCTTCCCGTCCAGCTTCAGGACGTGGAGCTCCTCACCGCTCGCGGACGGACGTACTCGGCCCGGGACCTGGAGCGAGCGGGCCAGGTCCGTCGTGATGCGGCGGAACGTCTTCGCGTAGCCGGGCTCGTCGTGCGCGCACAGCAGGGGCAGCCCGGGGCTCGCGCTCACCATCAGCTTCATCTGCCCCGCGGCCGTGCCGCCGGGCGTGGTCGTCTCGTAGTCCACGCGCAGGAACAGGGCCGGCGCTCCGGCCACCACCGCGACCTCCGTGGGCGCCATGCGCCGCACCGTGACGCCCGGGCCGGCGCCAACCGCCTTCGCCACCGCGAGCAGCGCGCCCGCGGCATCCAGCGGACGCTCATAGACGAAGCACGCCAGCGCGGCCTCCGTGCCCAGGGGAATGTCGAGGCGCGTCGAGCCCTCGTTGCGCGCCAGCGTGGGCGGAGCCGATGCCTCGACCTCGGCGGTGAAGACGCGCTCGGGAGAGTCCACCCGGTGCTTTGTCAGCGGTGGCAGCTCGCGCGCGAACGGGCCGGTGGGCTCGGGTTCGCTGGGGGCGCCAGGCGTTCCGGCGCCGGGGGCGCCCGTCTGTGTCCCAGGAGGCTCCGCTCCCGGCCGGGAGGTCCGGGACGGTCCGGCACAGGCAGTGGCAAGACACAGCAGGAGGGCGAAGCGCCGCATCGTGGGCTCGGGGCGGGAAGCCACCCGGAAGGAGAGGAGTGGGAGGACGCTAGCGTGAGTCGGCAGCAGAGCGGAGCCGCACCTCGGGATGGGAGGGACGGGAGGATGGCCGCGTAGGTCCGCAGGAGCGCGGAGCCGCACCTCGGATGGGAGGGACGGGAGGATGGCCGCGTGAGTCAGCGGCAGGGCTGGAAGGCACCTCGGAATGAGAGGGGCATTGGGACACTGCCGTGACCCTGGAATGGCGTCAGGGGCCACGGAGGTTGTCCCCGGGACGGTGCGGGCCCGTTCTCCACGGGACACCCCGCGGCTCGCCCTGGGCTCGGGAGGCGGTAGGCTTCGCCCCACCCCGCTGCTACGAGGGACCTCATGCTCTGCTCGCATTGCGGCCAGCCCCTTCCCGCGAACCCGGGTCCCGCCTGTCCCCACTGTGGAACGAACGTTCCTTCCGCCAGCTCCCCCGTGGACGAGGCGGCCGACACCGCCCGCCGCACCGCCGAGGCCGCCGGCCGCGCCGTCCAGAACCTGCTCGAAGACCCGCGCCTCCGCGAGCGCCTCCCGGGAGGCTCGCTGCCCCTGCTCGGCTCGGGGCTCGTCGCCACCGCCGTCCTCCTGCCGGCGCTCCCCGTCGTCGGCGGAACCATCGGCCTGCCCTGGTCGCTGGTCATGCTCGCGGGCAGCGTGCTGCTGGGCGCACGCGAGTGGCGCGCCGCGGGCCGCCCCGTGCCTCCCGTCCTGGAGCGGCTCGCCCAGGTGGCCTCGCATCCCGCCTTCCTTCCCCTCTTCACCGGCCTCACGCTCACCTTCGCCTTCCTCGCCTTGGGCCTCGGGCTCGTGCCGGTGCTCTGGCTGGCCGCCGCCGTCGTGCTGGGCTACGTGCAGTGGCGCGTGTTCCAGGTGTCCTCCGCATCGGCGCCCGAGCTGCGGCCCCACCCGGGCGCGGCACGCTTCAAGCGCTTCGTGCTCGCGGGCGCCGCCGTCTGCACGCTGTCGCTCCTGTTCTCCTGGGGCGCGGGCGTCGACAGCCGGTTGTCGCTGGGAGGCTACGGGTATGAAGTCTCGCGCGTGACGGAGGTGGACTCGAGCGGCCGTCCCACCGGCGCCTCCTGGGACGAGTGGAACTATGGCTGGCGCTCCAACATCACCAATACGCCCTACGTGTACCGCACGTCCGGAAGGGTCCGGGCGGGAGCGCCGCTCGCGGTGATGTCCCTGCTGGCCCTCGCGCTACTGGCCCTGGTGCCCCGCGCACGCGCCTCGGTGGCGCCGCTGTTGCCGCTCGGCCTCGCCGCGCTCCTCACCGTGTGGGGGCTGCTGGGCCTCTCCGCGCGGCTGGGGCCCTGGCTCTTCCTGCTCGGCGTGCTGGCCATCGACGTCGCCGTGGTGCGCGAGTTCCTGCAGTCCCGGGGCGCGGGAGGCCCCGGTACTCCAGGCGGCTCCGGGACACCTGGCGCAAGCCCTGGCGCGTCGGCGTCGTAGACCGTGCTAGAAAGAAACGAAGGGTTGGAGTTGGCAGAGGAGGTGGTCAGGCCTCCTGCGCCGTCGGCACGAGTGCGACATGGACGCCGAGGTCTTCGAGACGACGCAGCAGACGCTTGGTGAGCTGCGCCTTGCTGGAGCGCTCGAAGTAGTCGGGGCCCAGGTCCTTGTAGGGCAGGCCCTGGCGCAGCATGTGGTAGGCGGCCGTGAGCATGGAGGCGGCGACGGCGAGGATCGCCTTCTTGGGGCCGCGGCGGCTTTTGAGTCGCAGGAATTGGGCCCGCAGGTAGGTGCCGCGCGTGCGCGCCGCGCTCCATGCACACTGCACCAGGGTGGCCTTCAGCCAGGGGGCACCCTTGCGCACGCGCGTGGAGCGACGCTTGCCCGCGCTCTCGTCCATGCGGGGGCACAAGCCCGCCCAGGACACCAGGTGCCCGGCGGTGGGGAAGCGCGACATGTCCGCGCCCATCTCCGCGATGAGCACCCGGGCCGCCGTCGTACTGATGCCGGGCATGCTCGTCAGTAACTGCTCGCTGTGCGCCATCGGCTTGAGCACTTCGCTCATGCGCGCCTCCAGCGATTCAATCGTCTCCTGGAGGCTATCGATGTGGCCCAGGTGGAGTTTGAGAAGGAAGCGATGGTGGTCCGTCACCCGTCCGTGCAGCGCCTGCACCAGCTGGGCACGCTTGGCCTTGAGCTTGCCCCGAGCCAGCATCGCCAGGGCCTCCGGGTCGCACTGCCCCTGCACCAATGCGTCCAGCACGGCCCGCCCCGTCATGCCGAGGATGTCGGTGACGACGCTGGCCAGCTTCAGGTTGGCATCCTCCAGCG
>JBKGHK010000221.1:0-14417 GCA_046520375.1 Pyxidicoccus sp. 3LFB2
TCCAGCGCCGCCGCCACGTCCTCCGCATAGCCCGGCCGCTCCGGGGGCTTCTTCGCCAGCAGCCGCAGCGCCAGCGCGTCCACGGCTTCCGGCAGTCCCTCCACCCGCTGTGACGGGGGCACGGGCGCCACGTGCAGGTGCTGGTGCGGCACCGGGCCCTCGCGCCCGGGGAGGAAGGGCGGCCGGCCGGTGAGCAGCTCATAGAAGATGCAGCCCAATGCGTAGAGGTCCGCGCGCGCATCCACGAAGCCGCCGCGCGCCTGCTCCGGCGCCATGTACGCGTCGCTGCCCACCACCGTGCCGCCCACGTCCAGCGTCTCGCGCCCCCGGGAGCCGCCGAAGCGCGCGGCGATGCCGAAGTCCACCAGCACCGGCGTGCCGTCGGGGCGGAGGAAGACGTTCTCCGGCTTGAGGTCCCTGTGGACGAGGCCGTTGGCGTGAAGGAAGGCCAGCGGCGCGCACATGCGCCGCACCAGGGTGAGCACGGCGTGCAGCCGCTCCGGGCGCACCGGGCCCTCCTCCTGGCCGGCGCTGGCGCCGCGCAGCGTCTGCCCGCGCAGCAATTCCATGGCGTACCAGGGCAGCCCGTCCGTCACGCCCTCCGCGACGATGCGCACCACGCCCGGGTGCCGCAGCCGCCGCAGCGCGTGAATCTCCCGGCGGATGCTGGCTAGCGGCACCTCGGAGGCGGCGCGCACCGTCTTCACGGCCACCGCCTCGCCCGTGTCCGGGTTCTCCCCCCGGTAGACGACGCCCATGCCCCCCTGTCCCAGCACCTCGAGGAGCCGGTAGGGGCCGATGGTCGCCCCCACTCCAGGCAGGGAGTGGAGCCACGCTGGAGCCGTCATAGGGGCGCCGAGCATACCCGCCACCCCCCGCAGCGTCCGCCGGGAACGCCCGCGTCCTGACGGAACGCGCTCGCGTCCTGTCAGGACGCACTTTCGAGCGGTTTTCGAGCCCTGCCTGCGCCATCCCCTTGAAAAGACGAGAAGCGGGCGGCGAAGGGGCGCGTGGCCCGGACTTCGCATTGGGTTCGGGCGTGGCGCCACGGGAAACCAGGGCGCCTCGCCGTCATGAAGTCCGAGAACGCGGAAGGAGGGGCCGCTCCTTCCGCGTTCTTCATTCTATATCTCCGCTACACTTGCTCCTTTCCGATGCGGCCCTGAGGGGTTCTCTCGGATGGCTCCGGATGGAGGCGAGTGGATGCATGACGAGATGGCGCAGCTCCTGACCGCGTTGCGGGGGGCGAAGGACTTCGAGACCGCCGCTGCCGCCACCCTGCGCCGCATGCTGGCCCTGGCCCAGGAGGCGGTTGCGTCCAGTCGGTACGCAGCCCGGGCCCGCGTCCTCCGGGGAATCGTCCACCTGCGCCCCGGTGAGGCCTACCGCCGCCTGGCCGCGCTGGATGTAGGGGCCTCTGAGATTACGGATGCGAGTGTGGGGACGCCCTTCTTCACCTCCGCCACGGCCTGGCGCGCGGTGGTGGAGCACCGGTGCGCGGTGTCCATCGACGTCAACGTGGGCACGGTGCAGCCGCACGCGCCCAACGCCCCCGTGACGGGGGACCCGGGCCTCGCGGGCTTCCATAGCAACGAGAGCCGGCAGCGCTTCCTCGGGCGCCATGCCACGCACGTCTGCGTGCTGCCGCTGCGCATGCCGGGCGGCGGAATCGAGGGCATGATTTCGCTCGAGGCGGACTGTCTGGCCGCCATGGGGCAGGAGTTCGTCTGGCTGCCGGCGGGAGACCGGCTGCAGTTGCTGGCGGACGTCGCCGCGCCGTACCTCGCCGGGCTGCCGCAGCGGCCGGTGGCCACGCCGGAGATGGACGAGTTCCTCCCGGTGGTGGGGCGCTCCATGGCGGAGCTGCTGCCCATCCTCCGCGTCTTCGCGCTCCAGGATGAGACCATCCTCGTCAGCGGCGCCACCGGCGCGGGCAAGTCGCGGCTGGCGCGCTGGTGCCACGAGCGCTCCAACCGCCGGGGCAAGCCCTTCGAGACGTTGGACCTGGTGACGGTGCCCGAGGACCTCCAGATGGCGGAGCTCTTCGGCTGGAAGAAGGGCGCCTTCACCGGCGCGGTGCGCGACGCGCCCGGCAGCGTGGCGCGGGCGGACGGCGGCACGCTGTTCATCGACGAAATCGACAAGCTGTCGCTCAAGGCGCAGGCGGGCCTGCTGCACCTGCTGGAGTCGCGCAGCTACCGGCCGCTGGGCGAGGGCACCGGCGAGCGTCAGGCGGACGTGCGCTTCATCATCGGCACCAACGCGGACCTGCACGCCGAGGTGCGCGCGGGCCGCTTCCGCGAGGACCTCTACTACCGCCTCAACGTGCTGCCGGTGCGCATGCCCGCGCTGCAGGAGCGCCAGGACGAAATCCCCCTGTGGGCGCGGTACATGGTCAGCCGTCGGCACCGCGAGCGGCTGCCCGAGGGCACCGCGCGACTCACCCAGGAGGCGGAGCGGCTGCTGGTGGGCGGGAGCTGGCCGGGCAACCTGCGGCAGCTCGACAACATCGTCCGCCGCGCCTACACGCTGGCCATGGTGGAGCCCGGCAACGCCACCGGCGAGCTGGTGCTGCAGGAGAAGCACGTCGCCCGGGCGCTGGACTACGAGCAGGCCCCGGGCGCCAGGCCCCTGCCAGAGGCGCTCCGCGCGCGGCCCAGGCCTTCGTGGCCGAGGCGCGCAAGCGCAACGCCCCGTTGGATTGGACCTGGCGGAGGCCTTCCGCGGGCTGGTGCTGGGCATGGCCATCCGCCAGGTGGGCCGCGACGAGGGCTTCCGGCTGCTGGGCCGTGAGAGCCTGGTGAAGAACCGCAACCACCACAAGGCGCTCAAGCGCGAGCTGGAGAAGGTGGAGGCGCTCTACAAGGCCCTGGGCGAGGACTCGTCGCCCTTCGCCGACCTGCTGTCCGAGGACGAGGCCGCCTGAAGCAGGGCGGCTCGGGAGCGGCGCTCAGCCGTGGGGGCCGGGCGTCCTCGCGGCGGCGCTCCCCCGCGCCGTGATTCCAGGGGCGCCGCGCGCCAATTCGGCGCAGACGAGCGCATGGAGCCGGAAGGCCATGCGCGCCTCCTGGATGACCTCCTGGGTTTCGGCCTCGTCCAGCTCCAGCCCGTCGATGCGCGAGTGCAGGCGGACCCGGAAGGCCTCCAGCTCCTGCGAGGAGAGGGCGTCATAGAAGCGGGTGCCGCAGCCGTCCTCCAGCTCGAAGGACTCCGCGACGCAGCGGGCCCGGGCCGGCGCCGTGAAGACGTCCAGCATGCACCGCGCATAGGCATGCGCCACGAGCAGGTGCGGCGCGCCGTCGGCCACCTCCCGGAGGCGCTCCGCATGCAGCCGCGCCTCCCGGCAGGCAAAGGTGTCCGAGCGCGTCTCGCCGCAGAAGTAGTCCAGGTCCGCCTCCAACGCGTCCGCGCGGCGCAGCTCCGGCATGAGCAGCACCGGCGTCACGGGCGAGTCCACCACGTGGGGCAGCACCCCCTCGAAGGCCGAGTAGAGGAAGTGCAGCTGGCGCAGGTAGCTGACGTAGTGCTGGGCCCGGACGAACTGGCCGTAGACGCCAGCGTCCCAGGTGTCGCGGAAGAGCGTCTGGAGGAAGAGCGAGCCTTCGGCCTGCTGGAGCGTCTTCTCCGTCCCTTCCGCCAGCAGCACGGACAGCGGGGCCGTCCCGCGCGCGGGCCCGGAAGGCTCGAAGGGCGTCAGGTCCGGCAGGCGCCGCACGCGCGCGGACTGCTCCGTCCGGGGCAGGCGCAAGGTGCCGGTGGTGCTCACTGCTTCCACCCTTCGGACACCAGGGCGTCGCCGGCCGACACGTCCGAGGCCCCCAGCCGCTGGATGGCTTCGACCAGCGTCACGCCGATGGCCCGGAGCACGTCCTCCTCCAGGCGGAGCGTCACCGGCCCCATGGCCAGGTGCAGGTGCCCGCACGTGCACCGCGTGACCTCCGCACATGGACCTCGCGCCAACACCGTCTTGCCGCATCCCTGACCGAGCATCGTGCCCTCCGTGATTTTGATTTTGATTATCGAAATCAACTGGATGATGCACGAAAGGCGTTCGGAGGGCAAGCCGCCATTGCGTTGCGTCTGCTGAAAGGGGGTTACGGGGTCGCTTGCCCCATGGGCTGTCGCTCCTGGTCCCTCAGCCCCACGAGCACGCTGGCGCCGCTGCCTGCCACGCGCAGCTCGCCATAGCGCGCCTGCTCGTAGCGTTCGGCGTGGCCCTCCTGGAAGAAGAAGGACTCCGCGCCCAGGCGCACCCGTTGCTGGCGGACGCGGTAGCGGAGCTTGAACTCTCCCGGCGCCAGCGGCGTCTCGGGGCTGTCGAAGCGCACGAAGCGTCCCACGCCCTGCTCATCCAGGCGCAGCACCAGGTGCCCGTCGGGTGGCCGCTGCTCCAGGTCCAGCAGCCGCTCGCGGCTGATGGCGTAGTCCAGCACCATGTAGTCGCCCTGCATCAGCGAGCGTGGGTCCACCGGCGCCAGCTCCAGCAGCACCGGGCGGCCGGTGGCCAGCACGTATTCCTTCTGGGCCACGAGCGCCGCCGGGGCGCCCAGCGCGAGCGCCAGCCCGCCGAAGATGACCGCCGCGCGCATCATCACCGCACCTCCACGGGCGCGGCGGGAAAGCGCCGCAGCAGGAATGTCCTCAGGCCCAGGAACACCAGGCCGCTGCCCGTCAACGCGAGCGCCTTGGCCAGCAGCGTGAGCGCCAGGTCGTAGTAGTACAGGCCTCCCGCAGCGAGCAGGAAGGCCCCCGCCAGCCCCAGCAGCAGCGCGGCGCGCCGGTGGAAGGCGAGCACCATCAACCCCACCGCGGCGATGAGGGCCGGCGTGTGCAGCGTCAGCACCGCCGTCAGCACCAGCGCGACGAACACCGCCGCGCCCGCCACCCCCGTGGCGTCCAGCTCCAGCTCCTTCATCACCCGCCAGGCGGTGTACAGCGTCACCGCCGTCAGCCCCAGCGTGAGCATCCCCTCGGGCGTGACGATGAGGCGGTCGCTCGAAAAGCCATCGAACATGCCGATGAAGCGGCGTGAGAAGAGCGCGGCCATCACCCCGCACGCCAGCGCGTAGGCCACGGGGCCCACCAGCTCGCCCCAGCGCCCCTGGCGCAGCCGGGCCTGCTCCAGGAAGAGCAGGTGGACCGCCACCGCGAAGCCCAGCAGCCCCAGCTCGACGCCCGTCATCCCCAGCGCCTTCCACAGCAGGAACAGCACGGCCCCGGCCATGGCCACCGTCAGCAGGAAGCGGACGATGGCGTCGGGGAAGAGGGCGAGCAGCACCGCGCCCACCACCAGCAGGGCGACGGCCGGTGCCACCTCGCTGTTCATCGCCGTGCCCACGCCCACCACGACCATGGCGGTGCCGGCCAGGCACAGCGCCAGCGCGAGCTGCTCCAGGAAGACGCCCTGTCCGGCGCGGCGCAGGCCCGTGGCGCCGCCACAGATGACGAGCCCCAGGATGATGACCACCGCTTCCTCCTCCAGGATGCCGACGCAGCCGAAGAAGCTGAGGAGGAACGCGGCGGCCACCCAGGCGCCCACGCCGGCCAGCGCGTTCACGAACCAGGGGCTGACCCCACCGGTGCGCTGGTGCACCTCCATGGAGGTGCGGGCCCGGGCCTCGGCGTCCGGGGGAAGAAGTCCTTCCGCCTGGAGCGTGCTCAAGACGTCCTGCAGCGAGGGGCGCGCCATGTCAGGACTCCTCCGCGGCGCCCGTGGCCCGGGCTTCATTGCGCAGCCACCACACCGCGAGCGCCACCTGGCCGATGATGAGGATGGGCATGATGAGGAGGCTGAGCTCCTCGACGCCGGAGCCGAAGAACATGACGCGGCCCACCGCCGTGGTGGCGAGCGTCATCGCGCACAGCACGCCCAGGGTGAGCAGGAACAGCTCGCCGCGCAGGTGGCGGTGCAGCGCGTAGTCCGCCGCCAGCGAGCCCAGCACCAGCAGCAGCGCCACGCCCGCCCCGGGCCCCACTTCCGACGGCACGAGGATGAAGGCCACCGCCGCCGCGAGCAACGGGGCCACCGTCATCACCGCCAGCCCGCGGGGCACCCACCGCCGCTGCAGCCAGGGCAGGCCCGCGTTCGCGAAGTGCTCGTAGGTGGCCCAGGCAAAGCCATTGAGCAGCCCCAGCGCCACCGCGAGCCAGCTGGCGGTGTCCTCGTCGCCGTCCAGCACCTGCGCCCAGAAGAGGATGACGCCGGTATCCAGCAGCACCAGCAGGAACTGCCACAGCGGCGCGAAGCGGGCCAGGGCCACCCAGGGGAGGATGAGCACCGCCCACCCGAGGAACAGCTCATACGGGTCCGCGCCCGTCTGATACGCCTGCCCGTACACGGCCAGCAGCGCCCCCACGAGCACCGCCGAGGCGAGCAGTGAGAACTGTCCGGCCAGCCCTTCACCCAGCCGCCACGCGGCCACGGCGGTGCCGGCCACCGCCACCGCGATGAGGCCCAGCTTCCCGAAGCGGTGCAGGTCCGCCCAGTTGTACGCGAAGAAGTAGATGACTCCCGCGAGCACCAGCAGCGTGCCCAGCGCCATCAGCGCGGTGGACAGGAAGCTTCGCCACTCGGGCCTGGAGGGCGAGGCCACGGACAGGTGCAGCGCGCGCTCCAGGGCTTGGGGCGGAAGGATTCCGGCGTTCGCGAGCACGCGCAGGCGCTCGGGCGTCGCATCCAGGTCGAGCAGGTCTTTCGGCACCCGCGCAGTGTAGCCGCCCCCGGGCCCTGGCGGTGCACGGGGGCCATGTTACGGTGCCGCGCACGGCGCGGGGATGCGCCGGGACAGAAGGGGGAGCGCTCCAGATGAGGACGATGAAGTGCCCGAAGTGCGGCCGTACGCTCGACGTGACGGGGCTCGAGCCGGGCTCGGGCATCACCTGCGAGTGTGGCAACGTGACGTCCGTCCACGCGGGCGGCACCAGCCGCAAGACGCTCTACATCGTCCTCGGCGTCCTGGCGGTGCTCCTGGCCTGCCCGTGCGTGGGGGTGCTGTCCGCCATCGCGATTCCCAACTTCCTCCGCTTCCAGGCCCGCGCGAAGCAGGCGGAGTGCAAGCAGAACCTGAAGGCCTGGTACACGGCCCAGAAGGCGCACTCCATCGAAGCCAATGCCTACGAGCCGGCCATCGGCAAGGTGGGCTTCATGCCCGAGCGGGGCAACCGCTACGCCTACTTCGCCGGCCCCGGGCCCATCGAGTCACGCGACCAGTCCCGGGCGGAGCCGACCGAGGGCGCGGTGGCGGTGAACGTGGACACCTTCAAGTTCAACACCCTGACGCCCCTCTCCCTGAAGGACCTGCCCCAGGACGTGGTCGACCGGCTGGGCGTCTCCGGCCAGTGCCCCGACTGCAACATCACCCTGGCGTGCGCGGGCAACATCGACCAGGACGAGGCGCTGGACGTGTGGGTCATCTCCACCGGGCCGCTCGACCTCCAGGACGAGCACGGCGAGGCCGCCGTGGAAGGCGTCCCGCTGAATGTCGTGAACGACGTCACGAACTGAGGGTGGGAACCGCGCTCAAGCCGCTGTTCCTCCTCGCGGACAGCTCGCTCCTGTTCTGGCGGAGTGGAGACGGGCCGTTCCTGGCCCGGCTCCACGCGCTGACCCGGGGGGAGCCGGGCGCCGGGGCCCTCCATGCGGCGTACCTGGGCGCCTCCAACGGCGATGTGCCCGAGTACTTCGAGCTCTTCGTCGGCGCGATGGAGCTGGCCGGCATCACCCGCTGCCGGATGATTCCCTCGAGGCCCACGGACGAGGACCGCGCGTGGCTCGCGAGCGCGCACGTCATCCTGCTGGCGGGAGGAGATCCGCTCCTCGGCTGGGAGACCTTCCAGCGCAACGGGGTGGCGCCCGTCCTGCGCCAGCGTCATGCCGAAGGCGCCATCCTCATGGGCATCTCCGCGGGCGCGATGCAGCTCGCGGCGAGGGCCTGGAGCGAGCCCCTGGCGGGCGAAGCCTCCCTGTTCACCCCGCTCGCGCTCGCGCCCTTCCTCGTCGGCGTCCATGAGCAGCCGGACTGGAAGGAGCTGAAGCGCGCGGTGCGCGCGGCGGGCCCGGGGGCGCGTGGAATCGGCATTCCGCTGGGCGGCGGCGCGCTCCTGCACCCGGACGGGCGGCTGGAGCCCGTGCGCCACCCGCTGGTCGAGCTTCACAATGAGGACGGCGTGCTGCGCGAGGCGCGGCTGGAGCCGCCCTCCGTCAGTCGCTGGTGACGAGGCGGGGCTCGGACAGGGGGCGCTCCTCGCAGTCGCGCGCCGTGCCGTCCTCCCACGCGAGCATCAGCAGGTCCGCCGGTCCGTCGAGCGCGATGATGGGGTGGTGCCAGAGCCCGGGGCGGTAGTTCACACCCTGGCCGGGGCCACACACGAAGGCCTGGAGCCGCGCGAGGTCCGGCTCGCCGCGCGCGTCATCCGGGCACACGACGACGAGGAAGCGCTGGCACGACAGCGCCACGAACATCTGCGTCGAGCACGGATGCCGCTCCAGCAGCCGCACCTCGAAGGGCAGCGTCTTCGCCACGGAGCGGAACACCGCGAGGTTGGGCTCCGCCTCGGGCCGGCTGCCCGTCAGGCGGGCCACCTTGTCGAACCGGGTGGCGGTCCCCTGGTTGGCGCTGGAGCCGCCGGAGAGCCCCAGGCCGATGACGTCACCGAAGGGGGCGAAGGCTTCGCGTGTGAGGGGCTGGGCTCGGAGTGGCGCTCGCGGCGTGTCCATGCGCATGCATCTTGCCTCAACCGGGCGGAGCCGGCTGGTAGCATGGGGGCAGACAAGGACGTGTGATGGGCTCCGTCAGACAGAACTCCCGGCCGCGACGCTTCCTGCTCCTGCTGTCCTCCCTCCTCCTCGGCGCTTCACCTCCCCAGGGCTCCATGAGTGCTTCCTCCACGGGCGACGCCCAGGCGATTCCTCCTCCCAGGGAACTCTCCACGCAGTGGTCGGGCGCGCACTCGAAGGCGCTGCCCGTGGCGCCCCTGGTGCGGCACCCCGACGTGGAGAAGCACCTGAAGGCCCTGCACGAGCGCGCTCCGGACCTCTTCCAGCTGGAGGTGGTGGGGCACTCGGTGGAGGGGCGCGCGCTGTACCATGTGTCGCTGGGCACCGGCGCGCGGCACGTGCTGCTCTGGTCCCAGATGCATGGTGACGAGCCCACCGCCACCACGGCCCTGCTCGACTTCCTCGAGTATGTGCGGACGCACCGCCAGGAGCCGTGGGTCGCCCGGATGCTCAAGGAGCTGACGCTCCATGCAATGCCGCTGCTCAACCCGGACGGCGCCGAGCGCTTCCAGCGCCGCAACGCGCAGGGCATCGACATCAACCGGGATGCGCTGGCGCTCCAGACGCCGGAGGCGCGGGCGCTGAAGGGGCTGAGGGACAGGCTCCAGCCCTTCATCGGCTTCAACCTCCACAACCAGAGCTGGCGCCACGCGGTGGGCCGCACGGGGCAGCCGGCCTCCATCTCCCTGCTCGCGGCGGCCTTCGACGAGAAGCGCAGCGACAACCCGGGCCGGCTGCTGGCGAAGAAGGTGTGCGCGGTGATTCGCGACGCGGTGGAGGAGCTCGCGCCCGGGAAGGTGGGCCGCTACGACGACTCCTTCGAGGCGCGCGCCTTCGGCGACAATATGACGCGCTGGGGGACGCCGTCGGTCCTCATCGAGACGGGCGCATGGACCTCGCTGCCGCCGGACGAGCCGCTGGTCCGGCTCAACTTCGTCGCGCTGGCCACGGCCCTCGACGCGCTCGCCACCGGCAGGGCCGAGAAGGCGGATGTGGCGCGCTACGAGTCCATCCCGGAGAACGTCAGCTCGGGCCTCGTGCACCTGCTGCTCAAGGACGTGGGGCTGTTCGGCGCGGATGGGAAGCCCTTCACCGCGGACGTGGGCATCGCCGTCTCGCGCGAGGTGCGGCGTCAGGGCAGCCAGCTCACGCTCGCCCACGTGGGCAAGGTGGAGGAGCTGGGAGACCTGCGCGTGCTGGGCGCGGTGGAGACGGTGGACGGCAAGGGACTGTTCGCCGTGCCGCTGGCGGGGCACTCCGTGAAGGAGGGCGCCACCTTGCGCCTGAAGAACCCCGGGAAGGACGCGGTGGAGCTGGGACAGTCCGGCGAGCTGATGCTCCTCAAGCCGCTGGAGCTCGCGTCCACCTTTCGCGTGGAGCGCATCATCCGCTTCGACCGCTGAGCGCTTCTCCAACGGCGTCTCGGGCCTTCTGGCCCACGGGAGAGCGCGCACCTCCCTGGGCCTCGCGTCCATGTCGAGTCCAGCACTTCCTGCTCTGACCAGGGGAGGGGGCCGCCGTGCCGCGCGGTACCGGAGCAGGGGGCCCCGGACTCCGCGTGGATGCCACTCCGCGAGCCCGGGCACACAGGTGCGTTTCCCAGGAGTTACGGTGAGTTCAGGTTTCATGGAGACTTTATTCGCCATCTGGAGTAATGTGGCTTCGCAACCCTGAGGCAACGGCGGGCCCTGTTTTTCCGGGCCGGGGTGAGGACACATGCGACGTCCCTTCGTGGCGGTTGGCCTTTCCGCGCTCCTGTTGCTGGCCTGTGAGCCGGCCTCGCCCGCCGAGGGGGCTCCTCCGAGCGCGGACGCGGGGCTGCAGGGCCACTGGGATGCCGGCACCCTTCCGGCGGACGCGGGCACGGAGAGCGCTTCGGACGCGGGCACGACGCCTTCCACGAAGAGCGCCAAGCGGGGCCTGGCCTTCGACCTGGCGACACCGGCGGACCTCGCCGCCGTCTCGTCTGGCGTGAGCTGGTGGTACAACTGGAGCCCCCGGCCGCATCGGGATGTGCCCACCGACTACCGTGCCCGCTACGGGATGGATTTCATCCCCATGCTGTGGAACGGGAACTTCGACGCTCCGGGCATCGAGGCCTTCCTCAAGGCCAACCCGCACATCCAATACCTGCTGCTCCTCAACGAGCCCAACCTCGCGGACCAGGCCAACATGTCGCCCCAGGACGCGGCGCGGCTGTGGCCCCGGTATGAGAGCGTCGCCGCGAACACCGGGGTGAAGCTGGTGGGGCCCGCGCTGAACTGGGGCACTGTGCCGGGGTACTCGGACCCGGTGGTGTGGCTCGACGCGTTCTACGCGGCCTACCGCGCCGCGAATGGCAACCGCGCCCCGCGCATCGATTACCTCGCCTTCCACTGGTACGACTACGGGCTCGCGGGCCAGCTCGACCGGCTGAAGAAGTATGGCAAGCCGTTCTGGGTCACCGAGTTCGCCAACTGCCACAGCCAGCGCGACGGGGCGCAGATTGACTCCGTCGCCAAGCAGAAGGCGCAGATGACGGAGATGGTGGCCGTCTGTGAGAGCCGCGACGACGTGTTCCGCTACGCGTGGTTCACCGGACGGTGGACGAATGACCCCTGCTTCGCGAGCCTGCTCGGGGCTCCCGGGGCGCTGACGGAGCTGGGCGCGCACTACCTCTCGCTGCCCCACGACTGAAGCCCCGGTCCGAGAAATTCAACGAAACGCCAGGGCCCACTCCCATCGCCCACGCGCAGAGGCACCCCCTCACCCTGGCGTTTGCCTCTGCCCTGGGCGCATCCCGAAACCACCCATGAACCGAACCTTCCATTGGCTCTCCACCGTGACGGCGATGTTCGCCGGCATGGCCACCCTGACGGGCCTTCCGACGTCCGCCGAGGCCGCCGCCTCGCAAGAGGCCCCCGCCGCGCAGGACGTGTCGCCGGAGATTGTCTCCGCGATGCGGCGGGACCTGGGACTCACCGAGGCGCAGGTTCACCGCCGGCTCGCCTTCGAGGCGAAGGCGCCGGGCCTGGAGAAGGCGCTGCGCCAGCAGCTGGGCGCGAAGTTCGGCGGCGCCTGGCTCGACGCGGACGGAGGCCAGCTCATCGTCGGTGTCACCGACGAGGCCGGCGCGGCCCGGGCCCGGCTCATGGGCGCGAAGCCCCAGCGCGTGGCGCGCAGCCTGGCGCAGCTGGAGCGGGTGAAGGCGGAGCTGGATGACAACGTCCGGGCGCTCTCTCCGGCCATCCACGCCTGGTACGTGGACCTGCCCACCAACACCGTCGTCGTCCTCGCGGAGGACTCCGGCCCGTCGCAGCTGCGCGCCGACTCCTTCGTCGCGAGCAGCAGCGGCGCGAAGGACGGCTCCATCCGCGTGGTGCCCTCCACCCAGGCGCCGCAGCTCGTGTACGACGTGCGCGGCGGTGACCCGTACTACTTCAGCGGCTACCGCTGCTCGGTGGGCTTCTCCGTCAATGGCGGCTTCGTCACCGCGGGCCACTGCGGCGGGGCGGGCACCGCCACCTTCGGCTACAACAACGTCTCGATGGGCACCGTCCAGGCGGCCATCTTCCCGGGCAACGACTTCGGCTGGGTCGCCACCAACGGCTCGTGGACGCCGCAGCCGTGGGTCTACAACTACAACGGCGGCAACGTGACGGTCGCCGGCTCGCAGGAGGCCCCGCTCAACGCCTCCATCTGTCGCTCGGGCTACACCACCGGCTGGCGCTGTGGCGTGCTCCAGGCGAAGAACGTGACGGTCAACTACTCCAACGGCCCCGTCTACGGCCTGCACAAGACCAACGCGTGCGCGGACGGCGGTGACTCGGGTGGCTCGGTCATCTCCGGCAATCAAGCGCAGGGCGTGACGTCCGGCGTGGCGGGGACGTGCGCCAACGGCAACCCTCCGCAGACCTTCTATCAGCCCATCAACCCCATCCTCAGCACCTACGGCCTGACGCTTCGGACCACGGGCGGTGGCGGTGGCGGGGCGTCGTTCATCTCGCGCTGGAATGGCAAGTGCATCGACGTGCCCAACTCCAACTTCTCCGACGGCGTGCAGCTGCAGATGTATGACTGCAACAACAGCGGCGCGCAGAAGTGGACCTTCATCAACGGCACCCTCCAGGCGGGCGGCAAGTGCATGGACGTGGCCTGGGCCTCGACGGCCAATGGCGCGGCCATCCAGCTGGCCAACTGCAACGGCAACCGGGCGCAGCAGTTCGTGCTGAGCGGCGCCGGGGACCTGGTCAGCGTGAACGCCAACAAGTGCGTGGACATCGCGGAGTGGAACGGGAACAACGGCGCCCGGCTGCACATCTGGGATTGCGTCGGCGGGGCGAACCAGAAGTGGGACTACCGCTGAGCTGAGCCTCGTCGCGAAGGCGTGCGTCAGCCCGTGACACGGGGCTGGCGCCGCACGGCTACCCGGAGGATGCCTTCCTCCGGGGGCCTCGCTTCCCGGCGGGAGCGGGCGGCTCCGCCTGTGTCGAAGCGGCCGGCTCCAGCGCGGCATAGCGCTGAGCCTCGGCGAGCAGCCACTCCCGGAACGCGATGAGCCCCGCGTGGTCGTCCGAGCGCGCGGGGTACACCAGATGGTGCGCGCGGTCCGACTTGATGCACTCGTCGAAGAGCGGCACCAGCAGGCCCGCCTCCACCAGCGGGCGAATCAACGTCAGCCGGCCCAGCGCGATGCCGAGTCCCTCCACCGCGGCGCGGTGCAGCGTCTCCGCGTCGTCGAAGTTGGCGACGAAGCGCGCGGGTGGAGTGCCGCCGTAGCGCTCGAACCACCGGTTCCACACGCCCGAGCCCAGCAGGGGGAAGCGCTCCAGGGTGCGGAGCGTGGGCCGCCCCTCCCGCGCGATGAGCGCGGGGCTGGCCGCGGGGGTGACCCAGTCATCGAACAGGTGGACGGAGCGCAGCCCGGGCCACTGTCCCTGTCCGAAGCGCACGCCCGCGTCGACGGTGGTCTCCCGCTCGAAGTCCACCAGGTCCACGCTCGAGTGCAGGTTGATTTCGAGCCGGGGGTGGAGGGCCACGAAGCGCGGCAGGCGGGGCAGCAGCCAGCTCGTCGCGAAGGACGGCATCAGCGTGAGCGTCAGCACGTCGTCTCTGCGCGCGCCGTAGGGCCGCATCGCGTGCTCTATCGCGTCGAGGTGCTCGGCGACGCGCTCGAACAGCCGCCGGCCGTCGGCGGTGTGCTCGACGCCGCGCGCGTTGCGCACGAAGAGGCGCTGGCCGAGCTGCTCCTCCAGGCCGCGAATCTGGTGGCTCAGCGCGCTGACCGTCAGGTGCAGTGAGCGGGCCGCGCGCGACAGGTTGCCCTGGCGCGCAGCGGCCACGAAGCCCTGCAGGGCATACAACGATGGGCGGGACATTCCGGGCGGCCCCTTGAAAAGAGTTCAAGGCAGGGTTGCAAAATCATCGCTTTTTGCCTGCTGAGGATGTCCCTACCTTGAGTGCAGTTCAACAAGGGAGGCATCACATGAACATCTACAAGGGCCTGTTGATGATGCACGGCTACCTCACCACCGTCGAGCCCGAGGTCGACGCGCGGGAGGAGGGCGGCACCAAGGCCCCGGAGCCCGGCCCGACTCCAGGCAGCCCGGCGCCGTCCCCCCGAAGCCGCCCTCGCACCGTGGCGGCGCCGGTCCTCGCGGGC
>JBKGHK010000222.1:0-14413 GCA_046520375.1 Pyxidicoccus sp. 3LFB2
GGCACCTCGGGCACGGCCGGCGCCACCGTCACGGCCTCCGCCACGACGGGAGCCACGCGCGGAGGCTCGGCAGGAGCCTCCGGCGCGCGCCACCACCCCGCTGCGAGCAGCAGCCCGGCAAGCCCCGCCAGGCCCCACCGCCATGCACGAACCGGGCGGCTCAATCCGTGTCGCTGCTGGAGTACAGGGACACGTAGACGGGCGCGTGGTCCGACAGCCGGGCGACGAAGTCCGTCGTGCTGCTGACGTAGTCCCGGCCCGCCGAGGAGAACTCCGTCACGTACGTGCCCTGCATCCAGAAGTGGTCGTACGCACTCACGTAGCTGGCGCTGAGGTTGAGCGTGGTGAGCACGTCCAGCTTGCAGGACACCGCGGGAGACAGCGCCGCCAGCTCGGCCCACGACGCGCCAGTGCAGGCCATGTTGTGGTCGCCCACCAGGATGACGTCCTGGTCGGTGCTGCTGCCGTCCTGCACCGACTTGAACACGGTGTCGATGTTGCGCACCTCCACGTCGCGCTCGGCCGCGGTGCCCCAGATGGCGTGCCAGTTGATGAAGGTGTAGTCCGCGCCCGTGGGCGTGTGCCGCACCTTCACGATTTGAGGCTCGCGCTCGAACCTGTCGCCGCTGTCGCTGTACACCGAGGACGACAGCAGCGACACCGTGTCCGTCCGGTACAGCACCGCGTAGATCTCCTTGTACGAAGAGCGGCCGATGAGCGGCGTCTGCGCATAGCTCCACGACACGCCGGACACCTGCGTCAGCGCCTGGGCCAGCGCCGGCATCACGCTGGTGTTCATCACCTCCTGCAGGAACACCAGGTCACAGCCGTTGTTCGAGGTGCTGTTGGCGCCGAACTGGTTCCATATCTGCTTCGCGTCATCCACGTACGTCTGCTCGGCCGTCCAACCCTCGTGGCGGAGGTTCCAGCTCACCACCCGCAGGTAGGAAGCCGCTTGCGACAGCGAGGGAACGGCGAGAGCGACCAGCACCACCGCGCGCAGCAGGAAGGACGGCAGTCTCATTCGGACACCTCGAAGAGGGGACGGCCGCGGGGGACGGCCGCACGCGCGAACCGCCGCGCGTGAGGCGAGTCCTAGTGGATTCGGCGTGTTACGGGCAATCAACGTTCTTGAAACGTAAGAAACTACCAAGGTCAAAACCCACCCTCCCCTGACCGGGCGCGGCGGGCAACAGCCCTTCGTCAGCGCGGCCCGCCGCTCCTCTGTTCCGTTAATGCAACTTGATTACTTTTAGATCTCAGTTGCATATTGACTCGCGCGCGACAGCGGTTCCGTCGCACGTCCAGCAGTTCCACCCAGGAGCAAACACCCCATGAAGAGCCTGAACCTGTTCAAGAAGACCCTGCTCGCCAGCGGCGCGGCGGCCCTGTTCACCGCCTGCGGCGCTCCCGTCGAGGAGACGCCCGCGCAGACGACCTCGGAGGACTCGGTGACCACCCAGGAGCAGGGCCTGCTCGCCGCCTGCGACCCGGTGGAGCTGGGCGAGGTGGCCGAGCACGCCTGCGCCCACGCCGAGCACGGGCCCTTCGAGCCCGTCACGGCCGCCGCCCTGGGCGCGCCCGTCCTCGTGGACGTCAGCCTTCCCCACACGGCCTACAACATCACCCTGCCGGGCGCGCAGTGGTGCGGCTGGGCCGGCCGCGTCGCCTTCATCCCCGAGGAGTCCGGCGAGTTCGCCTTCCTCGTGTCGCGCTACCGTGGCCTGCGCATCTTCGAGGCCGCCACCGGCGCCGAGGTTGCCCGGGAGTGCCGCTACAACGTGCCGTCCTCCGTGTGCAGCAGCCTGAAGACCGGCATCCTCGCGGACCTCGAGGGCGGCGTGGAGTACCACCTCCAGTTCCTCGCCATCGCCGAGCGGAACTCCGAGTTCACGCTCCTCATCGAAGAAGCCGGCCACGACCACGCCGAGTAGTCACCGCCCTCCTCCAAGGCACCCGGCGCCCCGCGCCAGGTGGAGGCCCGCGGGAGGAGCACCTCCCGCGGGCCCTCGCGTCACGGACACACGGATGTACTTGCATCTCAGTTGCATTTAAGGCGCGGCTCCGGATAGGAACACCCCATGAGCCCCTTCCTTCGCGTCCTCGCCCTGGCCGCGTGCGCCATGGCGCTCACCGCCTGTGGCGGTGACGAGCCCCTCCCCATCGTCGAGCCTCCACCGGACCCCGCGCCTTCGGACCCGTGCGAGCCCCATGGGCACGTCCACCGGGAGCCCACGGGGGACTGGTGCCACTGCAACAAGGGCTACCGGGCCACGGCGGAGGGCCTCGCGTGCGAGGCGGACCCGGACTACGTCCCCAGCGCGGGCTTCAGCTTCGGCGACAACGGTGAGCACGCCTGCTGGCATGTCACCAACGGTCCCTACGTCACCGTCACCGCCTCCACCAGCCGGCTGCCCCGCGTGGACGACTTCCACACGTACTACACGGTGAAGCTGCGACAGGAGGGTGGCCAGTACGTGGGCACCTTCAGCTACAAGGCCTTCGCCACCGGCAACTTCGTCGTCTACCTCGGCACTCCGGACGTCCCCATCACCCTGGTGGAGACCGCCATCCAGAAGCCGGTGACCCCCGCCGGCACCCGCGCCACCGATGACCACTGCGACGGGCTGAAGCACATGGTCGGCTATGAGCTGACGGACCGCGTCCAGTACACGCTCACGCTTGGCCCCACGCCGCTGCCCGAGCTGGGCATGGTCATCGAACACCTGCCCTAGCCGCGCCCCGTCCACCCTCGCGCCCCGGGGAATTGACCGGCTCGTTATTGCAACTCAGTTGCGATTGATCAATGAATGACGGCGCCGCGAAGCTCTCGCGGCATCGAAAGGAATTCCCCACATGAAGCTGACGAACCGGAACCTCTGGAGTGCGCTGCTGGGCCTGTCGCTGGCCGCCTGCGGTCCCATGGACGAGGCCGAGCTGGAGCCCCCCGCGCAGCAGGAGCAGGAGCTGCCCGCGGGCTGCACGTCGGTGGCCAGCACCACCATGACCACGCACGCGTGCTTCCACTACAACACCAGCGGCGACAACATCACCGTGGCGGCCAGCGCCACGCGCACCACCAGCGCGGCGGGCATCAACACGAAGCACCGGCACTACACCGTCAACCTGCCGTCCGGCGCCGAGGGCTCGGTGACGTTCGTCCCCGCCGCCACCACCGCGGGCGACACCACGGAGTCCGTCGCCTTCTACCTGTCGCCCTCGGCGACCTTCACCCTGCTGACCTCCGGCGGCACCACCGTGGCGCCGGGCATCAACCAGACCTTCACCTCCAGCTGCGGGCTGTCGAAGGCCGTGGTGTACGACCTGAACGTGGGCAGCACCTACATCCTGGCCATGGGCCCCGTCGCCGGGAACCAGGTCCGCGTGGTGCCGGAGTACCTGGATGACAACCGCGTCCGCTGGTACCGCGATGCGGACGGCGACACGTACGGCAGCAGCACCAACTCCGTCCTCACCGCGTGTGAGCCGGCGTCCGGCTACGTGAACCGCCGCTTCGACTGCAACGACAACGACCCCAACCTCTTCAACTGCTAGCCGGTCGCCACGTCGTCCCCGGGCCCGCAGGGCCCACCTGGCCGGAGCGCCCTCGCTGTCGGGGAGGACGCTCCGGCGCCACACCTCTTCCCCTGGCGCGCGTCGCCAGTATCCCCCCTTGAAGGAAGTCCTCACGATGCGCCTCGCACACGTCACCGCTCTGCTCGCCACCTGTGCCGCCCTCATCCTGACGGGCTGCGACAACGACGACCCTCCCAACGTCCCGGACGCGGGCACCCTGCCGGACGCGGGCGACAGCGCGGCCCCCACGGTGACGGCCACCACCCCGGCCGCGGACGAGGCCCACGTGGCCGCCACCACCGCCATCACCGTGCGCTTCAGCGAGCCCATGAAGTCCGGCGCCGGCACCGTGCGCGTGGCCGTGGACGGAGTTCAGCGGACGCTCGGCACGGGCCAATGGCAGGACGCGCGGGCCTTCATCGTGAACCCCGCCGAGCCCCTGCCCGAGGGCGCCCGGGTCCAGGTCACCGTGGAGACGGACTTCGAGGACCTCGCCGGCAACCGGCTCGCCTCACCGCTCACCTTCCACTTCACCGTGCATGGCACCGCCGCCGCGAGGCCGCATGTCACCACCTCCAGCCCGGCCGAAGGCGCCACCAACGTGCTGCCCGTGGAGCTCTACAAGGACGGCACGGACACCCTCGCCCAGCGCAAGGTGCTCACCCTCACCTTCAACGAGCCCATGGACACCTCGGTGACACAGGTGTCGCTGGCGGACGTGACGACGCCCGCCAATGCACTACGCACGCTGGCGGGCACCTGGTCCTCCGACGGGCTCACGCTGACGGTGGCCATTCCGCGCCCGGAGTCGGACCTGCCGCCGCTGGAGCAGGACAACCAGTACTCGCTGGACGTGACGTGGCTGCGCGGCGCCACGGGCCAGCCGGTGGACGCGGCCCACGCCGGGCTCGGCAACGGGAAGCTGGACTTCACCACCGGCCGGCGCAACGGCGACGTCGAACACGCCTGCGCCCACGCGCTGATGAACACGCCAGTGGCCGTCACCGCGGGCAATTCGCCGACAGGCTTCCGCCCGGCGACGGACAGCGGCCACGCCTTCTACGGCCTGACGCTGCCGGCGGACGGGGCCTCCTTCCGGGGCTACACGGAGGTGGTGAGCTTCCCCGACGAGGAGCAGACGGCCGCCCTCTATCTCAACCAGCCCGTCCCGGTGGCGGTGCACGACACGACGGAGGAGGAGGTGCCCCTGACCTCCACGCTGGAGCCCGCCGCGCCGGTCTGCCTCCCGGCGATTACCCATGTGCTGAAGTTCCCCGCGCCCGCCGGTGACCGCTTCCTGCGGCTCACCTTCGGGCCCACGTCACACGAGACCTTCACCTTCGTGTTCGAGCGCTACTGACGCGGCGCGGGGCGACTGGGATTGATGGCCCGCGGACACTTCGCGCCGCGGGGCCGTCGCTCAGCAACCGTGGGCTCTGTCTTTCGTTGGACCGGGGGAGGGGTGACTCCTAGCGTCGGGCGCGTATGCCAAACCTGCCCTCCATGCGCCCGCTGCTGGCGGCGTGTGCGTTGTTGCTGCTCCCTGGCTGCTTCCATCTCTTCGCGGGGGGAGGCGGCGGCTCCACGGACTTCAAGCCGCCCCGACGCGTGGCCCCCGAGGACGTGGCCGTGCCGGAGGGCTACCGCGTCGAAGTCGTGGCCACCGGCCTCACCTACCCCACCGGCGTGGCCTTCGACGACTCCGGCACGCCCTACGTCACCGAGTCCGGCTACAGCTACGGCGAGGACTTCGCCCAGTCCCGCCTGCTGCGCGTGGAGCCGGACGGCCGCCTCACGGAAGTCGCCAAGGGCGAGCACCCACCGTGGACGGGCGTCACCTGGCACCAGGGTGCCTTCTATGTCGCCGAGGGCGGCGTGGAGGGCGGAGGCCGCATCGTCCGCATCACCCCGGACGGCCGCACGACGCCGCTCGTCTCCAACCTGCCCAGCCTGGGAGACCACCACACCAACGGCCCCGCCGTCGGGCCGGATGGGGCGCTCTACTTCAGCGTGGGCACGGCGACGAACTCGGGCGTGGTGGGCCCGGACAACGCCAGCATGGGCTGGCTCAAGCGCAACCCGGCCTTCCATGACGTGCCCTGCCGCGACATCACCCTCGCCGGGGTGAACTACCCCAGCGACAACCCGCTCGCCCCCAACACGGCGAAGGTCCAGACGGGCGCCTTCGTCCCCTTCGGGACGGAGACGAAGCCGGGCCAGGTCATCAAGGGCGCCATGCCGTGCGGCGGCGCCGTGTACCGGCTCGTCCCGGGCTCCACCGCGCCGGAGCTGGTGGCGTGGGGCTTCCGCAACCCCTTCGGCATGGCCTTCGCGCCCAATGGCCGGCTGTATGTCACGGAGAACGGCCATGACGTGCGCGGCAGCCGGCCGCTCCATGGCGCCGCGGACTACCTGTGGGAGGTGGAGCAGGGCGCGTGGTACGGCTTCCCCGACTTCGCGGGTGGCAAGCCGGTGGACCAGGAGTGGTTCAAGGTGCCCGGTGGCGACGTGCCCAAGCGCGTCCTCCAGGAGCCTCCGGGCACGCCGCCGCAGCCGGTGGCCGTGTTCGGCGTGCACTCGTCCTCCAACCGCCTGGACTTCTCGCGCAGCCCGGACTTCGGCCACGTGGGCGAGGCCTTCGTCGCGCAGTTCGGCGACCAGTCCCCGGACACCGGCGAGACGATGTCTCCGGTGGGCTACAAGGTCGTGCGGGTGGACGTGTCCAACGGCGTCATCGAGGACTTCGTCGCCAACAAGAGCAAGGGCAGCGGAGGGCCGGCCACGAAGCTGGGCAAGGCGGGCCTGGAGCGCCCCATCGACGCGCGCTTCGACCCGAGCGGCAAGGCGCTCTACATCGTGGACTACGGGGTGATGCTGGTGAAGGCCAAGGGCGTCTTCATCCCCTTCGAGAAGACGGGCGTGTTGTGGCGCATCACCCGGGCACCGGAGGCAAAGCCATGAGGACCGCCATCTTCGCCGCGCTGGCCATGCTGGCCCTGGCCGCCTGCGGCCCTTCCCGGCGCGGGCCCGCCTTCGGCACTCCGCGCGAGTTCAACGAGCAGGAGCAGGAGGGGCGCGTCCTCTTCATGCGCCACTGCAACCAGTGCCACCCGGGCGGCTCCGGTGGGCTGGGGCCCAGCATCAACAACAAGCCCCTGCCAGCCCTGGCCATGCGCACGCAGATACGCCAGGGCGTGGGCGCCATGCCCGCGTTCACCGACGAGATGCTCAGCGACGCGCAGGTGGACGCCATCGTCGCGTACCTGAACGAGATGCAGGAGGAGAAGTAGGAGAGAGAGAAGAGACTCCCGGTCTCTATCCTCGGGTGCGGGGCCTGCCATAGGTTCGCGGCTCAACACTCGAGGAGTCCCTCATGCGTACGCTGAACCTGTCCCCTGGCGCCCTGCTCGTCACCCTCATCGCGGCCACCTTTTCGCTGGAGGCCTCCGCGCAGGCCTCGCTCACCTGGGTCTCCACGACGGGGACCGACTCCGGCACCTGCCCGCGCACCGCGCCGTGCCGCACCTTCAACTACGCGCAGGGGCAGACGGTCGCCGGGGGCGAAGTCGCCGCCGCCGACAGCGGCGCGTACTCCGCGGTGACCATCACGAAGGCCATCACGCTCTTCGCGCCCCCGGGCGTGCACGCCGTCATCTCTCCGGGCTCGGCCTTCGCGGCCGTCGACATCTATGCCGGGGCGGCTGACGCCGTGACGCTGCGCAACCTCAACATCGTGAGCAACAACCCCAGCTCACAGTACGGCGTCGCGCTCAACTCCGGAGGCGAGCTGACGGTCGACGGCTGCCGGGTGAGCGGCTTCAACGGCAACGGCGTCGCCGTGCAGTCGATTTCAACGGCCACCCGCCTCTATGTCCGCAACTCCATCATCCGCAACAACAGCAACGTCGGAATCAAGGTGATGGCCTCCAGCGGCGTGGTCCGGGCGAACGTCGAGGGCACCACCCTGGAGAAGAATGGCTTTGGCGTGATGGCCCTCTCGAACGCCGAAGTCACCGTGCGCGACAGCACCGCTTCGAACAACGTCAACAACGGCTTCGACACCAGCAACACCACCGCGCGCATGATGCTGGAGAACTGCGTCGCCAGCGGGAACACCTACGGCCTCGCGTCCAACTCCGGGACCATCCGCGCGTCGAGCACGGTCGTGGTCCATAACACCACGGGCCTCCTGCCCGCCTTCGGTCAGCTCATCTCCTTCGGCAACAACCGCGTCCAGGGCAACGGCACGAACGGGGCCTTCAGCTCGAACGTCGGACTGCAGTAGTCACAGCGGGCTCCCCGGCGCGCATCCCTGTCGGATGGGCGCCGGGACCGCCCCACCATTTCGATACGCTTGCGTTTCGTAACTCCGCCCCGGGCCTACTTCGACGACCTGCTTCTGCCTGGGCGCGGCGCTCTCACGGCTGGAGGGGCAGGTGGCCCTGGCGGACTGCTGGAGCGGCTGAAAGGTGTCCAGCTCGCGAGCACCGAGCCGTGGGTGCCACGCAAGGCGCTCAACGTGCTGGGCCCCGCACGGCTCCCGCTGTGCTTCGAGCCCGTCATGCAGGCCGCCACGGGAGCCTGATGGGGCGGAGGCACCTGGCGAAGCCTGCCTCCGGGCTCCACCCGGCTTGCGCCGCGACATAGAAGGCTCAGGCGGGCTCCCAGGTCCCCAAGAAGGCGGTGTAGCGCCGGACGTTGACGGACAGGGCCCGGTGCACCTGCGTCTCCGGCGTCACGTCGGCGGGGGCACCGCTGGGAGGCACCACCAGCCGGTCGAAGTGCGCGCCCTCGAACCAGCGGTGCGGCTGCACCTGGACGACGAACAGCCCCTCGTCATCCAGGTCCGCTTCGATGGGCACGAAGTCCACGCGCTGCAGCTCCAGCGGTGGAGGGAAGTCCAGCGCGACACGGAAGGGCACGCGCTGCTCCTGGCGGAAGGCCGTGCCCTCCAGGAGGACGGAGTGCCCATTCAGCGCCGCGCCTTCCGCGCCCAGCGCCCGCGAGGGAGGCTGCAGCAGCAGCGAGAAGGAGCGCGCCAGTCCGGCGATTCCCGGTGAGCGCCCCAGCACGCGCACGTCGCCTCCCGCCATCAGGTCGAACACCACCTCGCGGTCCCACTCGCCCAGCACCCGGCCACCGGAGAAGAAGTCTCCGTCATGCGCTCGCGCGGAGGGCAGCAGCCACTCCCCCAGGCGTCTCAGCACGGCGGCCTGCTGTTGCAGGGGCGATGCATTCTCGAAGAGGTAGATGGGCCCTAGCACCATCAGCCCCGAGGACAGCCGCACACGCCAGCCGGTGTCGGTGGTGAACTCGCCCGGCACCGTCTCACCGGGTGCGAGCGCCGTGCGCAGGCCCATGCGAAAGGTGATGCCACGGCCTCCGGTGCCGGACAGCCCGCAGGCGCCGACGCCTCCCGCGAGCGCTGTTCCCAGCATCAACGTGAAGGCACGGCGGGTGGTGTGCAGCGGCGAGGTCATGGCATGTCCTCCTGAAGGTCCAGACACAACAGGGCACGCAGTGCGGACGTCATGGCGTTTCCTCCTGGAGGTCCAGGTACACGGTCAGCGTGCCGGTGAAGGTGCGAGGCGCCCCGGCGGAGAAGTGCCGCGTGGCCAGCAGCGACGCGGGCGCATCCGGCCCGCGGAAGTTGGAGACGTAGTTGAGCTCCGTCTCCCGCCAGCGCGTGTCCAACAGGTTCTCCACGGAGACGCCCACCTCCATCGCCTTCCAGCGCGCACGGGTGGCCACGTCGAAGAGGAAGACGGACTCGCTGTACCGGTCCAACGGCAGGGGCCGGGGACCGACGGCGCTGTGCCCCAGCGCCACGTTCCACCCCAGCTGCTCCCCCGCCACGGTGACATTGCCGCGCACGGACGCATCCAGCCGCCCCAGCAACTCGGGGATGTACGGCATCACCGTGCCATCCCAGAGCTTCCACGCGGAAGCGCCCGGCACGGGCAGCGTGGCCCGGGCCCAGGCGACCGAGGCCTGCACGTCCACCCGCTCGTGCCACGTGCCGCGCGCGGTGACGAAGGCGCCCAGCCGCTGCGAGGCGCCGATGGGCTGGTTGCGGCCCACCTTCTCGTCGAAGACGAAGTCCTGCGACACGCGCGTGGCGAAGACGGCGCCCCGGGCCTCCAGGGAATACGGCCGGCCCTCTCCCTCCAGCCGCCAGCCCAGCCCCGTCTCCCCCGCGGCCACTCGCGCATACGGCGCCAGCTCCGCGTCGGACAGCGCGGCCGCGTCACTGGAGCGCGCCCCCAGGCCGGCACTGGTCAGCCAGCTCAGCCGGGGCGTCAGCCGCACCTCCACGGTGCCGCGCGGGCTGGCGAAGAAGCCATAGGCCTCCAGTGACTCCTCGGGAAGGCGCGGGCCGTCCCGGTCCACGGCGGGGCGGTTCTGGTCATCCACCCCGAAGAGGAAGGTGTCCAGCCGCACGCCCCCGCGCAGCGTGAGCCACGGCAGCGGAGCCACCCGCAGCGAGGCATAGGCCCCCAGGTGGGTGGTGCGCACTTGATTGTCGAAGACAGTGGAGTACGGCGCCCCGCCGCTGTCCCGCAGGCGCCGTGAGCGGGTATGCACGTCATCGAAGCGCGCCACGTAACCCAGCTCCAAGGGCTGCGGCTGTCCGAGCAGGGTGAGCCCCGGCGTGTAGCGCCCGCGCAGCCCCACGGTGGAGCCCTGGTAGTAGCCCTCCGTGTTGTCGCCGCGCTGCGCCTCCTCGCCGGGAGGCGTGTCGAGCAGGAAGCCCGTGAAGTTGTCACGGATGCGCATCTGCCGAAGCATCACGTACGCCTGCTGCATGAAGCGCCCGCCGCGCTTCAGGCGCGACTGCAGCTCGGCGGAGAGCAGGTGGCGCTGGCCCGCGCCGCCCTGGTTCGGGTCGTTGAGGCAGAAGAACTGCGAGTCCGCATCCGTCGCGCACGGCAGCCGCGCATCCACCACGTCCGTCTCCCGCACCACCCCCGCCGAGGAGAAGCGCGCGCCGTAGCTGGCGCCAAACAGCCGCAGCCGTGTCTCCTCGCCGGGCCGCAGCTCCACCTGCGCCATGGCCCCCGCGTTGGCGTACGCGCGGTTGGGGCCGAAGCCATGCCCCTGGCGCAGCAGCAGCCCGACAAACGTCGCCTCGCTGGCCTCGGGAGGACCCCACACCAGCGCCAGCCGGCGCGAGGCGAAGCTGCCATAGCTGGCGGAGGCGGTGAGGCCCCGGCGCGCCAGGCCCAGCTGGTACTCCACAGTACCCGCCACGCCGAAGTCTCCCTGTGACGGGTCATACGGGCCCTCGGTGACGCGCAGCGAGTCCACCAGCTCGGGGATGATGAAGTACGTGTCCGCATAGCCATGCCCGTGGGCATGGGAGACTTCATTGAGGGGCACGCCGTTGAGGCGCAGCTCCACGTCCTTGCCCTCGCCCGCGTCGAAGCCCCGGATGAAGATGGTCTCCGCGTGGCCCTCGCCGCCGTGGTTGGCCAGCATCACCCCGGGCGCCAGCAACATCAGGTCCGACGCCGAGTGGCGCGGCACATCCGCGAGCTGTCCCACCGGGATGTGGAAGTCCCCCACCGCCACCGGAGGCGGCGCGCTCCCGATGCCGCGCACCGTGGTGGAGAAGTTAGGAGCGCTGCCCGCATCGGGCGCCCCCGCCGGTGTCCCTCCATCGGAAGGAACCGGCCCACGCGCGTCCCCTGCCCCGTCCGCCGTGAGGGAGTCCCGCCCCGGCTCTGTGACGGGCACGGCGTCATGGTCTCCATGCGCCTGCGGCCCTGCCATCCCCACGGCCTCCAGATGATGCCCATGCACTGGCGGCACGAAGGTGACGGGGACATCGACGCGTACCTCAATCGACTCCGTGCCCCGCCGCGCGGGCTGGAAGCGCCAGCGCACGGCGGCGGCCATGGCGGCCCGGTCGAAGGCCACGCCCGCCGTCTGCCGCACCTCCACGTGGGACACCTCGCCCGCCGTGTCGATGGTGATGCGCAGCAGGACGGTGGCGGGGACCTCGGGAGGCGCGACGCCCGAGGGCAGCACCGGCGGTGGCGCCTCCAGCGGGACGGGCGGTGTCACAGGCACTTCGGCCGTGGCGCTCAGCACACAGAGCACCAGAGTCGGAATCCACACGGGTGATGACCTCACGCCAGAAGGCTACGGGTCTCCGAAGACACCGGGCCGGAACCCCGCGGCCAGGCCTCCAGAGCGCATCCAGCCCCTGGATACACCGGCCCTGGATTGACATGCAACATAGTTGCATTTACTTAGCGGTTGCATGAATACCCGACAGCAGCGGTCCTGGATGGGGTGGTGCGCGGCGCTGGTGGCGTGGGCGCTCGTGGGCACGGCCTGTGACAACGTGGCCACCGGCGACGTGAAGGTGACGATGAGCGGCGGCGACGGCACCGAGCGCGGGCTGCCGGACACGTACTTTCAGGACGGCTGGTCCATCCAGTTCACCAGGTACCTGGTGTCGCTGGGGGACTTCACCCTCACCTCGGCCACCGGCGAGGTCCACGCGAGCAAGCGGCACGTCCTGGTGGACGTCCAGAAGGGAGAGCTTCCCCTGACGGAGCTCAAGGGCCTGCCCCCGGGCCGCTGGGACGTGGGCTTCCGGCTGAGCCCTCCCCGCGACGGCACCGAGCTGGCGGATGGACAGGTGTCCGCGGAGGACGCGGCGATGATGCGCGCGCGCGGCTTCAGCTACTTCGTGGAGGGGCGCGCGGTGAAGGCCGGCGTGGGGGTGCTCACCTTCCGCATGGGCTTTCCCGTGGATGCGCGCATGAAGGACTGCATCAACGGCGTGGATGGCACCCAGGGAATCGTGGTGCCGGAGGCGTCCGTGGCGGAGGTGGAGGTCACCATCCACGCCGAGCACATGTTCTATGACCGGCTGGGCACCCACAAGGGCGTGCAGCTGCGCTTCGACGCCATCGCCGCCACCGCCAGTCCGGACGGCGTCATCACCCCGGAGGGCCTGGCCGCCCAGCAACTCACCGACCTGCGCGGGCGCGACGGCCAGGAGCTGCGCGACGCCCAGGGACAGCCCGTCATCTACCTCCCGGGCGCCTATGACGTACGGACGCTCCAGGAGTTCATCACCCAGAGCATCGTCGACCAGGCGCACCTCAATGGCGGAGGCGTGTGCACCGTGGAATGAGCCGCGACAGGGGCGGCGCCGTCAGCACGGAGCCGCCCCTTCCTTTGCAGGTTTCACGGCACTGCTCAGCCCCGCCCCGCGCCCTCTCCCGCTGGGAGAGGGCTGGGGTGGGAATCTGCCGGCGCGGGCACTGCTGTCAGTTGCCGCCCGGCACGTTGCTCCGTCAGTTGCCGCCCGGCACGACTCCGTCCGGCACGTTCTGGCGGAGGATGAGCCGGTTCATCTCCGTCACGTACTCACTCTGGAAGCGCTGCGAGCCGCTCAGGAAGCCCTGGGCCACCAGGATGTTCGACGTCAGGTCCGTCGTCACCGGGCGCACGTTGTAGGCCCTCGTCATCATCAGGTCCTTCTCCACCTCGACGATGAAGTCCGACTTGCCCTCCTTCGTGACGAGGCTCTCCCCGACGTAGACGTCCCGCGCCCGCTTGAGCGTGCCGTCCGGCATCACCAGGGGGTGCTCGGTGGTGACACGCAGCTCACCGCCCGACGCCGTGTGGAACGTGAGGATTTCCTGCTCACCCTCCAGCTTGTCCGCCGTGTAGTGCAGCACCCGGTTCTTCATGAAGTCGAGCTGGGCGAAGGTGGCCTCCGGCGTCAGCGTCACCAGGTCGCCGCGCCCGGACTCGAGCGCCTCCTTGATGCCCTTGGGCCCGTCGGACAGCAGGATTTGCTGGTCGCCGGTGTAGCACCCGGGCTCGCACAGGATGTCCATCTCGATGTGCGCGGGCTTGAAGGAGTAGTCCACCGCGAAGATTTGAGGCCCGCTGAGCGAGCCCGTCGCGGTGCCATACGCCCCCGGCCCCTTCCAGGGCGCATACATGTTCCAGGGGTCCACATAGGCAGGGTAGAGGGTGTAGCCCAGCGCGAAGGCCTCGCTCCACTCGGCCGTCTTGGACGACAGCCAGTAGCGCATGTCGCGCCCGCCCCAGGTCATGATGCCGTACGGGTTCTGCTGCTGCCAGCGCCGGGCCCACCGCTGGCGGCCATCGGCCTGGTCGGTGTTGAGCTGGTCATAGGTGCACCGCGTGTTGGTGGGGTACCAGCCGCCTCCGCCACCACCCCCGCCGCCTCCGCCGCCTCCATCGTCGATGATGATTTCGTCCTGCATGACGAGCGAGGTGTCCATCGCCTGCCGCGGGGGCTCGGCCGCCACCGCACCCAGGGAACCACTGAGGACCACGACGAACAACGAACGTGAGGTGTGTCTGCGCATGGTGTCCTTCCTTGATGAAGTCGTCAGGTGCGGGCAGGGCCGTACCGGCCTGCCCGCCTGGAACAAGGCGTCAGGAAGCCGCGCGACGGCCTTCGCCGCGCGAGTCGTGGGCCTGGGGTGTCGTGGGTGAGGCGCTACGCCCGGGACGCGTGCGGGGGGCACGCCCCGGGTGGGGTATCAGCCAGGGCTCAGTTGCCGCCCGGCACGATTCCGTCCGGCACGTTGCTGCGGATGATGAGCCGGTTCATCTCCGTCAGGTACTCGCTCTGGAAGCGCTGCGAGCCGCTCAGGAAGCCCTGCGCCACCAGGATGTTCGACGTCAGGTCCGTCGTCACCGGGCGCACGTTGTACGCCTTCGTCACCACCAGGTCCTTGTCCCCCACGGGGAGCAAGGCTCCGGACTCCGCGTCCGCGAAGCCCGAGCACCCGCGTGGAGCCGAAGCAGGACGAGCAGCAGCAGATTGCCTTCACGC
>JBKGHK010000223.1:0-14328 GCA_046520375.1 Pyxidicoccus sp. 3LFB2
CCGCGGAGGCCGTGCGCCAGCAGCTCCACGCCGTGCCCGGGACGCCACGGCTGGTGTCCGCCACGGTCTCCGTTGAGGGCGAGGAGGACCCGCTGCACACCCTCGCACGCGCGCAGGCGGCGCTGACGCGGGCCCGGGCGGAGCTGCGCTCGTAGCGCTCACGCGCATCGGTGTATGAAGGAGGGAGCTTCCGCACGTCCCGCGGGAGAGGAGCCCGCATGCCCTCCGCCGTGCCCGACCGACTCCGGCTGCCGTTCCACTTCGACGCGGCCCGGCTCCAGGAGGACCTCGCGCGGCTGGGGCCCGACGCGTGGGTGCCGCACTTCAACAAGCGCGACTACGAGGGCGACTGGAGCGGTGTGCCGCTGCGCTCCATCGGCGCCATCGAGGGGCGCATCTATCCCGACCCCACGGGGCGGGAGCGCTATGCGGACACACCGCTACTCGGACGGTGCCCCGCCTTCCGCGAGGCGCTGGCGACCTTCCAGTGTCCCATCGGCTCGGCGCGGCTGCTGAAGCTCGCGGCGGGGGCGAACATCCGCGAGCACACCGACTACAACCTGGGCTTCGAGGACGGCGAGGTGCGGCTGCACATCCCCATCGTCACCCACCCGGACGTGGCCTTCTTCCTCGCGGGGCGGCGCGTCGTGCTGCAGCCGGGAGAGTGCTGGTATCTCGACTTCAACCGCCCCCACCGGGTGGAGAACCCCAGCCCCACGGACCGCGTGCACCTGGTGCTGGACTGCGAGCTGAACGACTGGCTGCGCACCGTCTTCGCCGACACCGTGGCGCAGCGGGAGCGCGAGTCCGCCGATGCCGCGTGACGACTTCGAGCGCTTCCGCCACCTCGTCCTGGAGGACGTGGCGCTGCAGGAGGCCCTGAGGGACACGGCGGACGTGCCGGGGTTCATCGCGCTGGCGATGAAGCTCGGCGCGGAGCGCGGGTGTCACTTCACCGCCGAGGAGCTCCGCGAAACCCTGCGCGCCGCCCGTCGGGAATGGCTGGAGCGGTGGATATGAGCGGGCTGAAGGACGGCGCGCGACTGGACGGCTGGGTGCCCGGCCGCATCCATGTGGAGGAGCGCGGGCTCCGCGTGGACTGGTGCCACCTGGGGACGCAGCGCTTCACGGACCCCTTCTTCGACCAGACGCTGGAGCGCCGGCTCCGGCACCCCTTCCCCCTGCTCTTCCGTCACCAGACGACGATGGAGGCGCTGGTGGCCCGCAGCGCCGAGAGGCCCGGGCTGCCGGTGCGAGGGCTCGTGTTCCACATGTCCCGCTGCGGCTCCACGCTGGTGGCGCAGCTGCTGGCGGCGCTCCCGCGCCACATCGTGCTGTCCGAGCCGGGCCCGGTGGACACGGTGCTGCGCGCGCACCTGCGCCTGCCCGGAGTCACCGACGCGCAGCGCGTGGAGTGGCTTCGCGCGGTGGTGGGGGCGCTCGGACAGCGGCGCAACCCCGAGGAGCAGGCGGTGTTCCTCAAGCTGGATGCGTGGCATGTGTTGGAGCTGCCCCTGCTCCAGCGTGCGTTTCCGGGCGTGCCGTGGCTGTTCCTCTACCGGGAGCCGGTGGAGGTCATGGCCTCGCACCAGGGCCACCGGGGCGCGCACATGCTGCCGGGCATGCTGGGGCCCGCGCTGCTCGGGCTGGAGCCGGAGGCGCTGACCGGCATGCCGCTGGAGGAGTTCGGCGCCCGCGTCCTGGCCCGCATCTGCGAGGCGGGACTGCGCGGCTACCGGGAGCGCCAGGGACCGGCGCGGCTCTTGGACTACCGGCAACTCCAGACGGAGAGCCTGGCGCTCCTGACAGAGCTGTTCGGGCTGGACGTGACGCCGGAGGACGCCGAGCGCCTGCGTGGCGCGGCGGAGCGCGATGCGAAGAACCCGGTGGTGCCCTTCGCGGACGACACGGAGGACAAGGCACGCCGGGTCAGCGAGCTGTCGCGGGAGATGGCGGAGCGCTGGGTGCGCCCCGCCTATGAAGCGCTCGAGGCGGAGCGGCTTCAGGGCTGACGAGCGCAAACGGCTTCGCCGTGGGATGTGGGCGCGGCCAGCGAAGGCGGGAGGTCAGCAGCGGCTCACATCGGCGCCGGTTCGGGTGACAGGGCTCGCGGCCCCAGCAGCGCGAGGCGCGACTCCACCTGCTCCCGCGTGGGCAACCCACCCAGCGCGCCCAGGCGCATCGTCGCCAGCGCCGATGCCTCGTGCGCGAAGCGCGCTGCCTCTCCAATCGCCTTGCCCTCCGCCAGGGCGACGGCGAGCGCCGCACAGAAGGCATCGCCCGCGCCCGTGGTGTCCGCCCGCTCCAGGGACAGGTCCGGCAGCCACAGCTCGCCCTCGGAGGACAGCACGAGGCTGCCGCCGGGCGATGCCACCACCGCGCCCCCCACGCCCCGCCGCAGCAGGTTCTCCGCCGCGCGCCGGGCGGAGGCCCGGTCCACCACCTCCACCCCCGTGAGCGCCTCGGCCTCTTCCGCGTTGGGGCGGATGACGTGGACGGCCTCCAGCAAATCTTCCGGGAGCGACATGGCGGGAGCAGGGTCCAGCACCACGCGCGTGCCCGCCGCCCGGGCGAGGTGGACCGCGGCACTCACCGCCGCCAGCGGCACCTCCAGTTGAATGAGCAGCACCCGCGCGGAGGAGATGCGCGCTTCCGCCTTCTGGATGTCCGAGGGCAGCAGGCAGAGGTTGGCGCCAGGAGACGAAAGGCTCTGCCGCCGGCCCGCCTCGTCCACCATCTCCAGCGTCACCCCGGTCATCGCGCCGCGGTCTCTCACCACCGCGCTGACGTCCACCCCCTCCGCTTCGAGCTGCTGGAGCAGCGCGAGCCCGCGCGCATCCATGCCCACGCGCCCCACCAGCGACACCCGCGCTCCCAGCCGTGCGGCACCCACGGCGCCGTCAGCGCCTTTTCCGCCGAGGCTCTCCAGGAAGAGGTGTCCCCGCACGCTGTCCCCGGGCCCCGGAAGGCGGGGGCCCTGCACCAGGAAGTCCGTGCTGATTCCGCCGACCACGACGATGTCGGCCTGCTTGCCCGCTGGCATGGCGCTCCTCCTCCGCCGGCCCGCTCGGCGCCCTGGGTGACGCAGCGAAGAGGCCGGGCGCCACGCGAGCATGCGACAGCCTTCAAGGTACGCACGGCACCAGCACGAGCCAACGGAGGGCACCCCCGCCACTCCGCACCCGGACAGCGCGCCTGGGGCCTCCTCGCTGGCCTGCCCCAGACTTCACGCAGGGCCCGCCCACGCCAGGTCTCAGGCGTGGGGCACCGCGGGCGTTCTGGGCGTCATCCACAGCACCGCGCAGCCCACCAGCCGGAAGAGGTTCTGGAGGGGCCGTACCACTCCAGGGAAGAGACTGCCCAGCGCTCCGCTCTTCGCGAGTCCCTCCGACTTCAACGCCGCTGCGTCGCCGTGGCCACCGCGCCCTGGAGCAAATCCACCAGCCGGGCACTGGTCCGGGGCTCTGAACTGGAGAGCACCCGCCAGGCACCGGCCCGCGTGCGCAGCACCACCTGGTACGAGTCCTCCGCGAGGACGAGGCGGGCGATGGAGCCGAAGACCACCAGCGCGAGCACCACCAGCGCGGCCTCATAGACACCCCGCCGCTCCGTCGCGGCGACGGACAATGCCGAGAGCGCCGGCAGCCCCACGCTCACCGCCAGCGCGAGCGCCACTAGCACGGGCTTCAGGCGCGGCGAGTGTCGCACCGACTCGACGGACAACACGTCACTCAGGGACAGACTGCGGCCCCGGGCCACCACGCGCTCGGAGGTGACGAGGACGCCGTGCTCCTGGAAGAGCGGCGCGTCCGCGGGAGGAAGCGCCACCGTCACCGGGCGCTGGGTCAACACATGGGGCACGAGCCGAGGGAACGCTGCCAGGGGCTTCATCATGGGTCGTCTCCTGAGGTTGGCGGCACGGCCCCGCCGGAAGCAGTCAAGTGGGAGCCCCGAGCACCGGGCAGGTGCGCGAGCAGCAGGCGGCGCAGCTCTTCCAGCGGACGGCCCAGGGCGAAGCAGTCACGCGCGCCCAGCCGGATGGCGAGCTGCACCAGGCGCTCATCGGCGAAGGGCACCAGCACGATGATGGGCCCGTCGCCCACCACCTCCCGCGCCTGCCACAGCAGCCGCTGGATTCCCGCGCCCCGCTCCACGTGCATCAGCACCAGGTCGGGCCGCGCGGTCCGTGCGGCCCCATCCACGTCCAGTGCGATGCCCAGCTCTCCCAGCACGTCCGCCAGCAGCGAGCTGAGCGAGGCGTCACCTCCCAGGAGGAGGGCATGGGCTGTGCGCGAGGACTCCACCTCGTGGAATCAAGCAATGCCCATGCCCGGGCCCCGTGCCCCGGGAGCCGTGGCAGGACGCCCGCGCACCGTGGCATCCCGCCAGCCCGGCATGGCGGATTGCCACGCCCCCTAGCCGCGCTCCCGCTCGCGACGATGGATGGTGGACACATCGATGCCCAGCAGTTCAGCGGCGCGCGTCTTGTTGCCGCCGCAGCGGGCCACCATCCACGCGATGTACTCCGCCTCCAGGCGGCGCAAAGGCCACAGCTCCTGCTGCGCCAGCGCCAGCGGCTGCGACTCCGGAGCTTCCGGGGGCAGGTGTGGGCGCAGGTCGTCCAGCCCCACCGTCTCGCCCGGGGCGAGCACCACCAGCCGCTCCACGAGGTTCTCCAGCTCGCGCACGTTGCCCGGCCAGGGCATGGCGGCCAGGGCGCTCACCACGTCGGGAGCCAGGGCCTGCACGCGCGAGCGCGGGTTGCGGGCGCGGGCGCGGGTGACGAAGTGCTCCACCAGCAGGGGAATGTCCTCGCGGCGCTCACGCAGCGCGGGCAGCCGCAGGGTGACGACGTTGAGGCGGTAGAAGAGGTCCGCGCGGAAGCGGCCCTCGCGCACGCGCGCCTCCAGGTCCTGGTGCGTGGCGGCGACGATGCGCCTGCGCAAGGCCTTCCTGGCGTGGGCGGACCGGTACTCGCCGCTGCGCTTCCACACGGCCGAGCTGCGCGAGAAGGCGGAGGCGCTGCTGGCGGCGTACGCCAAGGCCTTCGGCGCGCTGTCGGACGCGGAGCAGGCCCACCTGTGGCGCAAGCGGCGCGCGGCGCAGCGCGAGAAGGAGCGCGGCTCGACGCGGCCCAGCACCGCGGAGCAGTTCCGCATCCGCACGGACCTGCTGGATGCGACGACGCAGTTCGATGAGGCGAAGCGCCGGCTGCAGGCGCGCAACTTCGCGGGCGCCTTCGAGTACTTCGAGTACGCGTGCGACATCGACCCGAAGCCGCTGTACCAGGCGCACCGGGCCTTCGCGCGCTACCTCATGAAGCCCGAGGCCCATGGCCGGCTGGCGCTCCAGGAGCTGCAGGAGGTGGTGCGCCAGGAGCCGGGCATGGAGGAGGGCTGGGCCTTCCTGGGCGAGGTGGCCCAGGGCGAGAGCCAGCTCGCCGTGGCCGAGGACGCGTACCGCAAGGCCTTCAAGCTGAACCCGAAGAACCGCCGCTACGTGGACCTCATCCAGGAAATCGCTCGGCGGCGCTAGGCAGGCAGCCGGCCTCGGAACGCCCGTTCGGGTTCCGTTTTCCCAGTCGATGGGAAAAGCCGCCGGGCCAGTACGGGCAATTCACGATATCGCTCGCAAGGGATGCACTGCCTTTGTTTCTTTTGCAGCGGGGCTTCAATGTCAGTGCTGACCGCATCGGCCACTTGACGGAATTGATCCACATCGGAAACCCCAGCTAGCTTCCCGCCATGCATCGCCCGGGGAGCGACAGTCGAGCAGGAAGCCAGTCCGGCCAGGCGGCGGTGGAGTCCGCCATCGTCCTGCCCCTGTTCGTGTTCCTCATCCTGGGCATCCTGCAGCTGGGGTTGATGCACCAGGCGCGGCTGATGACGAAGTACGCGGCCTACAAGGCCGTGCGCGCGGGCTCGCTGCACAATGCCCAGGTGGCGGAGATGGAGAAGGCGGCGCTCGCGGTGCTGCTGCCGCTGGTGGGCACCCGCGCGGGAGGCCCGTCCGGCATCGAGTACATCCGGCCCGTCGGCAGCGCGCAGGAGTTCAGCACCAAGTGGAATGAGATGGTGACGAACCAGATGCCGGGTGTCCCCCTGAAGTACGCGGAGGTCACCGTCTGCGGGCCGACGAAGGAGGACATCGGCTCGAACGGGTCGGAGCTGGACTTCGATGACCCGAAGAACACCAGCCCCACCGGCTGGCGCGAGAGCGAGCGCACCAAGCTGCGCATCCAGGTGACCTTCAACTACCGGATGATCATCCCCTTCGCGGACTGGGTCATCTACCAGACGGCCCGCGGGCGCGAGCTGGTGTCCGTGCTGCGCACCGGCCAGGTCAAGGCGGCGGAGCAGGCCAAGGTGTCCACGCGCAGGTTCGCCGGCGCCGCCACGTCCGAGAGCAGCTACGAGAACGCGGCCGCCCAGCGCGTCTACATCATGCCCATCCGCGCCACGTACACCATGCGGATGCAGTCCAATTTCTACCTGAACAGGAACAGCCTGCCGGAGAGCAACGAATGCGTCTTCCCGTTCTCCTACGACTGAAGATGCGCGCCCGGCGGGGGCAGGCCATGGTGCTCAGCGCCCTGTCCTTCCTGATTCTCGCGCTGATGGTGACGCTGAGCTTCAACCTCAGCCATGCGCTGCGCCAGAAGATGAGCCTGCAGCAGCACAGCGACGCGCTGGCCTACTCCATGGCGGTGCTGGAGGCGCGCGCGCTCAACTACTACGCGGTGGGCAACCGGGCCATCGCCGGCTCGTACGTGGCGATGAACAGCCTGCACGCGTACATGGCGGCCACCAGCGTGACGGGCCAGATGATGCGCGCGGCGCGCAACAACTTCTACCAAATCGCCGGCCTCGAGTTCCTCGCCTGCATGTGCCAGGGCTGCTACGAGCACTGCCTCCATGGCATGGAGGCGCTGAAGATTGCCGGCGACTTCAGCAAGGAAGGGCAGGACTACGACAAGAAGGCCCGCGGCATGGAGCCCACCTTCCGCACCGCCATGGAGGGCCTGGACCTCATGGTGGACAACCTCCACATCGCCCAGCGCAGCGTGCATGACGAGACGCTCAAGGCGGTGAAGGACGGCCGCAGCCACGGCCTGCAGCAACTGACGGACTACAACGCGCCCGGGGCCTCCTTCCTGGCGGAGGACGTGGGCAGCATCAACGAAAACGAGTTCAACTGCGCGGTGGACGGCATGGACTGCCAGGGCAGCGTGGAGAGCTCGGCCCCGGAGGCGCGCGCGCGGGTGATGACGGAGACGGCCAACGCGAGCCGCTCGGGCTGGCCGGCGACGCGCGCGATGTCCGGCGGCATGCCCTCCATCCAGATTCCGGCGTACCTCCACTCGGACTTCATGGACAAGTTCGAGGACATCCCCGACGAGGGCAGCTACCAGGTGCTGCGGCACGTGGGCACGGCCAAGACGGTGAAGAGCGTGGGCGCGGTCAACGGCCCGGGCCAGACGGGCGGCAACGAGGGCACCACCATCGCCGCCGCCGAGGAGGGCGCCATCTTCCACCAGTGGAAGCACGGCGTCGGGACGTCCACCTACAACGCCCGGGTGTGGAGTGACGAGAGCGGCGGCGGCCACACGCCCAATGGCGCGCACCAGGGCTCGCATCAGTTCGAGGGCGTCAATGCGCGCGCGCTGACGGCCTGCTCGCAGTCCGGCAACTGCTTCATGAAGTTCCGCGCCAACCCCTCCGAGGCCCGGGACTGGGGCCAGCCGCGCGTGTACAGCTACGTCACCCGGCAGTTCCGCGGTGGCAACCCCAGGCGGACGCCGTGGGAGCTGAACAACTCGGCCACCGTGTCCTTCGAGCACGGCCAGCAGGGCACCGGCCGCCTCACGCTCGCGGCGACCGAGGGCGTGGGCCTGTCCAAGGCGCTGGTCTACTACCACCGCTTCGGGCCGAACGGCTGGCGCGAGGCGCCCAACCTCTTCGGCCCGTACTGGCGCGCGAAGCTGCACCCCTTCCGCGACGGCGACGAGGCCGGGCGGGTGCTGGAGGCGGCGGGCAACAGCGACGCGGCCGAGCTGGCGCGCACGCCGGGGGTGTCGCTGTGAGGCGCCTGGGAGCCCGTGCGGCCCGGGGCGCCGCCGCGGTGGAGACGGCCCTGAGCATGCTGGTCATCGTCCCCGTGTTCCTCTACGCCATCTTCCTGGACGACCTGCTGCGCCATGGCCTGGACGCGCAGGAGACGGCGCTCTCCACCGTCTGGGACTTCACCGTCCAGGACTACGCGAAGGCGCCCCAGGGTGGGGAGCCGTTCGACGGCTTCGGCAATGTCTCGGGCTTCGCGCGGCAGATGTTCTGCGACCACGAGTCCGGCATCGACAGCTACGACCCGGGCGAGGCCCGTGAGTGTGGCAACGCCGAGAATCACCACCAGGAAATCGTGTCGCACGCCTGCTGGCTCAACCCCGGCGCGCAGCAGGTTCAGTGCACGCTGAACGACGGCGGCGGCGAGGTGGGGGCGTACGGGGTGACGCTCCACCAGGACTACATGAGCCAGTTCAGCCGCGGCGGGCTCATCCGCTGCTCGGCGCGCATCGGCGTCCAGAACTACCTGCTCCAGCGCAGCGTGTTCGCGGAGTTCTCCAAGGTGGACCTGGCCAAGGACAAGAAGGAGCGCAGCGCGGGCGTCCACAACAACGCGTCGGGCGGCGTGTTCCAGAACGACCCGGGCGGCGTCGCGGGGGACACGTACCTGTTGCCGTGGGAGCAGCTCTCCATCGTCACCGACACGTGGGCGCTGACCGAGCCCGCCGACATCCGGCCGGGCAGCGCCAGCGGGGACCTCTACACGCGCGTGAACCAGGTGTACGCGAACCAGGACAACCCGGGCTTCACGCAGATGGAGCAGGACGGCGAGCGCTTCGTCCAGGAGGCCGTGCAGGAGCAGATGCTGGCCGACGGCATGGATGACCTGGACAGCAAGCCGCCCGGTGACGACCCCCGCCGGCCCAGCATCTCCATCCGGCCGCACGATGAGAACGCCAGCGCGCCGGAAGAGACTGTCACCCAGCAGGGCAGCGCGCGGAGGTACTTCAACAGCGAGTGGCGCGACTGGGGGGCGAACAACAACGAGAAGAGCTACCAGGCGCGTGGCAACTGGTACATGGGCTGCGCGCAGCAGGAGAGCTGCTGATGGCCCTGGCGTCAGGGCGGGCCCTGTCCATTCCGGCCCTCCTGTTCTCCGTGGCGGTGGTGGGCGGCCTCATCGGCTTCGGCTGGGAGCGCGTCTCGTACCGGGAGCACGGCCCGTCGGGAGAGTGGGAGCCGCCCGAGCTTCCGGGGCATGGCGAGGAGGGCTCGCGGCGCGGGCTGGAGCGAACGCCCGCCGAGGAGGCCATCCTCCAGCGGGCGCTGTCGCACTTCCCCCCGTACCCGCGCGGGGGCCGCCCGGAGGTGCTGGCGGCGGACTACCTGGGGCCCAACACCTCCATGGCGGTGGCGTGGTTCTCCACGAAGGACGCCCCGGTGCAGGTGCTGGAGCACTACGCGAAGACGCTGCTCGACGCGGGGCTGCCCGTCATCCGGCAGGACCACGGGACGAACGGCGGGTACGTGGGCTACTGGAGCCCGGACACCATGGAGGTGCACCTGGTGTCGGTGCTGGCGCAGGGCGGCGAGACGCTGGTGTTCGTGTCGGCCGGGCAGGTGCAGGGGCTCCTGGAGCGCTCGGTGACGGTGCCCGCGTGGGTGCCGACGCCTCCGGGGCTGTCCGCGCCGACGGCGATGACCTTCAACATGGAGGGGGGCACGCACCACGTGGTGTCCGGCCAGGTGACGGACGCCACGCTCGGAGCGGCGGAGGCGCGCTACCGCGCGGTGCTCCAGGCGCAGGGCTGGGCGGCGGGGGCGACGGAGCCGGTGCCCTCGGGGGGAATCGCCTTCGAGGTGGGCCGGGGTGACACGCGGGGCCGGGCGGTGCTGCGCGAGCGCCCGCCGACGCCGGGCGTGGAGGTGCAGCTGTCCCTGCTGCAGCGGGGGGCCACGCCATGAGGGATTCTGGAGGGATGGACCGGATGAAGAGGACCTGGGGGGCGCTGGCCGTGGCGGCGGGCCTGTGGCTGGGCGCGCCCGCGCTCGCGGCGAACACCTGCGAGAAGGCGTGCGAAGAGGACGTGACGGTCTGCCAGGACTACTGCAAGCAGTACGCGGGGCGCGGGGCGCCCAAGTGCCAGCAGGGGTGCGTCCAGGAGAAGGGCCGGTGCATGAAGGGCTGTGAGGCCGACGCGAAGGCCCCCGCGCCAGCGGCTCCGGCGCCGACGTCCGGCACGGCTCCGACGAGCACGCCGACCGACGGAGGTACGAAATGAAGGCGGGGCTTCGAGTGCGCGCCCGCGGTCAGGCCATGGTGGAGTACTCCGTGGTGACCGCAGCGCTGTTTGGCTTCACCGTGCTGGGCTGGCCGTTCCTGGTGCAGCTCCTGAACGGGCTGCACCGGTACTTCCAGTCCATCTACTACATCATCCAGTCGCCCATCCCCTGAAGGCGGGGACGGGCGACGGCTTCACGGTTCAGAGGTTTCTGAGGACGCGCGCCGTCTTGAAGCTCGCCGTGGCAGGGTGGCTCTCGCCGGGGAACGGGTGTTCGACGCCGAGCGCCATGGCGATGTCCTCGAAGAGGGAGCGGGCGAGTCGTACGCGGTCGGCGTGAGCGAAGACCTGGCCCCAGGAAAGCTGACTCAAGGCGCTGGCGCCTCCACGGGTCTCCACATACCGGTCCGTCAGCGGGTTCGACGGTTCGCAGAGGAAGCGCAGGTAGTGCTTCGGGTGCCGGGCACGCTCTGCAATGGCCCAGGACTTCCGCCGCTGCTGGTGGGGGACGGCCGGGTGCTGGAGAAACTCCGGGTCGTCCGTGAGGAAGTCCTCCAAGTCCGTCTTTGAGACGGCAAGGCGCGCTGGACGGATGGCCCTCGCCCGCGTGAGGGCCTCGGGTTCAGCAAAGAAGTAGGCCTCGACCATGGGGGCGAACAGGTGGAACGAGCAGCGCTCCCGGACGCGCTGAACGACTCTCTGCCGCGTGGCCTCCGACGACCAGTCATGGTGTTCGAGATGCCGACGAACCGCGTCCCGTACGCGCCACCCCACCAACTCGGGATGTGGCGCATTGACGAACTCGAGGTCATCGATGGCCACCACGAGGTCGGGAGGCTCGGCCTCGACAGCCGCGACGATGTTTCTGGCGAACTTCTCGAGTGTCGTGGGCACTTCCGATTCAGGTACGTCTCGCAGATCGGCGCTGGTGAAGGACTCGATGCGGTCGAGCAGCTCGAACCGGGCGTCGGGGAAGATGCGGCCGAGCGACTCGGCCAGGGCCTTCTCCTCGCACTTCCCCGTCACCAGCAGCCCAACCCGTGCGCTCACTCTTCCTCGACCCCTGTCGGTGCCCCGTACTTGAGGCGCTCGTAGAGGTCACCCAGCGAGAAGTGTGCCAGCCAGCTCCGCTTCTTGAGCTTGTCGAGTGGTACTGGCAGCACCTCGTGGCCCGGCTCCATCACGAAGACCTTCTCGGGAAACTCCTTGAAGGTGTCGAGCAGCACGGGCGAGTGGGTCGCCAGGAGCACGGTGACGTCGTGCTTGTCAGACCACTCCCTGAAGGCAGCGATCAGTTGCCGGATGGCAAAGGGGTGCAGCGCGTTCTCGGGCTCATCAATGGCCACGACGGAGTGCTCCGCCGCCGACGCGACTGCGCAGAGGTGGATCAGCGTCACGAGGAAGCCATCCGGGAGCAGGCCGGGCGTCAGCGTGCCTCCCCGAGGAGTATGCACCTCACAGGAGACAATGTTGGCGGCGATGGGAAACGAGAAGTCCGCCAGTAGCTCCGGGAAGCAGGTCCGCAGGTGGTCCAGTACGAACCTCCAGCGCTCGCTCTGGTCACGCCGGTTGTGCCAGTTCATCAGCACCGAGAAGAGGTTGCGTCCATCCTTCGCAAGCGACAGATCTCCGCTCAGGCGAGAGCCCTCACCGCGCAGGGATTGGAGTGCGTAGTGGCGATGGTGGCGGTACCCGTCGACCAACATCACGAGGAGGCCCGACAGCCACTCAGAGGCGTCGAGGGCGCCATCGGGTACGTGGCGCAGCAACTGGCCGTCCAGCAGATGCGACCCGTGTCGTCCCGTGGGGCCACTCTCATGCCGCCGCTCGTAGATGACCGTGTCGCCATCTAAAAGCTTCTCACTGTAGGGGAGGCGGGCCCCTCCTGGTCCCAGACTGACCTCGGGCTGGAGCATCCAGTGGGCGGCCCCGAGCCGGACACTGAAGAGGACAGGCTCCTCGCTGGGGGCGTCGAAGTGACGCAGACCATAGGCGCCGCCGTGCTGTTCCAGCGCCTTGGTGAAGCCGTCGCCCACGGCATCGCCCAACAACTCGAGCACGTCGATGAGCGTCGTCTTCCCACTGCCGTTGGGCCCGACGACGGCGCACACACCCGAAGGCGTCCACTCGACGCGGCGCAGGCCACGGAAGTTGCGCACCTCCAGCGTGAACTCCATGTACCGCCTCCTGAACTGAAAGCGCCCCTCCGGCGATGATGGGCATCTGGCCGGAGGGGCGCCACATTCTTCTCTGGGACTGCCTGGAACCCGCTACGGCTTCACGGTGGTGACGAACTCCGCCTTGCCGCCAGAGACCTTGAGCACCACGGCCTCCTTCACCGCGTCGCGGTTGGCGTCCAGCGTGATTCGGCCGGAGACACCCGGGAAGTCCTTCGTCGCGGCAATCGCGTCACGCAGGGCCGGGCCGCTCGTGTCGGGGGCGCGCTTCATGGCCTCAATCGCCACCCGGGCCGCGTCGTACGCCAGCACGCCCACGCTGTCCGGAACCGCGCCGTAGGCCTCCTTGTACTTCTTCAGGAACTGCTGCAGCACCGGGTCCGGGTTGTCCGCCGAGTAGTGGTTGGAGAAGTAGCTGCCCTCCAGCGCGGACCCGCCCAGCTCGTACAGCTTGTCAGAGTCCCAGCCGTCACCGCCCAGCAGCGGCACCTTCAGGCCAATCTCGCGCGCCTGCCGCGCGATGATGCCCACGTCCGTGTAGTACCCCGGCACGAAGACGGCGTCGGGCTTGCGCTGCTTGATGGCCGTCAGCTGCGCCCGGAAGTCCGTGTCGCCCTTCGAGTAGCTCTCGTCGCTGACAATCTCCCCGCCCGCGCCCTTGAACGTCTTGATGAACACGTCCGCCAGCCCCATGGAGAAGGCCGCCTTGTTGTCGCGCAGCACCGCCACCTTCGACACCTTCAGGTTCTCCCGCGCGAACTTCGCCATCACCAGGCCCTGGAAGTCGTCGATGAAGCAGACGCGGAAGATGTAGTCGCCCTTCTTCGTCACCTCGGGGCTGGTGGAGGTGGGCGTAATCATCGGCACCTTCGCCGCCTGGGCCTTCTCCGCCATGGCCATGGAGACGGAGGACGCCGCCTCGCCCAGGATGACCACCACCTTGTCCTGGGTGATGAGCCGCGTCGCCGCCTGGGCGCCTTCCTCCGGGCGGCCCTGGCTGTCGTACACGCGCACGGCCAGCTTCTTGCCCTTCACGCCGCCAGCCGCGTTGGCCTCGTTGATGGCCAGCTCGATGCCGTTGCGCGCGGAGATGCCGAAGGTGGCCTCCGAGCCCGTCAGGCTGCCTACCTCACCGAGCAGGATGGTGTTCGCATCCGTGGGGGCAGGGGAGGGCGCACTCGCGGCGCCCGGCTGCCCGCCCGGCGTGGGCGCCGCGGGCGTGGGCGCGGACTTCTTCTCGCAGGCCACGACGGCCAGGGCCAGCGTGGCGAGCAGCATCAGGGGACGACGCATGGGTTGGGTTCCTCCAAGGGGGCGCAGCGGACGCCCCACCCTAATCCCGTAGCAGGGAGGGAAGGGGACTTCTGTGCATGACGCCCGGCTGCTCCCCGGGGGTTCCCAGACCCCGGTGCAAAAAGCAATGTGGACTGAACTGGTCCAGATTAAATATGACGCTCCCCGGGGCCCGGTGGCCCCGAGGAAAACCTACCTGGAGAGGAGACCCCGCACCCATGCTTCGGATGAGCAAGATGACCGACTACGGCATCGTGCTGATGACCGAGCTGGCACGCGCGGAGGGTGACACGCGCACCACCCGCGAGCTGGCGGCGCGCACGCGTGTGCCACTGCCCTCGGCCAGCAAGGTGCTCAAGAGCCTGCTCCAGGCGGGCCTCGTGGTGTCCCACCGGGGCGCCAACGGAGGCTATGGCCTGGCCCGGCCCGCGGCCGACCTGTCGCTGGCCGAGCTCGTCTCGGCCCTGGAGGGCCCGGTGGCCCTCACCGAGTGCGGCGTGCACACCTCGGGCGGAG
>JBKGHK010000224.1:0-14305 GCA_046520375.1 Pyxidicoccus sp. 3LFB2
TTCGGCTCGGTGGGCGTGGGCCCGGCGGCCGTCGGGTTGGTGCTGTTGGGGCCCCGTCGTCGCGGGAGCGGCGGCGGGGGCGGGCGTCTGGGACAGCGACGCCGCCAGGGCGGTTACGAGGAGGAGGGAATTCATGCCGCGAGCTCCACGTCCAGGCCGTTGCGCGCCATCACGGCGCGGTAGAGGTGCGCGCTGTCCTTGGGGATGCGCTTCTGGGTGGCGTAGTCCACGAAGACCAGGCCGAAGCGCTTCTGGTAGCCCCAGGCCCACTCGAAGTTGTCCATGAGGGACCAGGCGAAGTAACCCGCGAGCGGCACGCCCTGCTGGATGGCGTTGAGCGACGCCTCCAGGTGCGTGCGCAGGTAGTGCACGCGCTTGGTGTCACGCACGCGCCCGTCCGCGTCCGGGCCCGTGGCGTACGCGGCCCCGTTCTCGGTGATGTAGATGCGCTTGGGGCTGTAGTCCTTGTGCACGCGCAGCAGCAGGTCCGTCAGGCCGCCCGCGTACACCTCCCAGTCCATGTCCGTCTTCTCCGGCTCGGCATGGACGGTGCGGGGGGCGTTCTGGGACTCGGGGATGCGGTCGCTGCGGATGATGCCGCGCGAGTAGTAGTTCACGCCCAGGAAGTCGGTGGGCGCGGCCATGGCCTCCAAATCGCCAGGGCGGATGAAGTCCAGCTTCTCCGAGGGAATGCGCCCGGCGGCCACGTGGTCGGCGATGACGTCCTGCGGGTAGCCCCGGCCGTAGATGGGGTCCAGGTACCAGCGGTTGAAGCCACCGTCGAAGGCGCGGCACGCGTCCTGGTCCGCCGCGCTGGGCGACGCGGGCTGCGCGGGCACCAGGTTGAGGGTGATGCCCACCTCCGCGTTCTTCACGTTGGAGCGGATGACGGGCACCGCCTGGCCGTGCGACAGCAGCACGTGGTGCGCGGCGGCCAGGGCCTCGCTCCAGTTCTTGTGGCCCGGCGCATGCTCGCCGTTGCCATAGCCCAGCACGCTGATGCACCAGGGCTCGTTGTGGGTAATCCACTTCGTCACGCGGTCGCCGAGCACCTGGCTGACCTCATCCGCGTACTCGACGAAGGCGCTCACCGTGTCGCGCGCCGTCCAGCCACCCTTGTCGTCCAGGGCCTGGGGAAGGTCCCAGTGGTAGAGCGTCACCATGGGCTCGATGCCCGCGGTGAGCAGCCCGTCCACCAGACGCGAGTAGAAGTCCATGCCGGCCTGGTTCACCTTGCCCCGGCCCAGCGGGAGGATGCGCGGCCACGCGATGGAGAACCGGTAGGACTTGACGCCCAGCCAGCGCATCATCTCCACGTCGTCCTTCCACCGGTTGTAGTGGTCGCACGCGACGGTGCCATCCGTCCCGTCGGCAATCTTGCCCGGCGTGGCGCAGAACCGGTCCCAGATGGACTCTCCACGTCCGTGGGCTTCGGTGGAGCCTTCAATCTGGAAGGAGGAGGTGGCCACACCCCAGAGAAAGTCAGGAGGGAACTGCCGCATCGTCGGGAACTCCTTTCGAGGTTTCCAGGTGGCAGCGGACGTGGTGGTCCGCCGCGGGGAGGTGTTCAGCGGGAAGGGTGTCGTGGCAGCGCGCATCCGCATGGGGGCAGCGGGGGGCGAAGGCGCAGCCTTGCTTCGGAACCGGGCCCGCCCCGGCCTTCACGGGCAGGGGCGCGCGCAGGAAGTCAGCGCCATCCGGCACGGCGGACAGCAGCAGCCGCGTGTACGGGTGGCGGGGAGCGGACAGCACCTCGGCGGTGCGGCCGGACTCGACGACGCTGCCGGCGTACAGCACCAGGATGCGGTCCGCCAGGTGGCGCGCGCTGGCCAGGTCGTGGGTGATGAAGAGGATGCCGATGCCGCGCTCCTTCGTCAGGCCGCGCAAGAGCTGCAGCACGCCCCGGCGGGTGGACACGTCCAGCATGGAGGTGGGCTCGTCCGCGATGATGACGTCGGGCTCCACCGCCAGCGCCCGCGCCACCGCCACGCGCTGGCGCTGGCCGCCGGACAGCTCGTGCGGGAAGCGGCGGGCGAAGGACTCCGCGGGCGTCAGCCCCACCGACTCCAGCAGCGCATGGACGCGCGCCTTCAAGTCCGCTCCCGTGGCGCGGCCATGGCGCAGCAGGGGCCGCTCCAGGTGGTGCGCCACGGTGTGCACGGGGTTGAGGGAGGCGAACGGGTCCTGGAACACCATCTGCACGCGGCCCCGGTACTCGAGCGACGCGCGCTGATGCCCTGCGAGCACCTCGTTGCCGCCCAGCCGCAGGCTGCCGCCGTCCGGCGTGTCCAGCCGCGCCAGCACCCGGGCCAGCGTGCTCTTTCCGCTGCCGGACTCGCCCACCAGGGCGACGATTTCCCCTCGCTCCAGGGTGAAGGACACGCCGTTGAGCAGCGTGCGCCGCGAGCGCGACAGGAAGCCGCCCACGGGCACGGTCCGCAGCAGCTGCCGGGCCTCCAACAGGGGCGCGTTCATCGGTGACCTCCGGGGAGTGCGACGCGTGCGGGCGACAGCTCGTTGGCCGCCAGCGCGGCGTCCGCGAGCGGCCCTGCCGTGTCGGCGGCGGTGAGGTGGGGGAAGGACGACAGCAGCAGGCGCGTGTACGGGTGGCGCGCGTCGGTGCGCAGCCGCTGCGCGGTGTCCACCTCCACCAGCTTGCCACCCTGGAGGACGCCCACCCGGTCCGCCAGCGCCAGCAGCAGCGGCAGGTCGTGGGTGATGAACAGCACCGCGAAGCCCAGCCGCTCCTTCAGCTCGATGACGCGCTGGAGCAGCTCCTTCTGCACCACCACGTCCAGCGCGGTGGTGGGCTCGTCCATCACCACCAGCTTCGGCTCCAGCGCCAGGGCCAGGGCAATGCCCACCCGCTGGCGCATGCCGCCCGACAGCTGGTGCGGCCACGCATTCACCAGCTTCGGCTCCAGCCCCACCATGGCCAGCAGCTCCCGCGCGCGGGCATACGAGGCCGCCCGCGAGGCGCGGCCATGCGCCGCCAGCGTGTCGTGGAACTGCTCGCCCAGGGTGAGCACCGGGTTGAGCGCGCTCATCGCGCTCTGGAAGACCATGGACACCTGGGCCCAGCGGAAGGCGCGCAGCGCGGGCTCGTCCAGCGCGGTGACGTCCGTGCCCCCGAGGAGGATGCGCCCCTGGGTGATGCTCGCGGCCGGAGGCAGCAGGCGCAAGAGCCCGTAGCCGATGGTGGACTTGCCGCTGCCGGACTCACCGGCCAGGCCGAACACCTCACCGGGGGCGATGTCGAAGGACACCGAGTCCACCACCCGCGACGGGCCGCGCTCGGTGGCGTAGTCGATGGACAGCTGGCGCACGCTGAGCAGCACGCCGGACGGCAGCGGCTCGGCCTGCGCGGCGGTGACGACGGCCTTCACCGGGGGCGCCTTGGGCGGCTCGCGAAGCGCGGGGTTGGTCAGCTCGTCGATGGCGGAGCTGAGCAGGGTGAGCGAGAAGCCCACCAGCGCGATGCACACGCCGGTGGGGACGAAAATCCACCACGAGCGCGTCAGCAGCGCCGCGTCGTTGCCGGCCCAGTAGAGGTTGGTGCCCCACGTCACCGAGCCCACGTCGCCCAGGCCGAGGAACTCCAGGCCCACCTGGGCGCCCACGGCGTAGAGCGTGTTGCCGATGAAGGACGAGCCCACCAGCGACGCCATGTTGGGGAGCAGCTCTCGGGCGACGATGCGCGAGCGGCTCTCGCCCGCCACCACCGCCGCGGCCACGAAGTCGCGGTTGACCAGGGCCAGCGCCTCGGCGCGGAAGACGCGGGCATTCCACGCCCAGCCGGCCACCGTCAGCACCGCCACCATGCGCAGCGGGCCGGACGGCAGGTACGCGCCCAGGACGATTGCCAGCGGCAGGCCGGGGATGACGAGGAACACGTTGGTGGTGAGCGTCAGCGCGTCGTCCACCCGGCGGCCCAGGTAGCCGGCCGTCACGCCCACCAGCGCGCCCACCAGCGTGACGAGCGCACCCACCGCGAAGCCGATGGCCAGCGTCTCGCGCGCGCCCACCACCGTCTGCGCCAGCACGTCCTGCCCCTGGCCCGTGGTGCCGAACAGGTGCTCGCGCGAGGGCGGCTGGTGCGGCCGGCCCACGAGGTCGCTCGGGTCCATGACCAGCCACGGCCCCACGAGCGCGAGGACGAGGAAGAACAGCAGGATGCCAGCGCCGACCGCGGCCTTCCGGTGGCGGAGCAGACGTCGGATGGAATCACGCATGGGCGCGGGTCCTCGGGTCCAGCCACAGGCAGACAAGGTCGACGGCGAAGTTTGCGGCGAGCACCGCCAGGGTGATGACCAGGAAGAGCCCCTGCATCAGCGGGTAGTCCTGGTTGCGCACCGCGAGGATGAGCAGGTACCCGGTGCCCGGGTACGAGAAGACAATCTCCGTCAGCAGCGAGCCGCTCAGCACGAAGCCCAGCGCCATGCCGAAGCCGGTGACGTTGGGCAGCAGCGCGTTGCGCGCGGCATAGCGCAGCATCACCTGCCGGGGCGGCAGCCCCTTGGCATGCGCCAGCCGCAGGGTGTCCGTGCCCAGCGTGGCCACCATGGTGTTGCGCATGCTCAACATCCACCCGCCCAGCGTGGCCACCACGATGGAGGCCGCCGGCAGCACCGCGTGCTTCGCCACGTCCGCCGCGAAGGCGAACGACAGCGCGGGCTCCAAATCATGCGAGTACGCGTGGCGCAGCGGGAACCACCCCAGCCCGAAGCCGAAGAGGTACAGCGCCAGCATGGCCAGCCAGAAGTAGGGGAAGGCCCCCAGGAAGGCGAGCGCGGGCGCCAGCGCGGAGTCCATCCACCCGCCGCGGTTCCACGCGGCCAGCACGCCCAGCATGGAGCCCAGCGCGAAGCTGAAGATGACCGCGCAGCCGGCCAGCCCCAGCGTCCACACCAGCCCGGTGCCGATGACGTCCGACACGCGCGACGGGTAGTACGCGTAGGACATCCCCAGGTCCCCGGAGAGCAGGTGCCGCATGTACGTGAGGTACTGCATGTGCAGCGGCGCGTTGGTGAAGCCGAAGGCGGAGCGCAGCGCCTCCATGGCCTCGGGCTGGATGCGGCCCTCGAAGCGGGCGAACATGGCGGACGCCGGGTCGCCCGGGGCCAGCCGAGGGATGACGAAGTTCAGCGTGAGCGAGGCCCAGGCCGCGAGCAGGTAGAAGCCGAGCCGCCGGAGGATGTAGCTCATCGTCAGCGCTCCCTCGGGGCGAGCGTCGTCAGCACCAGCAGGCTGTCCGGCTCGGCATGGGGGGACAGGCGCGCGTAGGGGTTCGCCGCGCTGGGGAAGCCCGTGAAGCGCTTGGAGTTGGACTCACCCCAGGACGGGTTGGGGAAGAGGGGAATGGCGGGCGCCATCTCGGAGAAGCGCCGCTGCACCGAGGCCATCAGCTCCTTCTGCACCTCGGGCGATGCCTCCGTCTCGAAGCGCGTCAGGAGCGCGTCCGACTCCGCGTCGCCGAAGCGGTGCCAGTTGGCCGCGGCCACCTCGCCCACCGGGCGCACCGTGTTCTGGGACACCAGCCACTTGTAGAAGGTGTACGGCGTGGGCCCGTCCAGCGACCAGGCGATGGACAGCTGGAACTCGCCCTTCTGCAGGCGCGCGTTCCAGGCGCCGAACTCGTACGTCTTCAGGTTGGCGTGGATGCCCGCCTTGCGCAAATCCCTCACCAGCACCTGCCCGGCGCGCACCCAGTCGGACCAGCCGCCCACCACCTCGATTTGAAGGTCCAGCCGCTGCCCGTCCGGCATCAGCCGCAGGCCGTCCGGCCCGCGCTTCAGGCCCGCCTCGTCCAGCAGCTTGTTGGCGGCATCCAGATTGTGGCGAACCCACTCGCCCTTGGCGGCCTCGGCATCCCGCCAGCCGGTGTACGAGTCATTGAGGGCCGTGGAGTCCGCCGGGCGCGTGTAGCCGTACATGGCGATGTCCACCAGCCGCTCCCGGTCGATGGCCATGCTCAGCGCCTTGCGCACGCGCACGTCGTCCAGCGGTGGGCGCGTGGTGTTGGGGTAGAGGAAGACGGTGCTGCCGTAGAGCGGGAACCAGCGCGCGTGGTGCTCCGGGTCCTTGGACACGAAGGTGCGGTCCACCGCGGGCACGAAGTTGCCGGCCCAGTCCACCTCGCCCTCCACCAGCGCGAGGTTGGCCTGGTCATTGGTGGGGAAGGCCAGGAAGCGCAGCGCATCCACGGCGGGCTTGCCGGGCTGCCAGTAGTGCTTGTTGCGTCCCAGCTCGTACACCTGATTGCGGAAGACGCGCACCTCGGTGAAGGGCCCCGTCGCCACCGGCTCCGGGTTGGTGAACGTCACCGGGTCCTTCACCTTCTCCCAGATGTGGCGCGGCACCACCGGCTGGTGCGCCAGCTCCGCGAAGCCGGGGATGTAGATGCGCGAGAAGTGGAAGGCCACCGTGTGCGGCCCCTCGGCGCGCACCTCGGACACGAAGCGCCACACGCCGCCCGCGTCCAGGGCGGGGTGCTTCTTGAGGAGCGCGAAGGTGTAGGCCACGTCCTCCGCCGTGAAGGGCTGGCCGTCGGACCAGCGCACGCCCTCGCGCAGCGTGAAGCGCAGCGTCTTGCGGTCCTCGGACCAGGCGTGCCCCGTGGCCAGCCACGGCACCCACTTGCCGGTGGAGGGGGTGAACAGCTCCATGCACTCATAGACGCCGGCCCGGGTGGGCCAGCGCGAGCCCGCTCCGGCGAAGAGCGGGTTGAAGTTGCGGACCCACGCGCTCTGTTGCTCCACGGAGACGAACAGCACGCCCGGAGGGCGCGAGCGCGGCTCCGAGGTGCAGGACATCAACATGACGACGGGCAGCAGCCAGAGCGCGGGCTTCATTCGGGCCTCGCGTAGACGCGGACGTAGTCCACCTTCATCTGCTGCGGGAACACGGTGGAGCGGTCCACCGGCCCCACGAAGTTCCCGCCCACCGCGACGTTCAGGATGATGAAGTGCGGATGGTCATAGACCCACTTCTTCCCGGCGGGCAGCTTCGCGGGCGTCGCCTCGAAGAACATCGTCCCGTCCAGGAACCAGCGGATGCGCTCCGGCTCCCACTCAATCGCGTAGACGTGGAAGTCCTCGTTGAGCTTCACGCCCGCGGCGACGTGCTCGGCGCCCAGGTTGTTGCCGCCCGAGTAGCCCGGGCCATGGAGCGAGCCGCGGACGATGCTCGGCAGCTGGCCCCGGTACTCCATGATGTCGATTTCGCCGCAGTCGGGCCAACCCACCGTGCCCACGTCCGAGCCCAGCATCCAGAACGCCGGCCAGATGCCGCGCCCCACTGGAAGCTGGAGGCGCGCCTCGTAGCGGCCATAGGCCCGGTCCAGGCGCCCGCTCGTGTTGATGCGCGCGGACGTGTAGTCCCGGCCCTCATACCGCTCCTTGCGCGCGGTGATGACGAGGTTGCCGGCGCCGTCCATCGAGGCGTTCTCCGGCCTCGCGGTGTCGAACTCCAGCTGCTCGTTGCCCCAGCCGCCTCCGCCCACGTCGTGCTTCCACTTGTCGGGGGAGGGCGGGGTGCCCGCCGGGCCGTCGAACTCGTCCTGCCACACCAGCTCCCAGTCGGTGGTGGGCTGCGGGGTGGCGACAGGGGGCGCCTCGGGCTTCACCTGCTTCGAGGCCGCCGGGTCACACGCGAGGAGACCCAGGGCCGCGAGCCCTGGGAGGAGACGAAGAGAGGTCATGCGGTCTTCCCGGCATGGTGTTGGAGTGGAAAGAAGGAGCGGTTGCGCAGCGCCGCCTGGAGCACGAGGGTGGCCGCGCCGACCGCGATGGCCCGGTCTCCCAGCGCGGAGGTGACGATGCGCGTCTCCGCCATGGAGGTGGACAGCGCCCGCTTGCGCACCGAGGCGCGCAAGGGGTCCAGCAGCAAATCGCCCACCGAGGAAATCTCCCCGCCCAGCACGACGACGGCGGGGTTGATGAGGTTGAGCAGGCCCGCCACCGCGATGCCCAGGTAGTGGCCCATGCTGTCGATGACCTGGCGCGCGGCCGACTCGCCCGCGCGCGCGCCATCCACCAGTTCCTTCACGGTGAGGGGGCGGCGGCTCTTGGGGCCCATCAGCTCCCGCGCGCGCTCCAGCAGCGCCACGCCGCCGATGAGGGTGACGAGGCAGCCGCGCAGCCCGCAGACACACTGCGGCCCGGCGGGGTCCACGGCGATGTGGCCAATCTCACCCGCCGTGCCGCCCGAGCCACGGTAGACGTCGCCATTGATGATGAAGCCCGAGCCGATACCGGTGGCCAGCTTGATGTACGTCAGGTCCTCGCCGCCGACGCCCGCGCCCCAGTAGCACTCCGACAGCGCGCCCAGGTTGGCGTCGTTGTCCACGAACACCGGCAGCCCGAAGGCGGCCTTGAGCGACTCCTGCACGTCGTAGTCGCGCCACGCGGGGACGATGAGCGGCGACAGCTTGCCCGGCGCGGACGGGTGGACGGGGCTGGGCACGGCCACGCCCATGCCCACCACGGAGCGGCGCGGAACGCGCTCGGCGTCCAGGCACTCCTGCACCAGCTCGCGCACCTTCTGCAGCGTGCCCTTCGGGTCCTCGCGCACCGCCTGCGGCGTCTGCCGCTGCGCGCGCACCCGGCCGCGCAGGTCCGACAGGACGGTGGTGACGTGCGTGGCGCCCAGCTCCACGCCGATGATGCTGAACGCGTCATCACAGAAGCCGATGAGGGTGGGCCGGCGCCCGCCACGGGACACCCCGGCGCCAATGCTGCGCACCAGGCCCGAGTGCTCCAGGTCCGCGACGATGGCCGACACGGTCGACGGGCTCAGCTCCGTCCGCCGGGCAATCTCCGCCCGCGAAATCTGGCGCTCGCGCCAGATCATGTTCAGCAACAGGCTGCTGTTCTGCGCGCGCATGCCCGCCGCGTCGACCGTCGTCGTTGCCGCCGTTCCCACTCTCATGGTTCGCCTACGCTCCGTTCCGCCGCGGGGAAGATGCGGAGGGCGTCAGCGCCACTGGATGTCGTCGATGAAGAGGACGAGGGGAGTCGTCCTGCCACCAGCCACCCAGCCGAAGCCACCCACCACCTTCTGGTATCGAACGCGGCTGAGGTCGATTGTGTACTGCTTCGGCTCGGCTGTAAGCGCGACGTCCTTCAATTCCAGGTTGAAGCCGTCCACCGCGGCGCTCATCCCCACGAGGAAGGTGACCACTTCACCGCCCGTGCCACCCCAGGCGTAGAAGGACAGTGAGGTTGCACCGGCGGGGACTTCGAAGCCGGCGACGTTGGCGTTGGTGCCCCAGTTGCCATCCGGGTACTGCCACCACACGCCGGCCCAGCCGACCATACCGGGAGTCCAGGTGAACTTGTGGCAGTTGCCCTTCGCGGTGCCCGGCCGCGTCGCGGCGCACTCGGCGCTGTCCTGCAGGAGGTTGTTCGCCCCGTCGCCCATGTAGCCGCTGGCGGCCCACGTGCCGTCCACCGCCAGGGGGAGCGTCACCACGGCGCCCGCGTCCGGGGTGCCGGCATCCGTGCCCGCGTCGACGGGCTGCGTGCCCGAGTCGGCGGACTGCTGCGTGCCCGCGTCAGGACCGGGGGCGGGCACGTCGGTATCAGGCTCACAGGCTCCGAGCAGGCCTGCGACTGCGAGTGTCCCCGCCGCCGCCCACGTCCACGCGAAGCGCTTGTGCCGTTGCATAGGTGCCCTCCCGCTGCGAAGCCGACTTCGTACGTATGACGAAGAAATGGGGTGCTACCGAGAGTCGCTGTGTGCGTTGCGCGCCGCGTCACCGAGGATGCGCCGTGTCAGAGCGAAACCGCCCCGCATCGCACCCATCTGGCCCTCAGCAGCTCCGGGCCCCACCCCTCGCCCCACCGCGAACGAAGCGGAGTTCGTTCGAGTGATGAAGAAAGTATCAGCGAATTCCCCGAGATTGCAAGTCCGGGCACACGTGCTGGGTGGGGAGGGGGGAGGTGCGCCGTCGCGGCGCGGGCCTGTGCCGGGCCCGAAAAGGGGCACCAGGCGACCGAGGCTGGATTCGTTCAGGAGGCCGCGTGGAGCGCCGATTTTCGACCGGGGCGGCGAGGCCACCGAGACTGGATGCGTTCAGGGGGCCGCGCGGAGGCCCCGATTTTCGGCCTGGGCGGTGAGGCCCCCCTGACCGGACTCACCCCGGGTGGCTTAGGCTTGGGCTTCCCGGTGGGGCCGCAGGAGGCGCATCGACATGGCACAGGACCTGGAGTCACTGCTCAAGTCCCTGCAGGAGCTGACGCGGGCGGCGAAGGAGCCGGGGCGGCTCTCGCGTGAGCAGCTTGAGGCGGAGGTGCGCCGGGTGACGGTGGCGCTTCAGGAGATGCTCACGCAGGTGGGCGGTCAGCTCCAGGCCACGGGCACGCCAGCGACGGCCTCGCTGGTGGACGTGAAGGACCTGAGCTTCGAGGAGAGTGGGGCAGGGGGCCGCGTGGTGCTGAAGCTGTCCGGCACGGCGGCGTGGAAGGTGGACCGGCCGGACCCGCGCAGCGCGGTGCTGACGCTGGACAACGCCCGCCTGCCGAAGAAGCTGGAGCGCAGCCTGGACACCAGCGCGCTGGAGACGTCGGTGAAGATGGTCAGCGCCTTCAGCGTGCCGGGTGAGGGCCGCAAGGTGCGCGTGGTGGTGGCCGCCGACGGCGCCATCGAGGAGAAGGTGACGCAGAACGGCGGCACGCTGTCCTGGCGCCTGGACGTGCAGGGCGTGAAGACGGAGCAGGTGGCCGTGGCCCAGAAGACCGCGGGCTTCACCGCCGAGGCCCCCGCCTACGCCGCCGAGGGCGCGCCGCAGCAGGCCCGCTACCGCGGCAAGCGCGTCTCCTTCGAGTTCAAGGACATCGACATCCAGAACCTGCTGCGCGTCATCGCGGAGATCTCCAAGCGCAACGTCGTCCTCGCGGACGATGTGAGCGGCCGGGTCACCATCCGCCTGCGCAACGTGCCCTGGGACCAGGCGCTGGACCTCATCCTGCGCACCAAGCAGCTGGGCAAGGAGGAGTTCGGCAACATCATCCGCATTGCTCCGCTCAAGACGCTGGAAGAGGAGGCGCGGCTGCGCCAGGAGCGCAAGAAGTCGCTCCAGCAGCAGGAGGACCTGCTGGTCAACCTCATCCCGGTGAACTACGCGGTGGCCGCGGACATGTCGGCGCGCGTCAAGGACGTGCTCAGCGAGCGCGGCTCGGTGACGGTGGATGCCCGCACCAACGTGCTCATCGTCAAGGACGTCCGCTCCAACACGGAGAAGGCGCGGGCCCTGGTGCGCAGCCTGGACACGCAGACGCCGCAGGTGCTCATCGAGAGCCGCATCGTGGAGGCCAACACCACCTTCAGCCGCCAGCTGGGCGTGCAGTGGGGCGGCTCGGCGCTCGCGGCGGCCGCCACCGGCAACTCCACCGGGCTCATCTTCCCCAACAACGTGGGCGTCTTCGGTGGCTCGCCTGGCACCGCTTCGGGTGTCCCGGAAGTGCCCAACTTCGCGGTCAACCTGCCGGCCTCGGTGGGTGAGGGCTCCGGCGGCGCGCTGGGCTTCGTGTTCGGCTCGGCGGGCGGCGCGCTCCAGCTCAACCTGCGCCTGTCCGCGGCGGAGAACGAGGGCACGGTGAAGACCATCTCCGCGCCCAAGGTGACGACGCTGGACAACAACACCGCGCGCATCAGCCAGGGCGTGTCCATTCCCTTCAGCCAGACGTCGGCCCAGGGCGTGAACACCACCTTCGTCGAGGCCCGGTTGTCGCTCGAGGTGACGCCCCACATCACCCAGGACGGCAGCATCCTGATGTCCATCAACGCCTCCAACAACCAGCCGGACCCGGGCAGCACGGGCGCCAACGGGCAGCCCTCCATCCAGCGCAAGGAGGCCAACACCCAGGTGCTGGTGAAGGACGGCGACACCACCGTCATCGGCGGCATCTACGTCCGCCGCGGCAGCACCGCCACCTCCCGGGTGCCGTTCCTGTCGAGCATCCCGGTGCTGGGCCTGCTGTTCAAGAACCACACGGAGCGAGATGACCGGCAGGAGCTGCTCATCTTCATCACGCCCCGCATCCTCAACCGGCAGACCATCGCGCAGAGCCTCTAACGCCGCGCGCGGCCCTTCCAGGAAAGCGTTCGCCTTATGAAGATGAATCCTTTCGTCATCACCTCCCTGCTGGCGCTCGGCCTGGGGACCACAGCCTGCACCGAGAGCACCCCGAGCCTGCAGCTGCTGAGCGCCAGCCCGGTGGGCGAAGACTGCACGCTGGGAAGCCAGGAGGACGCCCAGCTCGTCTCTGGCTCGCTCAATGTGGCGTTCCGGCCGCAGCGGGGTTCGGGCTACCCGCTGGTGCTGTCGCTCACCACCAACGTCCAGACCGTCCCCATCGACGTGGAAGAGCAGCCGATAACCAACGACGCGGACCTCAACACCGTCTACCTCACCGGCGTCGAGCTCAGCTACAAGGCCTCCGGTGACGTGGAGCTGTCCGAGCCGGAGGGCGACGCGGACAGCTTCTTCGTCCCCATTCATGGCACGGTGTCGGGGAACTACCGGTTGCAGACCAACCTGCTGACCAACCAGATCGAGCAGGAAGTGCGCGACCTCGTCGCGGCCCCGGGCACCGCCGTGGACCTGCTTGTCACCGTGCGGATCATCGGCAAGCGGGTGTCGGGTGAAGAGCAGGAGTCGAACGAGATCGTCTTCCCCCTGACGGTGTTCAACCAGTCCGTCGCCGCGCTCCAGGCCGCCGTCTGCGGGCCGGAGCGGCGGTTCGAGGCGCCCACGGAGCCGTGCGACCAGCGCGGCCTCAATGGCGTTCTCCCCGCGTGTGAAGACGTCGAATAGGGCCGAGCCGGTCCTGCTTGACCGGCCGTCCCCCGCCTCCTAAGAGTCCAAGCCCATGTCCTTCCGCACGCACCTCGAGTCGGTGGTCAACCAGGTGGACGGAGCCCTCGCCTGCAGCGTGATGGGCTTCGACGGCATCTCCGTCGACACCTTCCAGAAGGATGACGCCGCCGAGCTGGACCTGGGCGGGGCCTGGGTGGAGTACGCCAACCTCCTCACCCAGCTGCGCAACGCGGCGGAAGTGCTCAAGACGGGCACGGTGAGCGAGGTCAGCGTCAACAGTGAGAAGGTGCTGACCGTGATGCGGCTGGTGTCGCCGGAATATTTCCTGGTGCTCGCCTTGCGCGCGGACGGCAACTTCGGCAAGGGCCGCTACGTGCTGCGCGTGACGGCCCCCAAGGTGAAGGCCGAGCTCTAGCCGCGCGCCCTGTCAGGCAGTCGCCCGGACGACAGACCCGGCCGTTCCTTTCCCCTTCCCATGGAAGGGGGGCATGGGCTACACACCCCCGACTTTTCAAGCTTTCGTCGCTACGAGTGTGAAGGAGCGGGTCGCCATGGCCGGGTTCATCGATACGTCCGAGTTCCGCAATGGTCTGAAGATCGAAATCGACGGTGAGCCGTTCGTTATCGAGTACTTCCAGCACGTGAAGCCCGGCAAGGGCTCCGCCTTCGTGCGCACCAAGATTCGCAGCCTCCTGTCCGGGCGCATGCTGGAGCCGACCCTCAAGTCCGGCGACAAGGTGGGCCTCCCGGACATCGAGGAGAAGGACATGCAGTTCCTGTATGTCCAGGGCGATGAGTTCTACTTCATGGACACCCGCAACTACGAGCAGACCTTCCTCAATGAGAAGGTGCTCGGAGAGGCGAAGAACTTCCTGAAGGAGAACATCAACGTCTCGGTGCTCTACTGGAATGGCAAGGCCATCTCCGTGAACCTGCCCAACTCGGTGGACCTGAAGGTCATCAAGTGCGACCCGGGCGTGCGCGGCGACACCGTGTCCGGCGCGCTCAAGCCCGCCACCCTGGAGACGGGCTTCACCGTCAACGTCCCGCTCTTCATCAACGAGGGCGACGTGCTCAAGATCGACACGCGTGAAGGTGGCAAGTACCTGACGCGCGTGGCCACCGGCGGCTAGTCCGCCGCGCACGGCGACTTCGGACGAGGGGAACGCGAGAATGGCAACGAAGCGCAAGTCGACCCGGGCGGGCGTGCCCGCGGGCGTGTCCACCTCGGGTGGCGCGCGCGATGCGGGCAACACGTCGCTGGACGTGGATGCCCTGCGGCAGATTGTCGAAATCCTCGAGGCCTCGGATGTGACGAGGCTGGTGTGGAAGCGCGGTGAGGAGAAGCTCTTCATCCGTCGCGGCCACGCCCCGGAGACCACCATCGTCCACCACGCCGCGCCGGCCCCCGTGTCCACGGGCCCGGGCGTGGAGTACACCACCCCCTCCGCCGGCCCCAGGGTCGCGGCGCCCGCGCCGGCTCCC
>JBKGHK010000225.1:0-14295 GCA_046520375.1 Pyxidicoccus sp. 3LFB2
CCCCAGCGCCCCCGGGATCCGCTGCTCGCCGCCCTGCCGCGGGGCAAGGGCCGCACGGCCGTGGTCATCGAGGCCAACGCGCTGAGGCACTCGCCCATTGGCGAGCTGCTGCTGGACTGCCTGATGCGCGACGGTGGCAAGCAGTTGAACGAGTTCCGCGAGAAGAGCGGCGTGGATCCGCTCCAGGACCTGGACCGGATGGTCATCACCGACGAGGGGATGATGCTGTCGGGCAACTTCGCCAACGCGAACTTCAAGGATCTGTCGAGGGACGCCGTGTCGATGGACTACGGCCAGGGCGCGCGGGTGTACGAGCCACAAAGGGGGCAGGAAGAGCCGGGCAGAAAGCGCATCGACCTGAGACCGGCGATGGGCGTCTGGAACAACCAGCTCCTGATGTTCGGGCAGTCAGCCGATGGCATCAAGGCGGCCATCGACCGGGTGGAGGGACGCGGGCCGGAGGAGGAGCCGCTGATTGGCGAGGGCAGCACCTACGGCGAGATGTACGGCGTGCTGTCGGTGGAGCAGCTCGCGAAGCTGCTGCCCCCGGAGCAGGCGGAGCTGGCGCAGCGGCTGCGCGACGTGGCGCAGAACGTGGAGCTGCACGTGGACGCGAGCTCGGACGTGGCGCTGGTGGCGGAGGTGCGCGGCTCGGACGCGGCCAAGGTGACGGACCTGGGCAAGTCCCTGGGCGCCGCGCTGTCCCTGGCGCGCATGAAGGCGCAGGCCGAGGGCGAGAAGGAAGTGGCCCAGCTGCTGGACTTCGCCCGCGTGCAGCCGAGCGGTGACACCTTCAAGCTGGAGATGGCCGTGCCGCTGGACGCCATCAAGGAGCGGCTGGCGTTCTGCAAGGAGGAGCGGCAGGCGGTGGATGGGGCGACGGTGAAGTAGCCCCGCGGCCCTGTATCAGCATGGAGAGGGGGAGCGCGGCGCTGGCCGGGCTCCCCTCCTCCAGACTCCGTGCCCGGGCCGGCTATTCTTCTTCGGTGCTCAGCACGTCGAGGGCCGTGTCGTAGGCCTCCAGGCGGCGGTCGACGCCGTTGTAGCCGCCGTTGACGCCCAGGGTGACGGCGCCGATGTGCCTGCCGTCCGCCTGCTCGTTGAGGCCCCGGTCGTTGAAGTACCAGCCGGCGGTGCGCGCGGCGAGCTCCGCGTCGGTGGCCACCTGGTTGGGGTTGCCGACGAGGTCCACGCCCAGCGCCGTGCCCGCCTCGCGGTAGTTGTCCTCGTGGGTGAGCTGCATCAGCCCGCGGCCGTAGTAGTCACCGAGGTCCGCGTCGGGCTCGATTTCAGACATGTACTGGAGGTCGGCGGTCTCCACCGCGATCTGCGACAGGAAGGCCGCCTGGCGCTCGGGGGTGGTGATGTTGAACTCCTCCATCGCGTCGTTCAGCGGCCCCAGGAACCGCTCGCGATTCGCCTCCGTGGCGTTGGGCATGATGTCCGCGAGCTGCTCGTCGGTGATGGCGGTGTACTCGTCCGGCAGCTCGGCGGCGGGCTCGGTGATGCCCTGGGCCTCGGCCGCGCGCCGCTCGGCCAGCTCTCCGGCCATGGCCTCGCGCGTCGCCGCGTCGTAGTTGCCCGTCACTTCCATGCCCTGCTCGTACTGGAAGGACTTGATGGCGCCCTCGGTGATGGAGCCGTAGAAGCCGGTGACGTGCGAGGAGGCCACCATGCCCAGCTCTCGCAGCGCGGTCTGCACCTGGGTGTTCTGGGCTTCCACCTCCGCCGTGGGCTCCGTCCCGGCTTCGTTACGGGACAGCTCGACGTCGGGCAGCTCCGCCCTCGCGGCCTCCAGGTCCGCCTCGGTCACCGTGGGCGTCTGGGCCTCGGCGGCGGCCTGGGCTTCCTCGGTGGTCTGGGCCTGGTCGGTGGCCTGGGCTTCGTCAGTGACCTGCGCCTGCTGCGTGGCCTGAGCCTGGTCGGTGGCCTGCGCCAGCTGCGTGGCTTGGGCGTCCTGCGTGGCCTGGACCTCGAGGGACGCGTTGACCGTCTGCGCCTGGGCCACCGGGCCCGTCACGTTCGCGGGGTTAAGCTCCACGGGGGCCCTCGCGGCGGCCACCGTGAAGGTGTCCTTGGCGAAGGGGTTCTGGGCGGTCGCGGGCCTCGTCGCCTGGGCCTTGGCAGCCTCTTCGCCGGCCTTCCTCGACGCCTCGGCCTGACGCGCTGCGTCCGCTCGCGCGGACTCGGCCCTGGCGGATTCAGACCTGCTGGCGCTGTCGGATCGGCTGCTTCCTCCACTGCTCCCAACACTCGACATGGCCAGCTCCTCTCGCGGACTCCCGATGAATTCCTGGAATTATCAGGGAGACGGTGAGGAAGTTGTGTACCGGCCCGTTTCCGGGTCCCAGCTGTGTCGCACGGCGAGCTGCCTGCCGAGCGGCGCCGGGAGCACATCGAAAGCCTCGATGAGCGTCAGGTCCGGGCTGGCGGACCAGGCCACCGGGCGCGGTGAACGGCCTCCCGTGCCCTTCAGCGGGACTGCTTCGGAGAAGCGGCCCCGCGCGTCCAGGGTGAAGTGCTGGAAGGAGACCTTCGGGCACTCGCCGCACGTGCCGGTGCCCATGGGATTCGCAGGGCCTTCGTAGACCTGAAGCAGCGAGGCACCTTCCGTGCGGGGGGCTACGCGAATCGTGGCGTCGCCGATGTTGCGCGTGTCCAGAACGGTCTGCCCCCGGAGGGACAGCAGCCAGCGGTCCACGGTGCCCCGGCGGTTCACCTCCACGGGCACGGAGACGAGCCGGAGGTCTCCCACGGTTGCCAGCTCCTGTACCTGCGTCAGGTCCACGCGGACCACCGCGGGGCTCGGAGCCTTGGGCACGTACTGGTAGGCCCGCGCCGGGTTCACCCACACCTCGAGCGCATCGGCGGCCGGCCCGGGTTGGTACGAGGCGCCCGGCTGCGCGGCCAGTGCCCGTTCCAGTAGCTCGGGCCACTTGCCGTAGCGCAGCGGCATCGACAGGCGCACCGTCTGGAAGCCGGGAGTCGAGGCGCGGAGCGTCCGGGAGTTTGCTTCGGCCTCGCCGGCCCAGAGGTCCACGTGGACGCTCAGCAGGCGCAGGGGCGCTTCCGCCGTGCGGGGGAAGGCTTCGGCGGGGATGCGCGCCTCGAAGCGATAGCCCCCGGGAAACGGGGCGTAGCGCGCGGTGCCGATAGTGTCCGTCTGGCCGAAGCGCACCACGCCACCGGACCGCAGGGAGTACCGCGCCACCAGCGCGTCCTGGAGTTGCTGCCGTAATTCGGTCTGCTGCCTCCACCAGGCCTCGCAGGCCGCCGCCTTCTTCGGGGGCTTCCGGGGGCAGTCGCCCTGCGTGGGGACCGGATGCTCCTGGAACTGGTCGACGAAGGCGAGCGGCGGCAGCTTCGGTGGCGGCAGCGCAAGGCGAACCTCGACGGGGTCTCCGCTGATCTGGGCCTGCGCGTCCCGGACCTCGCCGGCAATGGCGAGACCCCCTGGATCAACAGCGAGCCAGAGCCTGACGGACACGGTGTCTGGTGAGGCCTCCTTCCCTCCTCCAGCGGTCCCGCTCAGGGTGAGCGACGGCGGCTGCGTCCACTCCGCGAGCCGTCCGTCCACCACGAAGTCCGCTGGCAGTCCCTCCTGGACGCGAAAGGCAGTGTCACTGGCGGGCGCGGCGGCGAGCAGCAGGAGCGTGGCGGACAGCAGCATGGTGTCGGACCTGTGGGAGGCGTGGCCGGTGACGGCATCATCATGGCCCAGGTCTCAGGTGGGCAATCCCGGTGCGCACCATGGACGCCATCAAAGCTCACCGGAGTGTGCATACGCCCGTGCCATGTCCGCCCCGTGTCCTCTCCCGTGTTGCACCGCGGGCCGGTGCTCAGGGCGCTACGAAGACGTCCTGCCGGCAGCGTGTTCCTCCAACAGCTTCCTGATTTGGCGCGTGGCGGGAGTTTGCTCGTCATCGTCCTCATATTGGGCGACGTAGAGGGGCGTGTGATGCAGGTATCCGGGCATGAGCGGATCTGCCCCCGCATTCAGGAGCAGCTTGACCATCTCAACGTTGTGGTTCCTTACGGCATGGGTCAGCGCTGGGTCCCCTAGCTCCTCCTCGTCACGTAGATTGATTGGCGATCTGGCATCAATGAGCAAGCGCGCAGCCTCGAGTGAGTCATTCAACACCGAGGCTGACAGCGGGGTGAGGCCGAGCTCGTCAAACTGCGAGAGGGCTACGTGTCCGTCTTTATTGAGCAGAACTCGTAGCACTTCGACGCTCCCGCTTCTTGCAGCGCGATGAACCGATGTCCCCAAGCCGGCCTTCGAGCGCTCCTTTGCGACGAGCGCCCCTTGAGAAAGCAGATATTCGACCAGCTTCGTTGATGTTTGAGCTCCTTCTCCTACCGAGACGGAGCCCGTCAGGGGTGTTTCGCCGTATTCATCTGCGGCATTCACGTCTGCTCCGGAGGCAACTGCCGCCCTTGCCTCCTCAAGAGAGCCCGACTCCACCGCGGCCCAAAGGCGCTCCTGGGGGCTTGTGTGTGGCTTGTTCATGTGAATCCGCCCTCATCGACGTGATGGAGTCGTCACGAACCCGGAGTGCGCATGGGTTGATTGAACGCAGTCGTCACGGCCTATGTCGCCCAAAACGGCGCGGTGAGGATGAGAATGATGGCTCCAACGGTACCAATGACCGACACCTGCTGAGGCGTGAGGCCCTGCGGTTGCGAATCACCTAGCGGGAAACTGGGAGTCCAATCATTCACCCCGGGGACGAGTGGCTGGTCGAGGGGGGACGCCAATCCGGCCGGCGGCGGAGGGGGCCCGCCACAGCTTTTGGCCCTGTACATCGCCTGCGCGGCGCCCCACTTCGCATGCAAGCCGCCCAGCTTGAGGTAATGCTTGAGCTTGTCTTGGCTGATATTCCCGCCATCCTTGTAGAACGGCAGTTGACCCTTGTCCTTTGCCAGGGCCTTCTCCTGTCCCTGGATGATTCTCGCCTGCTCTTCCAGGTAAATCAAGATTTGTTCGCAAGTCGCAGTGGGCTTCGGGAAGAGGCCGTCAGGGTCGTTGAAGTTGACTGGGTCGCCCCAGCAATACGCATAGAGGTTGGTATCCCCACCCCTGAACCGGATAGGGTCCCTGGCCGTCCAGCGGCCGGTCTCGGCGTCGTAGTCGCGAGCGCGGAAGCGCGTCAGCTTCGTGTCCCTGTCATAGAGGCCTCCGGCAAACCCAAAGGGCTGGAAGCCGGGGTTGGAGTCAGCCAGCACGCTGCCCCAGACGTCGTAGTCGAGCCGCTGAGCCACGACTCCGGTCTGGGTGTTCACCACGAGGCGCACGCTCCCGAGCTGGTCGGGCACGAGGCGGTAGACCACTCCACCCTTCATCATGTAGTCGGGAACGTTTGAACGTGAGCCGTAGACAAAGCGTCCCGCCACGCTTCCGGTTCCATCCAGTTCAGCGACGATCCGTGAGTGCCCGTCGTAGAGGAACGACTGCAGCAAGGCACCGTTGACCTTCTTGCCCTGACGCCGCCCCCTCGCGTCGAGGACGTAATCCACTCGTGTGCCATCCGGAAGCACAACGGCCGAGAGCGCTCCGAGGTTGTCGTAGAAGTATTGGGTGGGCTGCGCGCCCCCCGCAGTCAACTTCTGCCGCAGATCACCATTGGGACCAAAGGCATACGCTGTACCGCCATACGTCTGGAGCCGGTCCTGCGCATCATATGTGGCCCCCACGGTGACTCCACCCTGGGTGACGCTCGTCCGGTTTCCATTGCCATCGTACGTGTAGTGGCTCACCAGCGTGCCGTCCAGGAAGACGTACTCGAGACGCCCGGCGGTGTCATACAGATACCCATGCGTATGGGTCTCACCGAGCACGGTCTCCGTCTTGGAGGTGATGCGCCCCAGACTGTCCCGGATGAATGTCTCGCCGAAGAGGCCTGTCGAGCCGGAGGAAGCCGAGAGACTCTCCACCTGGCCGTAGACGTCGAAGGCCAGCGACGTGGAGATGTTTCCCAGCGTCGTGCCCGTCAACAATCCATTCTGGGGGTTCCGCGCGAACGTAAGGCCACCGGCCGAGGAGAGCAGTCCGTCCGAATCCCAGGTGTAGACAACCGGGTTGGCGCCATTGACGGAGATGGATGACGCCCGGAGGTTCGAGTCATAGCCGTAGCCCACACTGCCGCCCACGCCTGCGACGCCCGCATCCCAGGTCTCCGAGGTCGGCAGCGGACCGTCGTAGGTGTATTGAAGACTGACGCCCTGGGGGTCCGTCAGGGACGACAGCCGCCCCACCGTGTCATACGCCGCGGTGACGGTGGTCCGGTCCGTCGTGACCGAAGACCACTGCCCGCCATCCGTGTACCTCGCCTGGAGCGTGGTTCCGTCCGGCAGGGTCATCGTCTCAGGCTCTTCGTCGAGCGTGTAGACAGTTGAGGCCGACAGCGTGCCTCCATCCGCGACAGAGGGCGCGGTGTAGAGGTTCTCAAGGTCATTCGGCGTGTAGCCCAGCACGTGGGCCGGCTGGCCTGGCGGGGTGAGCGAGGTGAGATTGCCTGCGGGGTCGTAGCCGAAGCCGACGACACGCTGGCCCGGCAGCTGCTGGGAAATCACCCTCCCGGCCAGGTCATAGGTGCTCTGCGAGGTACGCTGCAGCGCATCCGTGACAGTCTCCGGGTAGCCCGCGTCGTTGTAGCTCACGGTGCTCGTGCGCGTCCCCTGCGTCACCGTGGACAGCCGCCCCTCGGCGTCATACCCGGGCACCACAGGCAGAACTCCTGGCACCTCGACGCGCACCACCCTGCCCTTTACATCCAGCGTGGTGGTGCCCGTCCGCCCCAGCGGGCTCGTGGTCGTCACCGTGCGGGTCGCGCTCTCGTAGCGCGCGTTGAAGGCATGGCCATTCACCGTCACCGTCTCCGTCAGCGAGGCGAAGTCGAGCGCAGTCCCTCCATCCACGCCGACCAGTGCCTGGCTCCGCGTCACGGTGGACGTGAGCCCGCTCGGGACCCTCACCTTCTCCGAGGTGACCAGCGGCGAGGCCATGCCAAACCGCGCATCGGGCCCTTCCACCGTGGTGACGAGGGTGCCATCCGGAGCCACGCGAGTCGTCGTGCCATCCGGCAACTCCGTGGTGACGGACGCAAGCCCCGCCGGTGACGTCGTGGTCTTCACCTGGCCACCGGTGGACAGCGACTGCACGCTGTACGTCGTCGTGCGGCCCAGCCGGGTGGTGAGGCTCACGGTGTAGTCACCGTTCGCCCCGTCCGTCCGGACCAGGCTCTTCTGCGCTCCGCCTGGCGACGAGTCCTTCGTCAGCCGGCCCTCCGCGTCGTACTCGAAGACATGCTGCTGCCCGCGAGCGTCCTCCAGCTGGGTGAGCAGCCCTGTTGCCCCGTGCGTGAGCAGCGTGGCCTCGCTGGCGGGGTTCGTCACCGAATTCAGATAGCCCTGGGCATCCACCCCCAGCGCCGTGCGCTGGCCATGCGGTGCCACCACGGCCGTGGGCCGGCCCGCGGCGTTCCGCTCGACGCGCGTCACCAGTCCGTCCGCGTCCGTCACCTGGGTCAGGCGTCCCGCCGCGTCGTAGCCGAAGGTGAGCTTCGTGACCTGGGTCAGCGCATCCAGCGTCCTCAGGTGCTGGCCCCGTCCGTCGAAGAGGTAGACCTCGCTCCCGTCCTCGGACGGGACGACGAACTCCGAGGCAACGCCAGGCAGATAGGCCGCGAGACGCCGGATGCGGCGATTGTTCGTGTCGGCGATGTAGAGGTTCCCGTCCGGGCTCAGCGCCAACCCTTGCGCGAAGGCGAACGAAGCGGCCGGAGCCGGCCCCCCGTCCCCACCGAAGCCGTAGTAGCCCGAGCCCGCCAGGTGGGTGATGAGCCCATCAGGGGTGACCCGGCGAATCCGGTGGTTGTTGTCGAGAATGTAGAGCGTCCCATCCGGACTCACCGCGACTCCGATCGGGAAATAAAGACCCGCCTGCGTGGCCCGGCCACCATCTCCACTGTTACCCGCCGGCCACCCCCGGCCCGCCACGGTGGTGATGCGGCCATCCGTCCCCACCTTTCGGATGCTGTGGTTGCCGCTGTCAGCGATGTAGAGGCTCCCATCGGGACCCACGGCAATTCCCTCGGGCAGGCTGAGCTGGGCCTGGGTTGCCGGACCTCCGTCCCCCCCGGGGCCCTGGACCCCCGTCCCCGCCACCGTGGTGATGATTCCAGTCGGGTCCACCCTGCGGACGACATAGACGTCGCGAGCAACAATGTAGAGACTTCCGTCGCTCCCCAGCGCCACGCCACACGGTCCTTTGAGCAGCGCCTGGGTGCCGGGCCCCCCATCCCCGCTGTTGCCCTGCTCCCCGTGCCGCCCCGCCACGTGGTGATGGTGCCATCAGGCAGGACGCGGCGGACGGTGTTGGCGGACCGGTCCGCCAGGTAGACGCTGCCATCGGGCCCCACGGCGATGCCCCAGACGGACCAGAGCTGGGCCTGGGTCGCGGGTACGCCGTCCGCGTTGGAAGTGCCACCTCCGGCAATCGTCTGGATGATGCCGTCCGGGCCCACCTTGCGAATGCGGGCAGGCTGCATTTCGGCGAAGTAGAAGCTCCCGTCAGGCCCCACGGCCACGGCGAGCGGGTGAGAGAGGGTGGCCTGGGTCGCGGGCCTGCCATCATCCGGCACGCCGGCGGTCTGTCCTCCGCCCGCCACGGTGGTGATGATTCTCGTCATCCCCTTGGCGCTTCGCCGGCCGCCATCTCCCAGGTACAGCGTGGAGGACGCGCTGTCGTAGATATGGTGTGCGCTGAGCGACCAGCCCCCCACGTGAGGCTGCGGCGCACGCGCCGCGCCCAGCATCATCTGCCACGTCTGCCACAGCGTCAGCTCCTGCGCCGGCCGGACGACGGATGACGTCACGCCGGAGATGATGGCAAAGGAGCGAGCGAACTGGGCAGGCGTCTGGTAGACCAGCCCATAGACGTAGCCAACCCGCACGAGGACAGGCTGCGCCCCGCGGACCTCGCGGCCGTACGCATCCAGGCCATCCCACTCGAATGTGTAGATCCGATTGGGCGCCGCCGAGAACTGCTGGTTGAAGATCCGGCCCGCGACGTACACCTCGAGCACGATGCGCTTCACGCTCGAAGGGAGTGACGCACCGCTCAGCGGGATTTTCAGGAGCGCGTGGGTCTTCCGGCCCGGCACGCGGTCACTGCGGTAGTTCAGGGTGAACGACGTGCCCGTGAGGGGCAGGACCTCGCCCAGCGTCTGGTTCTGGCACTCGATGATGCTGCCGTTCTGGCAGGTGGGCTTCTCCAACGGAGTCTCCGCGGAAGGCGCGCTCATCTGGGGCGCACGCGCGTCTGCCGGCGGGCCATAGGGCCAGTTGAAATCCCACGGGGTGAAGTGGGTGATGGGCACGCGCCAGAGGCTGTGGCCCACCGGGAAGAGGCTGGCGAGCTGGGTCCGCTCCGCGTCGGTGAACCCCAGCGCCGTCAGGGCCGAGGCATCATCCGCCTGCCCATCTCCGTTCGTGTCGAGCTGCGCCAGCCCGGCGGTGACGCCGACGATGGCCACGACGCGGCCGTTGTCCGAGGCAATCCAGAGTCCCTGCCGCCGGTCGTAGTAACCGGCCGGGACGATGCCGCCCACGGGGAAGCCCAGGTAGTTGTCGACGTACGTGTATACGGGTTGGTTGAACGTGACCTCCGTCGCGCCCACGGCCAGCGCCTCGTCGAGGCTCAGCTCCACCGCGTACGTGTACCCGCTGGCGGCCGGCAGGGTGCCCGGCATCGCCGCGGGGCCCGCGTCTCCGACCGTGTACTCGGTGGCGCGAACGTGGATGGTGCCGGCGAGCGGCGCGGTGGTTCCATCCGGCAACGTCAGGGTGGCTTGCGTGCCGGCCGCGAACATCAGGGTGGCCCGCCTCGGACCCGCGACGTCATTGCTGACGCTGCCCTGCGCCACCTGCAGGCCCGCGCCGCCCAGGAGGACGTCCGTCACGGCCGCGTCCAGCGGGGTCAGCACCAGCTCCGGCACGACGACGTAGTCACGCCAGGGCGTCTGCACCTGCCGCTGCACGGGCAGGAAGCCGCCCTTCTCCACCGACACCGTCAGGAGCGCCCCACCGTTGACGGCCAGGTCGTAGCCGCCATCCGCGCGGGACAGCGTGTAGCCAAGCTCCGGGTGGGCGAGGATGGAGACCCGCGCTCCGGAGACGGGCGTCCCGCTCCGGTCGAGCACACGGCCGCGCACGACGGCCACGCGCTTCGCCTCCATCGTCCCCGCGTCGACACCCTGCTGGAGCGCGTCCGGCCCGGTGTAGAGAAAGGCGGTGGCATCACCGAAGTCCGTGGCGAGCACGGGGCTGACGGGCGGCGCCACCACCGTGCCCGCATCCGGCGTGGCGGGAGGCCGCAGCGCGCTGGTGGGGATGATCTGGAGGCCCTGTCCCGGGTACTCCCAGCTCAGCTGCGCGACGGCGAAGTCCTCGTTCTCGAAGTACTCCATCCGCACCGCGTAGGCCTGCCCCGCCACGAGCGAGCGCGTGCCGGTATCGTCCCGCGAGGAGTGCTCGGTCCAGTTGTCCACGACCAGCTGGCCATCCACCCACAGACGCACCCCGTCATCCGAGGTGGTGGTGAAGGTGTACAGGCCCGTAACGGGGGCGATGAGCTGCCCCGTCCACCGCACACTGAAGGTCTCTCCATCCGTGAGCGCCGTGCCCGCGGGCGTGGTGGTGAGCCAGTCGAAGTCCACCGTCGCGTCCAGCCGCGTGGTGACGGGTGAGGTGAGGTCCGCGTTGTCGAAGTACTCGCCTTGCAGGCCCGTACCATTCAATGCCGAGGTGGCCTGCCGGGGAGCGGGGTTGGCGGAGACGTCCTCGCGCCCCCCACACGCCAGCGTGAGAATCGCGAAGAGGCAGGCCACGTAGGTGCAGGTGCCCCCCCGTGCGGCCCGCGGGGTGCTCGAGCGAATGGGGGAAGGTGGGACGACTCCCCGAGGTGACTTCAGAAGGTGGCGCATCGTGGCTCGCGGTTATGGGTGGGGTTCACCGGCCGTAGGAGTCCTGGCGCGAGGTGACCCGCCTTTCGGCACGAGCACTGCGTATCAACCCAAGGGTGATGGCGGCGTGACGGGCACGTCCGGGGCAACGCCGCCCTCCCCGGCGTGCCGCGGCGAGAAGGGGCAGAACGTCAGCGTTCCGCGCTCACACAATCATCGCGCGCACTTCGTCGGTGAACGCGTGCTCGTCGTCGGCATGCACCACGAGCGGGGGCAGCACCGTCAGGTCGGCCCTGCCCCCCTTCACCGCGTGGAGCAGCACCAGCTTCGCGGGCCTGTCTCCGCGCGGGTGCACCCAGCGCACGGTGCGCGGCTCCAGCCGGTGCTCGCGCAGCATCGTCACCAAATCACTGAAGCGCGACGCCGGGTACACCATGCACAGCGAGCCCCGCGTCACCAGCAGGTGCGCCGCCGCGCGCGCCACATCCGGCAGCTCACACGTCACCTCGTGCCGGGCAATGGCCTTCTCCACCGACAGGCTGGTACGCCCCGAGGTCCGTGAGCGGTACGGCGGATTGCACAGCACGTGCGCGAAGCTGCCCGAGGGGAATTGCTCCTCCACCCGCCGCAAATCCCCCTGAACCAGCGACACCTCGCGCTCGCAGCGGTTGAGGTACACGTTGCGCTCGGCGAGGGAGAACAGCCGCGGCTGCAGCTCCAACGCGGTGATGTCCTTGCGGCCCAGCCTCCGCGCCAGCACCAGCGGGATGATTCCGCAGCCGGTGCCCAGGTCCATCAGCCGGCCCCGCAGCGCTCCGGCCTCGTACACCGCGAAGTGCGCCAGCAGCAGCGGGTCCAACGTGAAGCGGTAGCCCAGGCGCCGCTGGAGCACCTGCACCTCGCCGCCACAGATTGCATCGAGAGTCTCCCCGGGCCCCGGTTGGAGCTCGAGCCGCACGCGCCGGGGCCATTCCGGCAGGGTTCGTGTCAGGACCCTCACGCCTGGAAGTTAGGCTTCGCGATCCAGGAACAGAAGGCCTGCCGGTGGAAGCGGTTCCACCCGCAGTGTCCTCGACGGCAGTGTTGCCTGTGCTTCCATCACGGCCCGTACCTCCCACAGCGGCGGAGGGTTGAGGGCGAAGCCCGCCTGGAAGGTCCCCTCCTCCACGCCCCGCACCAGTGAGTCCAGCCCCTGCACGGGGAAGACCTGTGGATGGCCCGGTGCCTCCGGGTCCTTGATGCCCAGCACCGTGCGCAGCACCAGCGCGTTGAGCAGCGCCAGGTCCAGGCTCCGCAGCGTGGGATTCCGCGGCGCGCCCTTCAGGTGCGCCAAATCGAGCCCCTGCCGGAAGCGGAGGATGCGCCCCCGCCCTCCTGGCAGCACCAGCAACACCGCGTGGTGCCCGGTGATGAGCGTGGCCAGCCGCTCTCGCGCGGCGGCCAGCCCCCGGGGCGTGTCGAGCGGCTCGTCCAGCTCGTAGACGCGCGCGTACGCTGTCACCAGGGTGAGGAAGGTCTCCTCATTGAACGTGTCCACGCCCTTCAGCGCGCGGTGGATGGGCTGGAACTCCAGGCCCGGGTCCGACAGGGGCACCACCGCCGCCAGCGTCCGGCCGCTCTCGTCGAGCGCGGCCAGCGGGCGCATGGGCGCCTCGTCCAGCACGGCCTGCAGGCGCTTGGACACCGGCGACGGTTCGATGCGCCGCAGCGACATGGGGTGGCCGTCGTACTGCCCCTGCCACACGGTAATCGCGCGCTCGGAGGCCTCCGCCAGAAGCCCTCGCAGCACGCCATGGTCGTCCGCGGTGAGGGTGACGGCGGGCTCCGCCTCCCAGGCGCGCGGCCGGTACGGGTCATGCTCCAGGGGAATGCCCGCGTCCGAGCTCAGCGCGCACAGCAGGAAGCGCACCGGCGGGCCCCCCAGCTTCCCGGCGGGGCTGTGAATCTCCACCAGGTACAGCGCCGGCCGCGCGTCGCGCAGCAGGGCGCCGGCTTCGCGCAGGCGCCGCAGCTCCGCGGTGGGATTGGCGGACTCCAGCAGCGACCGCACGTGGACTGGCTGGGGCGCCGCATTGCTTCGCGGCACGTAGTCGCTGGGCTCCAGCCGGTGCTCCAGCGAGGCCATGAGGGCCGTGAAGGGATGAACGCGCGCCATGTCGGGGGGAAGTTGGTGCTTCCTGCCCCGCCGTGCCATGGCGCCCGCCCGGCCGCCCTACAGCCCGTCTACCACCAGACGTTCTTGTACAGCCGCCGGTGCTTGGACGGGGGGCCCGCCAGCTTGAGGGCCGAGCGGTCCACGCTCTCCTCCCACAAGAGGCTCACCGTGGTGATGGCGCCCGCCGAGCCGAGGAAGGACAGCACGTAGGGCGTCGACTGGTCGAAGCCGCCCAGCACCAGGCCGGAGATGAGCAGCACCGCCGCGCCCACGCCCGCGCCGAAGAGGTCCGCGCGCAGAATCTGCGAGGGCGTCGGGTTGTAGCGCATGGTGGCCAGCGCCAGCGCACCCGCGCCGATGCCCGGGGCCAGGAGCAGGCCGTCGCGCCACGTCTTGCTGGACACGTCGGTGCCGGAGAAGTGGATGATGGCCATGAGGAGCGCGGCGTACGCCATGCCCCAGCCCGCGCCGGAGGAAATCAGCAGGCCGTCGTTGAGCGGCAGCTGCCCGCCGCCGAGCCCCGCGGTGAGCCATGCCCCCAGCTCCGCGCCGAGGAAGGCCGACCAGGTCAGCACGCCCGGGTCCTGGGTGAACAGGTCCATGAAGCCGGCCATGAACATGCCGCCCACCAGCGAGTTGCCGATGCCGAAGCTGGCCATGGGCCGGTCCACCCAGTTGTTGAACTGCCACCACGCGGAGGCGCCGAAGCCCAGGCCCGCGCCGATGAGCGTGCCGGCCAGCATCGCCTCGCGCGAGCTCTGGTTGAAGTTGAAGTCGTTGGCGAAGGCCTGGGTGAAGAAGCCCCCCAGCGCGCCCAGTGTCGTGTGGTGCAACATGAACGTCAGGCTGCCCGGGCCGGACAGGAAGGGGCCCTGACGGGGCCGGCCATCCAGCATCACCCCGGTGTCCTCGCCCGGAGGCACGGAGGCGGTGGCCGACGAGGGCACCCGGGACGGCTTCGACGGGTCCGTGCGTCCGGCGTCAGCGGCGCCTGGGCTCGGTGCGCAGCGAACCGGGCTCCGGCGGCACCCTGGGCGCGTCACTGGCCGACTGTTCCGGCTGCTGGCCCGGGTCCTGCTGCGCGGAGGTGGGCGGCGCGTACGCCGGCTGCTGGGGCGGCGGGTAGGTGTTCTGCGAAGGCGGGTACGCAGGTCCGCGGGCTGCTGCGGCGGCGGG
>JBKGHK010000226.1:0-14223 GCA_046520375.1 Pyxidicoccus sp. 3LFB2
TCCACCACGGCCTCGGCGCACGGACGGGCCGCGTCACAGGCGAGCAGCTGCTCCGCCAGGGCGAGGCGCGCCTCGGCGTCGGGCACGGGAGAGGTGGTCAGCGGTACAGGCGAGGCCAACGCGTCAGGCTCCAGGAGAAGGGGACCGCGGAGCCTCCCCATGGGGGGCGGGGTCATCGGTCCGTACATCCATGAATGTCACCACGATGCGCTCGGCGCTCCAGGGCGCGGCGGCCTGCCCCGGCGGTACTCGGACGCTGGCGTCCCACCGCAGGCCGCGGTCCAGCACCCGGTCCAGCACATCGACGAGGCTGGTGCTTCCGGCCGTTCTTTCCACGGGCATCCGTTGGGCTCCTGGGCTCGCGGCGGGTGGTGGCTTCCGGCCCACGACTCACCGTCTTGTAACGCGGGGAGGCGGGTCTCCCCAGAACCGCTTGCTGGCCACCGTAAGTTGCCAACACCCGGGCCCCGGCACTGTCCGTTCGTACACATCTCAAAGGCCCTGAAGCTGGGCAGGCAGGCAGGCGCAGCGAGCCAACCCACCGGGGTATCGCACCCGCCCCCCCATCCCTAGTTTGGGCCCATGGAAGTTGGACCGGCGCGGAGCGCTGCCCACCTCGGAGAGATGACACGGGCCCCCACCCCGAATTCAACCTGCACCTGGAGCCTGAGACCATGAACGCACTCGACCTCTTGAAGCAGCAGCATGACGAAGTGAAGAAGCTCTTCAAGCAGTACGAGAAGCTCTCCGACAGCGCGGAGGAGAAGAAGCAGGAGCTGTTCGAGGCCATCGCCGACCGCCTCAGCGCGCACGCCACCATCGAAGAGCAGTTCTTCTATCCGGCGGCCAAGGCCGAGGACACCGAGGACCTGCTGCGCGAAGCCTCCGAGGAGCATCTGTCCGCCAAGCGCATCATGGCCGACCTGCTGGACCTGGAGCCCTCGGACGAGGAGTTCGACGCGAAGATGCAGGTGCTCCAGGAGCAGATTGAACACCACGTCGAGGAGGAGGAGACCGACCTCTTCAAGAAGGTCCGCAAGCTCCTGTCCAAGGAGCAGCTCGAGGACCTGGGCGTGCAGATGCAGCAGGAGTTCGAGGAGCTGATGGAGAGCGAGCCGCGCATCCAGGTGCCGTCCCAGACGGACCAGGCCGCGCCCATCTAGCGCCCGCGCGCGAGAATACGGGTTGCGCGGGACGGCGGGGGCGGCAGCATGCCTCCCCATGCCCCTTCCCGCCCCTGCCGCCCCGCGCCTGCCCGAAGACTTCACGCCCGCGGTCCGCCATGCCCTGGTGCGCGCGGACCCGGTGCTGGGCTCACTCATGAAGCGGGTGGGCCCTTTTCTTTTGGCGCGCCACGGAGCTGCCGCCTGAGTCGTTCAAGTCCTGAAGGCGCGGTGCGAAGCAGGCAGTCGAGCGGCGGCTGGGAATGCTCCGCGCCTTGCGGCACGGGGCGCGCATCCTCACCCGTAGTGAACGGAGGACGACCGTTCGATGCGCGCACTGACCTATCAGGGACCCTACCGGGTCAAAGTGGAGAACAAGCCCGACCCCCGCCTGGAGCACCCGCAGGATGTCATCCTGAAGGTGACCCGCGCGGCCATCTGCGGCTCGGACCTGCACCTGTTGCACGGGCTCGTGCCCGACACGCGGGTGGGCTGCACCTTCGGCCATGAGTTCACCGGCGAGGTGGTGGAGACGGGCCGCGAGGTGACGCAGCTGAAGAAGGGGGACCGGGTGGTGGTGCCCTTCAACATCTCCTGCGGCACCTGCTTCTATTGCCAGCGCGGCCTCACGGGGAACTGTGAGAACAGCAACCCGGCCAGCGACGTGGCCAGCGGCGTGTTCGGCTACTCGCACACCACCGGCGGCTTCGACGGAGGCCAGGCCGAGTACGTGCGCGTGCCCTTCGCGGACGTGGGGCCGATGAAGATTCCGGACGACATGGACGACGAGTCCGTCCTCTTCCTCAGCGACATCTTCCCCACCGGCTACCAGGGCGCGGAGATGGGCGAAATCAAGGGCGGGGAGACGGTGGTGGTGTTCGGCGCCGGCCCGGTGGGCCTGTTCGCCATGAAGTCCGCGTGGCTGATGGGCGCGGGCCGCGTGGTGGCGGTGGACCACGTGCCGGAGCGCCTGGCCTTCGCCGCGCACTTCGCCAAGGTGGAGACGGTGAACTTCAAGGACGTGGACGACGTCGTGCTCCACCTGAAGGACATGTTCGACGGCCGCGGCCCGGACGTGTGCATCGACGCGGTGGGCATGGAGGCGGAGGGCTCGCGCGCGCACCGCGTGCTGGGCCTGGGCCTGAAGATGGAGGCCGGCGCGCCCACGGTGCTCACCTGGTGCATCAACACCGTGCGCAAGGGCGGCAACGTCTCCATCGTCGGCGTGTACGGCCCGCCGTGGAACTTCATCCCCATTGGCACGGCGATGAACAAGGGCCTCACGCTGCGGATGAACCAGTGCAACGTGCGCCGCTACATGCCGCACCTGCTGGAGCACATCCGCAGCGGCCGCGTGGACGCGAAGGCCATCATCTCCCACCGCTTCTCGCTGGAGCAGGCGCCCGAGGCCTACCACCTGTTCGCCCAGAAGCGCGACGGGTGCATCAAGTGCGTCCTCACCCCCCACGGCCACGCATGACGACGACCACGAAGAGGAGGCGACGAGCCATGCCCGATAGACCGATTCCCGGCGCCGCCGCGGACCTGGAGCCCTCCAGCCGCCCCGGCGTCCCCATGGAGACCGAAGTGCAGCCGCTGGCCGGCGCGCGCGTGCCCATTACGCCGCAGCAGGCGGACGTGCCCGTCTTCAAGCACGCGGGCCGCAAGCAGATGCCGCCGGTGTATGGCACCGCGCAGCCTCCCAAGGGGCTGAGCGGGCTGTTGCGCAAGACGGCGTACAGCTACCCGGACCACTGGGCGCGGCACTGGATGGTGCTGCTGCTCGCGGACCGGGTGGACGTGTGGGAGCACCGACTCCGGAGGTCCCTTCCATGGGGACTTCCCGCTGCTGCGGCGCTTCTCGTCTCAGGGCTGACCTGGCGGAAGCTGTCGCGGGCCTGAGGCCCTGAAACGAAACCGGCCGGACGGCGCGAGGTGCGCGCCGCCCGGCCGGAGGTGTCACCTGACGGCGACTACTCGCCGTACGTCAGCACGTCCACGTACCGCACGAAGCGCCGGTCGCTGCTCACCGCCACCACGACGAAGCCCGTGGTGTAGCCGCTGTGGTAGCTGTAGCCCCAGCGCGAGAAGTAGAGCCGGTTGCTGTTGCGGGAGATCTGCTGGATGTACGTCAGCGCGCCGTCCACCTCGTCCGGGGTGGCCTGGGTGTGGAGGTACTCCTCGCTGAGCACCTCGACGAGCTCCTGCGTGGTGATGGGCGTGAAGTACTCCACCGTCTTGCCGTACATGGCGTTGGCGTTGAAGGTCTCCACCAGCGTGAGCTGGTTGGCCACGCCCTGGCCGTTGGGGATGTAGCCCTCGCGAATCTCGGTGGAGGCGGAGAGCGAGCCATTGGCGCCGAACAGCTCGGCGGGCGTCTGGGCCACGGGGAAGTTGCCCAGCGGCGCCGGGACGGTGGCCGCGTCGTTCAGCTCGTGGAAGTCGCTGAGGAGCTTTCGCGCCGAGCCGGTGATGCCGGTGAGGAAGGTGGAGCTGCTCAGCTTCGCGCCCAGGTGGGACCGCTCGAGCGCGTCCACCTGGCCGTCGTCCAGGACGAACACTTCCACCGCGCCCTTCATCTCCGCGCGGTTGATGGTGGTGCCGCCGGGGCTGGAGGCGTTGCGGGCCGCCTGAATCTTCGTGTCAAAGGCGGGGATGGTGGTGGCGCTGCCAGCAAAGGCGGCGGACGAGGCGAGGAGGACGGCGCCGCTCAGGAGTGACTTCAGGGATGAGATGGACATGCGGTGGACCTCTCGTGAGCCAGGGGCTCACGGGTTGGGGGGAGACATCGATACAGGGGCAATGCAGGCAGGAGGCTACTCCACCCAGGTGACGACCTTGACCACGCGCACGAAGCGCCGGTCGGTGCTCACCGCGGCGATGATGTAGCCGCCCACGTCACCCTGGCAGCCGCGGAAGCAGGCCCAGTCGGCCTTGTAGAGGCGGTTGCTGCTGGCGGAAATCCGCGTGATGAAGGCCGCCGCGCCGTCCACTTCCTCCTGCGTCGGCGTCTCCCAGTCGTAGCCGGCCGTCTGGGACAGCGTCTCTAGGAGCTCCGCCTGGTTGATGGGGTAGAAGTTGCCCGGGGTGCCGTAGCCCAGCTCCTGCGAGCCGTTGATGGCCGTCAGCAGCGTGCGCTGGTTGGCCACGCCCTGGCCATTCGGGATGAAGCCCTCGACGATGCTGGAGGCGTTGGCCAGCGGGCCGTCCGCGCCGTACAGCTCGGCGGGCGAGGACTGCACGTAGCCCAGGTACAGCGGCGCCGCGGTGGTGGCCGCGTCATTCAGCTCGTAGAAGGAGTTGAGGTACTGCCTCGCCGAGGTCTCGACACCGGTGAGGAAGGTGGTGTTGTTCACCTTGGTGCCCAGGTGGGCGCGCTCGGCGGCATCAACGGTGCCGTCATCGCCGTCGATGAAGCGGCGGAGCGCATCCGACATCTCCGAGCGCAGGACGGTGGTGCCACCCGCGCTGGAGGCAACGCGCGCGGCGGCAATCTTCGCGTCGAACGCGGGGATGCTGGTGGTGCTGCCGGCGAGGGCCAGGGGCGAGGCCAGGAGGACGACACCGCTCAGGAGCGACTTCAAGGATGAAGAGGACATGCGGACGACCTCATACGAGCCGGGGGGCTCGTGAAACATGGGGAGCTGCGGGCCCGCAGTTAACACGGCCGGCTGACACGGCCCCTGCGACATTCATGTGTCGCGGGAAGTTACAGCCAGGGTGCTGTCACGGGATTGCAACTCCTCACATGTGAGGCATCAGGTCGCGGCGCCGGCCGGTGACTCCAGGCGCCGCTGGCGCGCATGGGAAACAACAGTGCGAGGAAGGCCACGGACAGGACGATGCCGAGCATGAAGACACGCGGATAGCCCAGGCCCAGCCCGCGCACCGGGTCCGCGAGCCACGTGGCCAGGGGGCCGGCGGGGGCCTTGCCCCACACCTCCAGGCTCGCGAGCAGCGTGTAGTGCGTGGCGCCGATGCGGCGGTCCACGCGCGACATCATGAAGGCGAACATCACCGTGGTGACGGAGCCGCTGAAGAACTCCTCCGCGAGGATGACGCCGATGATGCTGGAGTCGCTGACACCCGACGTGGCGAGCAGCCACCGGCCCACCAGCGGCACCACCCGCAGGGTGGCGGTGAGGGCCAGGGCGCCAAGCAGCGGCATGCGCGAGGCCAGGAGTCCTCCCGCCGCGGAGCCAAGGATGGACGCGACGGTGCCCCACGTGCCCACCCACAGGAGGATTTGCGAGGCGGGGATGCCGGCGTCCACGAGGAAGGGCTTGAAGAGCACGTCCGACATGCTCTCGCCCAGCTTGTATGTGCCGATGAAGAGCAGCAGCCACGCGGTGCCCGGGAGCAGCAGCGCCTGCTTGAGCCGCCCGAAGACCTCGCCCCACTCCACCCGCGTGGTGGCGGACGGGCCCTCGCGGGGGACGGGTTCGCGCGCGAAGAGCATTACGATGAACGCGGTCAGGCTCAGCCCCGCCATGGCGAGCAGCAGGCCCGGCCAGCCGATGCGGTTGCCGGTCCACGCGATGATGCCTCCGCCAGCGAACATCATCCCGAACTTGTAGCCCACCACCTGCGCGGTGTTGCCCAGGCCCAGCTCGTCCGGGCGCAGCGTGTCCACCGCGAAGCCGTCCACCGCGATGTCCTGCGTGGCGGCGAAGAAGTTCATCGCCAGGATGAGTCCGAGCAGCAGCGGCAGGGACTCGCGTGAGGCGGCAAGGGCCGCCAGTGCGCAGCTGGCCGACAGCCCCAGCTGCATGGGGAGAATCCAGGAGCGGCGCCGTCCCATCCGCTCCGAGCCATAGCGGTCCACGAGGGGCGCCCACAGCGCCTTGAGCGCCCACGGCAGGGACAGCGCACTGGCGAAGCCGATGGCCGTCAGCGTCACGCCCTGCGTGCGCAGCATGACGGGCAGGGCGGTCGACTGGAAGCCGAAGGGCATGCCCTGCACCAGGTAGAGCATGCTCAGCAGCAGCAGCCTCGGCGACGGAAGTCTCATGGCTGGCGCAGCATAGACCGTCTCCCGGGTGCACCCCCGCTGAAGCTTCAGGGGCCGGACCCGGACGCAGCGGTGGGCGCACGCCCGCTCGTACGTGGTGTGGCCTCTACGTGCGCGCGGCGAGGCCCCGACGCGCCAGGGCGGGAGACAGGTGACCAAAAGTCTCATGTCTCCCGAGCGCCATTCCGCAGGCGCAGCTTGTGGCGTGCAGTGGACACCCCTGACGCCCGGAGCGAGACCATGCAGGAGCAGCAGGCAGTGGCGAGCCGTCAGCCCGCACCGGTGATTCCCCTCAGAGGCCCGGCTGCTCCCTCCCCCTCGCTGCGCATCATCGACACGGTGGCGCTGACCGTCGGCATCGTCCTGGGCGCGGGCATCTTCAAGGCCCCGTCACTGGTCGCGGCCCAGACGGCGAATGGCGGCACCATGCTGCTGGCGTGGCTCCTGGGAGGCTTCGCCTCGCTGGTGGGCGCGCTCTGCTACGCGGAGCTGGCCAGCGCCTGGCCGCACCGGGGCGGCGAGTACCACTACCTCTACCGCGCGCTCGGACGGGGGCCCGCCTTCCTCTTCGCGTGGGCGCGGCTGACGGTGATTCCCACCGGCTCCATCGCGCTGCTGGCCTTCGTCTTCGGGGACTACGCCTCGCAGCTGCTGTCGCTGGGGCCGTACTCCAGCTCCGTGTACGCCGCGGCGGTGGTGGTGGGGCTGACGGCGGTGAACATCGCCGGCCTCAAGCAGGGCACCCGCACGCAGAACCTGCTCACCGCCCTGGAGGTGCTGGGGGTGGGGGCCGTCATCGTCGCGGGGCTCATGCTCGCGCCCGCGCCCTCGGTCGCGGCGCCCGTGGCGGCCGCCGCTCCGTCCGGGACGTCCTGGGGGCTGGCCATGGTCTTCGTCCTGCTCACCTATGGCGGGTGGAACGAGGTGGCCTACCTGTCCGCGGAGGTGAAGGGCACGCGGCGCACCCTCGCCTGGGCGCTGCTGGTGAGCATCGGTGTGGTGACGGCGCTCTACCTGCTGGTCAACCTGGCGTACCTGCGAGGCCTGGGGCACGCGGGGATGGCGGGCTCGGAGGCGGTGGCCGCCGACCTGATGAAGCGGGCGCTGGGCACCGGAGGCGCGGTGGCCATCAGCGTGCTCATCGCCATCTCCGCGCTCACCTCCGCCAACGCCACGGTGCTGACCGGTGCGCGCACCCACTATGCCTTCGGGTGCGACAGCGTGCTCTTCAACGGGCTGGGGCAGTGGCACGCGCAGGCCAACACCCCCGGGCGCGCACTGCTGGTGCAGGGCGCCATCACCCTGGCGCTGGTGGGGCTGGGCACGGTGACGCGCCAGGGCTTCCAGACGATGGTGGAGTACACCGCGCCCGTCTTCTGGCTCTTCTTCCTGCTGACGGGCGTGGCGCTGATGGTGCTGCGCGTGCGCGAGCCGAACGCGCCCCGGCCCTTCCGCGTGCCGCTGTACCCGCTCACGCCGCTGCTCTTCATAGGTCTGTGCGCGTACGTCCTGTATTCGAGCCTGGCGTACACCGGGCCCGGCGCGCTGGCGGGGCTGGCCGTGCTGGGCACCGGCGCCGTGCTGCTCGCCGTGGAGATTGCTCGGACCCGTCGCATGTCGCGTGGCAGCCCGCGCCGCGAGCGGCTTTCTCCCAGGCTGCACCGAACCAAGGAGGCCACATGAAGCGGTCCATCATCCTCATGCTGTCGCTCGTCGTGGGTGCCACGGCATCCGCCCAGGGCGTCACGACGAACCAGTCCGTCCAGGTCCCCGCGCCACCGGAGCCGGCCATCCAGGCGCCGGAGGTGCCCTTCGTCCCCACGCCGGAGGAGGCGGTGACGGCGATGTTGAAGCTGGCGGAGGTGAAGCCCGGCGACACCGTCATCGACCTGGGCAGCGGCGACGGGCGTATCGTCATCTCCGCGGTGAGGGACCATGGTGCCGCGCGGGCGGTGGGGGTGGACATCAACCCCGAGCGCATCACCGAGGCCAACGAGAATGCCCGGCGCGCGGGCGTGCAGGACAAGGTGGAGTTCCGCCAGGGCGACCTCTTCGACGCGGACATCGGTGATGCCACCGTGGTGACGCTCTATCTGCTGCCCTCCGTCAACGAGCGCCTCAAGCCGAAGCTGCTGGCCGAACTGAAGCCGGGCACGCGCATCGTGTCCCATGCCTTCGACATGGGCGACTGGAAGCCGGTGAAGGAAGTGGAGGACGCCGGCCGCACCCTGTACCTGTGGGTCGTCCCCGAGCGCGGCGGCGCCCACTCCGCGCCCTGAAGCCGGCGCGTGCGGCCCGGCGCCCTCTTCATGAGGGGCCGGGCCGTCGTGCGTCTTCAGGCCTTCGTGTACTGCAGCACCATGGCCTCCAGCCGCGACAGCGCCTTGTCCAGCACTTCCATGGACGGGCCGAAGGACAGGCGCACGTAGCCGCGGAAGCGCGACGGGCGCCGCGCGCGGCGCTTGCCGGGATTCACGTCGAAGAACTCACCGGGCACGGTGATGATTTTCTGCTCCAGCGCCGCGCGGAAGAAGCCCATGCCGTCGTTGAGCGGCGGCGGCAGGCCGGACACGTTGCCCCAGACGTAGAACGTCCCGTCCGGCGCCCGGTCCGTGCGGATGCCCAGCCGCTCCAGCCGCGAGTGGAACTTGTCCCGCTTCTCGCGGAAGGTGTTGTGGATGGCCAGCGTCTCCGCCACCACCACGTCCTCCTGGAGGAGGGGAATGGCGGCGCGCTGCAGCGGCCGGCTGCCGCCGCCGTCCAGGAAGCTGCCCGCGCTGGAGACGGCCTCGATGACCTGGCGCGGCCCCAGCGTCCACGTCATGCGCCAGCCCGGGTAGCGCCAGTTCTTGGTGAACCCGTCGAAGATGACGATGGGGTCCTTGTTCACGTCCTCCACGTACCGCGCGGCGCTCTCCACCGGCAGGTGGCCCGGGCGGCCCGTCCAGATGTAGTGCGAGTAGAACTCGTCGATGAGCAGCGAGCACTCCTGCTCGCGGGCGACGCCCACCCAGCGCGCCAGCTCGTCGCCCTGCACCAGCTTGCCGGTGGGGTTGCACGGGTTGGAGAAGAGCAGCGCGGACAGGCCGCGGCCCTGCACCTCGCGCCGCAGGTCGTCCGCCGTGAAGGCGTAGCCGCGGTCGCCCTCCAGGAGGATGGGGATGGCGGTGAACGCCTTGAAGACGTCCAGCAGCTCCTCGTAGGCGGTGTAGTCCGGCAGGAAGTGGCCCAGGTTGATGGAGCCCAGGCTCGCCGCGGCGCGGGTGAGGGCCGCGCGCCCGCCGCCGGACAGGCACACGTTCTCCGCGCTGTACTGGCTCGGCATGCCCTTGCGGTAGAGCCGGTTGTAGAGGCTCGCGACGGCTTCGCGCAGCTCCCACAGCCCCGCCACCGGGGCGTACTCCATGTCGGCGACCTGGATGTTCACCGAGTCCAGCCGGGGCGGCGCGCCGGGCAGGTCGCCCGTCTCCGGCTGCCCCTGGCCCAGGTTGCACCAGTCGGGGTCGCTGGAACGGTAGCCTCGGCGGTTCGCCTCGGCGGTGACGAAGATGACGCCCGTGCGGGGCACGGTGCGAAAGGCCGGAATCGTGACGTCGTCGCTCACGGACGTAGACCCTAGCGGAAGTCGGGAGCCCGCGCGTCATCCTGGAGCACCGAGCACCGAGCACCAGGGCTGGGGCGCGCTGTCACCCACGCACCCCGTCCGGCATGAGCAGGACGGGCCGACCTTCATCACCGCATGGCCGCTGGTGGGTCTAGCGGACGATGGGCACCGTCACCGGCTCCTTGTCGTCGCTGGTGACCTCCACCTTGCCCAGCCGCCACAGCACCTCCTGGAAGTGGGCCTCCACCCGGTGCCCGTCCGCCGTCTCCAGCACCGCGGTGCCCTCCTTCGGCAGGTACTGGCCCACGTCGTAGAGCAGCGAGGTGAGGGTGAGGCGGTCGGTGCCCTCGGGGCCGGTCAGCTCGCCCGGGCCATCCAGCACCAGCTCGGAGCCGCCGATGATGGGCACTCCGGAGCGCATGCCGACGCGGCCGTCGATGTGGAAGGTGTGGTCCTCGCGGCCCGGCACGCTGCCCGCCACGTCCGCGAACAGGCGCGTCTCGTCACTGCACGTGCCGTAGCCCACCTGGGCCTGCATGGTGTGCCCGTCCACCGCGAGCCCGCGCAGGTCGGCGCGCACCTCCATCAGGTCCTCGCCGCCGCGGTACAGGAAGGCCACCTGTCCGGTGAAGCGCAGGCCGTGGATGTCACAGCCGCCCTCGGCGAAGCGCATCACCACCGCGTCCGTCACGCTGTCGTGCGACTCCACCACCGCGGTGGCGCATGCGTACCGCGCATGCACGCCCTCCGCGGCCCGGCCCACGAAGGAGCGCCGGGGCTCGCCACACGTGTACACGGGGAGGATGCCCAGCACCTCCAGCGCGCCACGCGCCTGGTGGGCGGCGGCCACCGCGCGCTCCACGGTGGCGCGGGCGCTGTCCACCTCTTCCTGCGTGGGCGTCTCCGCACCGCAGGCGGCGGTGAGGACGGCGAGAGTCAGGCAGGCGATGCGTTTCATGGGGCGCTCCTTCAGGGATGGACTTGCGCCCCATCCAGAGCAACCGCCGTGCCCCCGGCCAACCTCGCGGGAACACGGGGGAAGCCCCCTCCTGGAGAACCCCGGGTGCGTGAAGCCCGCTGCACACTCCGGGCGGGCCTGCCTGGGGCCATGGAGACCTCTGGCGGCCACGGCAGGGTGCGTGCGGACCCGAAGCCGCTGGCCAGGGGCGGGGTGCCCCGTGCCAGCGGTGAACCGGGGCACCCGCTTGGTGCGGTGCCCGGCTCCCGTGCGTCAGCTGTCCAGCGACGCGCGCAGGAACCAGGCGTGCTTCTCGAACTCGGTGATGATGCCGGTGACGAGGTCCACCGAGTCCGTGTCCTGATTCTCCTCGAACGTCTTGCGGCTCTGGCGCAGGCCGTCCAGGTACACCTCGATGCGCTCGGCCAGGAGCTTCACGTGCTCCATGTCCTTCGAGGTCTCCTGCGGATACTCCGGCAGGCGGCTCGTCTTGCCCACGTGGCGGCTGGTGCCGTAGGCCTTCGCGCCCAGCGTCACCGCGCGCTCGGCGATGGAGTCGTTGTGGTTGGCCAGGCTCACCGCGAAGGTTTCGAACAGCGGGTGGAGCGCGGCGAACTGCGGGCCCTTGATGTTCCAGTGGGCGACCTTGATTTGCGAGTGCAAATCCAAACCGTCCGCCAGGCGAGCGTTGAGCGACTCGGCGATGGCGGAGCGGGCCTTCTCGGGAAGGGGGCTGGGGCTTCGGTACATGGTGACTTCCTTTTCTCTCTCGTGTGGTTTGCAAAGTCAGATGCACGGGAGCCGGAAAAGGAGCGCCCCCCGGTGTTTCCACCGGAGGGCGCCTTGAAACCAATTCGATGTCTCGCGACAGGTGGGCTTACGACTCCAGGCCCACCGCCGCCGCGTGAATCACGGCGGCGACGCGGACTGCGTCGTGCACATGCTCCTCGGAGAGGCCGCCCTCGAGGACGACCTTCTCGTGGGCCTGCATGCACATCTCACAGCCGTTGATGGCGCTGACCGCGAGGCAGACCAGCTCGAAGTCCACCTTGTTCGTCAGCACCTGCGCGAGCCGGTTCATCCGCAGCCCGGCGCGCTTGGTCGAGTAGGACTCCTTCCCGATCATGTGCCGGAAGCGGTAGTAGACGTTGTTCATCGCCATCAGGGACGCCGCGGCACGCGCGTCCTCGATGACCGGCTCCGGGTTCGTCAGGGCCTTCTTCGCCTCGTTGAGCATCGCTTCCTTCAGCCGCTCGTTGCGCACGGCATAGGCGGAAGCGACGGCCACACCCCAGCGCTGCTCGGGGGTGAGGCTCCCTCCCTCCAGGACGGCCTGGAGGTTGAGGCGGGTGTCCTTGTGGGCGTCCGCCAGCTCTGAGCGGACGACTTCGAGCGAGGCCATGTTTGCTTACCCCGCCTTCGCCAGCTTCTGGGTGAGGGTCTCCTCGCCCTTGGTCCAGTTGCAGGGGCACAGCTCGTCCGTCTGGAGCGCGTCCAGCGTGCGCACCGTCTCGGAGACGTTGCGGCCCACGGACAGGTCGTTGACCGTCACGTGGCGGATGATGCCCTCGGGGTCCGCGATGAACGTCGCGCGGAGGGCCACGCCCTCCTCCTTGTGGAGGATGCCCAGCGCGTTGCACAGCTCGTGCTTCAGGTCCGCCAGCATGGGGAAGGGCAGGCCCTTGAGGTCCGGGTGGTGCGTGCGCCACGCGTGGTGCACGAACTCGCTGTCGGTGCTCAGGCCCAGCACCTGCGCGTCGCGGTCAGCGAAGTCCTTGTTCTTCTTGCCGAACTCCGCGATCTCCGTGGGGCAGATGAAGGTGAAGTCCTTCGGCCAGGCAAACAGCACCAGCCACTTGCCCTTGAAGGTCTCGTTCGTGATGTCCTGGAACTCCTTGCCCTTCTCCAGGGACACAGTGGCCTTCACCTTGAAGTTCGGGATCTTGTCGCCAACGGTCAGCATGTCGTTGAGGCTCCTTGGGAGGTAGGGGCGCCCTCATGGACGTCCCGGGGAAGTGGGATGTGCCAACTGCTATAGCAGCCCCCGTGCCAGCTTCAGACTCCAGTGATTCCAGGGGGTTGAATGCGTCCCCCGACTGGTCGGTGCCGCTGGGTCGGTGAATAACGAAATCTCGGTGGGTTTCGCCACTGCAATTTCGGTGGACCGCTATTATTCGTGCAGCATGTCGGACGAAATGTCAGGCCGAATCGAAGGCGCACAGGATGCTCGGGACCTGGTCGAGCTGGCAACCACCGAGGATGCGGTGGGGGAGCTGCTCCGTCGGGGACTGGACTGGCTGACGCGGGTGGTGCGCTTCGACCTGGCGACGCTGTTCCTTCTGAAAGAGGGGCGCCTGGAAGCGGTGGCCGCGCGAGGTCCGCTGGCGAACTCCAAGGTGCGCAAGCACACGCTCAACCTGGCGGAGTTCCCCTCGCTGCGCCACGCGCTGGAGACGCGGCGCGCGCGGGCCTTCACCGAAGAAGACCACTCGCACGGCGACGGAGACCCGTTCGACGGCGTGTTGGATTTGCCGCCGGGGCACTCGTGCATGGTGGTGCCGCTGTGCGCGGGCGAGCGCTGCTACGGCGTGCTGTCCTTGGACAGGGCCGAGTGCGAGACGTACCCGCAGCCGGTGGTGGACCTGGTGGAGGTGTACGGGCAGATGCTGGCCACCGCGCTGCAGGCCGCGGAGCAGCGGGCCACCTTCGAGCGGATGCACCGGCAGGACCACGAGCACGCGAAGCTGCTGGAGGCGCAGCTGGGCGGGGACTCGGAGGGCATCCTCGAGACGTCGCTGAGCCCGGTGATGCGGGACCTCGCCCGGCGGGCGAAGCAGGTGGCGGAGACGGACACGCCGGTGCTGATTACCGGCGAGACGGGCACGGGCAAGGAGCGGCTGGCGCGGGTGCTGCACCGGTGGAGCTCGCGGGCGGACCAGCCCTTCGTCACCCTCAACTGCGCGGCGATTCCGGCGGGGCTCTTGGAGAGCGAGCTGTTCGGCCATGTGAAGGGCGCCTTCACCGGGGCCACGCGGGACAGGGCGGGGCGCTTCCAGATGGCGCACGGGGGCACGCTGCTGCTGGACGAGATTGGCGAGCTGCCGGTGGAGCTGCAGTCCAAGCTGCTGCGCGCGCTGCAGGAGAAGACCTTCGAGCCGGTGGGCGGGGACAAGACGGTGCGCGCGGACGTGCGCATCCTCGCCGCCACGCACGTGGACCTGCAGCAGGCCATTGCCCAGAAGCGCTTCCGCGAGGACCTCTACTACCGGCTGAGCGTCTTCCCCCTGCGGCTGCCCCCGCTGCGCGAGCGGCGCGAGGACCTGCCGCAGCTGTGCGCGTTCCTCCTGGAGGAGCAGGCGCGGCGGCACGGGCCGGCGGGGCATGCGGGTGACGCCCGCGGGGCTTGCGCGGCTGGAGGCCTACGACTGGCCGGGCAACCTGCGCGAGCTGGCGAATGCGCTGGAGCGCGCCACCATCCTCTCGCCGG
>JBKGHK010000227.1:0-14182 GCA_046520375.1 Pyxidicoccus sp. 3LFB2
CTCCGCCGTCCCGAGCACGCCCCCCGCGCTCCGGCCCCCCGCGACCAGGACCTGGCCCGAAGGCAGCAGCACGGCGGCCGAGCCCCGGCCCTCCGCGAGATTGCCGGCGGGAGCCCAGCGGTCGCTGGACGCGTCATAGAGCTCCACGTCCGCGAAGAAGGTCAGGGCCGGGCTCGAGCTGTAGCCACCGGTGACCAGCACCTGGCCGGTCGGCAGCAGGGTGGCGCCGGCATTCTCGCGAGCCACCGTCATCGTGCCGGCGGCGGTCCAGGTCCCCGTCGCCGGGTCATACAGCTCCGAGACGGGCTGCACGTTGCGCGCGCCATCCGAGCCGCCCTGGAGCAAGACCTTGCCGTTGGGCAACAGGGTGGCGCTGTGCCCGTTTCGGGGATGGATGAGCGCACCGGTGGCGGTCCAGGTATTGGCCACCGGGGCATAGAGCTCCGCGTGGGTGGTGACGCCCCCCTCCGTGAAGCCGCCGGCGAACAGGACCCGGCCATCCTGGAGCAGCGTCGCCGTCGCATAGTGCCGGGGCACCAGGGGCGATGCCGCCAGCGACCACGTCCCGGCAGCGGGGTCATAGAGCTCCGCGACGGGCACCTCGCCCGCGACGGTGTTGAAGCCACTGACCACCAGCACCCGCCCGTCCCTCAGCAGCGTGGCGGTGTGGGACCGGTGGGCGACGGACATGGCCCCGGTGGGGGTGAAGGTGTTCGTCGCGGCGTCGTAGAGCTCCGCCGTGTTCAGGTTGGAGCCGCCCGCGACGAGCACCCGCCCCGAAGGCAGGAGGGTGGCGGTGGGCAGGCTTCGAAGCGCGGCCATCTCCCCCGTGGCGGACCAGGTGTTCGTCGCGGGGTCATGGATGCGCGCCGACTGGCTGCCGTCCGTCATGACGAGCGCCCTTCCCGTGGGCAGCATGACGCTCAGCGCCACGTTGCCCTGGATGCCGGGATTGCCGGCGGAGGCCCAGGTCCCGGTCTCCGGGTCGAAGCGCTCGGCGGAAGTCACGAACCCGGCGCGGTTGACGCCGGCCGCCACCAGGAGGTCGCCATCGGCCAGGAGCATCGAGGCGTGCTGCGCCCTCGGGCTCGCCATGCTGGCCGTCGACGACCAGCCCGGGTCCACCACCAGCGGCGCGGCGAGCCCGTCGAGGGAGACCTCGGTGACGAGGCCCACCCGTGGGCCCTCGGCGTCGAACACGTTCGCGAGCGCGGCCTCGCGGACACCCGACAGCCTCACGCTGCCCCGGCGGGACTGGCCCCGGGCGTCGCGAACCTCGGAGGGATGGAAGCGCAGGACAGGCCGGCCCTGTCCGTCGAGGAACTCCACGTACTCACCGGCGTCATGGAGGCGGCGCACCGTGGGCGGGAGCGTGACGTGGTACTCCGCGCGGTGGAGCCCCTCGGAGCCATCCACCACCCAGGCCTCCTCCAGGCGCGAGGTCCGCCACCCCTGCTCCACCTCGGTGGACACGCCCACCGGGAACCAGAAGTGACGCTCGCCCGCGAAGGCCGCCGTGCGCTCGCGGCGCAGCGCCGGAGCGTCACCGGGGCCGGGCGTCTGCTCGACGTGGAAGGTCAGCCCGCGCGTCGTCAGTGAGAGCGAGCCGCTCCCGGTGAGCTGGGCCGTGAGCGCCCGGGCCTGCGCGCCGGAGCCAGGCGCGAGGGCGACTTCAGGGGTCGCCGTCACATCGGCGGCGAGCTCGGGGAAGTAGGCCCGCGCCAGGGAGACCGCCTCCGCCGAAGCTGGCAGGGCGCTCTTCTGTTCACAGGCGAGGACGAAGACTCCGCAGAGCACCGCGACGACAAGGCGTCCCGAGACGCGACCTGGCTGCATCTGTCACCCTCCAGGCCCACGCATGCACCATGGGCTGACGCGCGGGGGCGCGCCACACGCGGAAGGTCTCCGCGCATGACGTGGCCTCTACCATGCTTCACCCGCCTCCGGGCCGAAACCGCCGCCCCATGAGCGGGGTGGTGCGCGGCAGGGGGAAAGGTTCAGGCACGCTGCATCAGCAACACAGAGGCGCCACTGCAGCAAGCTTGAGACGAACATTCGCGGCGCGGCCATGGACACGCCCCCGCCGCGGAACAGGCCGTCGCAGCCGCGAGGGGCTTGAACCTCACGTAACGTGAGGCTGTACGGTTCCAATGAAGCCAGGCTTCGCCCTCGAGCCGGCGCTTGTCCCTCCGCGCGCCGGCGGTTCGGCGCTTGCTCGGTCACGCCCACGCCGGCCGCGCTCGTGCGAGCGGCCGTGAGCGCGCGCTCAGGGCTTCGGCTTCGGGACGTGCTGGTCAATCAGGATGGGATTGCCATCAGGGTCGACGAGCATGAGGCTCGCGGGGCCGGTGGAGGACTCGTCGGCAACGGAGGAGAGAGTCAGCCCCCGGGCCTGGAGGGTCCGCTGGAGCTCGCGGACGTCGTCGAAGTCGGCGAGCGGATTGGCATTGCGGTCCCAGCCCGGGTTGAAGGTCAGGATGTTCTTGTCGAACATGCCCTGGAAGAGGCCAATGGTGCTGGTCTCGTTCTGCATGATGAGCCAGTTCCGGGCCGGGTCACCGCCGATGGAGCGGAAGCCGAGCTTCTCGTAGAACGCGCGCGAGGTGGCGAGGTCCTTGACGGCGAGGCTGACGGAGAAGTTGCCGAGGCGCATGGGGGCGGCTCCCGTGGGTGGAGCGGTAGGGGGTTGGCGAGGAGGAGCCGCTGCGCAGCTGCTCAGGGTGAGGACCAGCAGCACGCCGCCGAGGATTCGAAACATGGAGCGCTCCAGGGCCGCCGGGTGCGGCCGATGCCGGCAAGCTACCTGACTTCCGCAGCGGTGCTTCCGCGAAATGGGCTGAAGCGGAAGTCACGCCATTGAGCACTCCGACTCATCGCCACACGTGCCTTTTCAAGCAGCCAGCCATTCCCGATGTTCTGTTTCCGAGCGCTGACACACGAGCTGATGTTTCGCTCCCTCGAAGGGGAGGTGCACCGTGAAGCGGATGCAGCTGTTCGAGTTCGAGGACTTCCGCTGGTTTCCCTCCAGCCTGCGGGACTGCCTGACGCTGTACATCCCGGTCATGCACAAGCTGCTGGGGACGGAGCGGGAGCTGACGCCGCTGCTCGCACGCGCCCTCCAGCACTCGGGAACGAATTCCATCATCGACCTGTGCTCCGGCGCCGGAGGTCCCCTGCCCTGGGCGCTGGAGCGTCTGGAGAAGGAGCATGGGCTGCGCCCGCAGGCGACGATGACCGACCTGTATCCCAATGCCGACCGTGCCGCGCACTTCAACCAGGGGCCACGGTCCTCACAGCTCCGGTATCAGCTCGAGCCCGTCGATGCGGGCAAGGTGCCGGAGGGAATGCAGGGCGTGCGGACCATGCTCTGCAGCTTCCACCACATGCCGCCACCGGTGGCCCGGAGCATCCTCGAAGATGCCTTCGCGAAGCGGCAGCCGCTCTGCGTCTTCGAGATGAGTGACAACTCCCAGCCGCGCTGGCTGTGGTGGACGGCGTTTCCGATTGGCCTGCTGATGGTCCTTGCGCTCACGCCCCTCGTCCGCCCGCTGCGCCTGCGCCAGCTGCTCTTCACCTACCTCGTTCCGGTGCTCCCGCTGGCCATTGCCTGGGATGGCGCCGTGTCCAACGCGCGCACCTACACCCAGGAGGACCTGCGCGAGCTGCTCACCGGACTCGACGCCCCGGACTACAGCTGGGAGGTCGGCGTGCGGAAGACGCGCGGTGCGGGCATGGTGTACCTGCTCGGCCTGCCCAGGCGGGAGCCGGGCTCCGCGTCCGCCTGAGCCCCGCCCGCGCGGCGTCTGCGTGACCTGGGTCGCTCGGGTGGCGCCGCCACGGCGGAGAAGGTCGACTTCGCAACCCCGGGTGGTACCCGACAGGCGTATCGGTTCGCTCAGCCGAGGCCGGAAACCCTTGTCATGGAATGGTGCCCATGACCGTCCCGAGTACGGCACCGGGGTGCTTTGCGCCGCCTCCCTCATCCTCAGGGACCGCGCGTCCGCTCACGCATGCCTCGCCAGCCTCCCATCGTCCTTCCCGTCTCGCTACCGCTGCTCGGGCATGCCAACCCGTGGGCGCTGCTCCTCGCGAAGGAGGAGGGCTATTCGCTCGCCACCGCTGCCCTCCTGTCAGAGCGCTACGCGCTGAAGAGCGACGAGAAGCCCTTCGTGCGAGAGCTGCTCGAGCGCAAGAGGAACCTGTGGGTCTTCCGCTGCGACCAGCGCCGCTTCGCGGGTGACTTCGTCGTCGTGGACATGTCGGAGCCCCGACCCGCGCGGCGCCAGGTGGTGGTACTCGACCTCAAGATGGGGGCGCCCCTCGTGCTTGGCGGAGGTGGGGCCGGCGTGCAGCTCACCCACGCCCAGGACGCGGTGGCCGGGGTCGCGGCACGCAAGGGGGGCTCATCGCACCGGGCACGCCGTACGTGCTGGCCACGGGTGACAAGGACGTCATGCTCGCCTACTTGCGTGCGCGACGGCAGCAGCGGCCTTCCACCTGAGCACCCGGGTCAGTCGTCCACGTCAAGTCATCGAAGCTCTTGGGGAAGTCATCGCCCGAGCCCCGGTACAGGACGACGCTGGAACAGGACAGACGGAACCCCCTGGACCTGTCCACCACCAGAGCGAGTGTCTCCTCGGGCCCCTTCGCCCCTGCCTCGATGACTTCAAGCGCCGCGTCGTCCCAGCTGAAGGGACCCTCCATGTGCTTGCAACCCACTGCGAGTACATAGACCGGGTGTGTTTGCCCGGGAGGCCGTACCGCCAGGAGCAGGCGCCTGAAGGAGATGTGATAGAGCCAGAGCTGCACTTCCGCTCCGGCCCAGCGCTGCATGACGGCGTCCCACTCACTGCGTTCGATGGGAATGAGCTTCACTTGATTCCGCCTCCGGAATTGCCAGTGGATGGGGCCGGGCTCCTGGCTTCGCCTCCCGGAAATCCAGTTGAGCCCAGGCTTCGTATTCCGGTCCATCAACGTTTTCCCGTTTGGGGAGGCCCCGGATGCGATGGTCATGGCTGGTCGTGGTGCTGCTCTGTCTCGCGCCCGGGCTGGCGCGAGCGCAGACCCCGTGCGTGTCGAATGGGGAGCTGTTCCTGCATGACCCCTCCGTCATCAAGGTCCGGGAGGGGGACCAGGACGTGTTCTACGTGGTGTCCACGGGCCCGGGCATTCCCATCCGCCGCTCCGTGGACCTGGTGAACTGGCAGTTCGTGGGCCGCGTCTTCCCCGCGCAGTGGGATGCGCAGTGCAATGACCACAACGTCGTCCCGGCCTGGGCGCTCGCGCGGTTCTCCACGTCCCTGCTCAAGCCGGACCAGGTGTGGTCTCCGGACATCTCCTCCTTCGGCGGGCGCTACCACGTGTACTACGCCGTCACCGTGCCGGCCTCGCAGAAGGTGTTCGTGGGGCACGCGTCCAACACCGTGCTCGACGGCAGCCTTCCCTGGACGGACCACGGCGAGGTCTTCAAGAGCACCTCCGCGACGCCCTACGCCGCGGACGGCCCGGACGTGCTGCTGTTCACCACGTCCACCGGGACCCAGGGCGCGAAGCTGTCGTTCGGCGGCTTCTTTGGCGGCATCTACCAGTACCCGCTCAACCTGAGCACCGGCAAGCCCAACACCGCCGCGACGCGCGCCCGGCTGGCCGCCCGGAGCAACGAGCGCTACCACGCGCTGGAGGGCGGCCACCTCTTCCAGCGCGGCGCGTACTACTACCTGATTGCGAACTGGGACTACTGCTGCGGCCCCCGCCCCAAGGAGTACCCGCTGGGCTGGACGCGCGTGTATCCGCCCTACACCCCGTCCACCCCGACGAAGCTCGCGGACCTCCCCGCGTACCGGCTCGTGGTGGGCCGCTCCACCTCGCCCGCCGGGCCCTTCGTGGACCGCAATGGCGTCAAGCTGCTCAACGGCGGCGGCACCGTGCTCCTCGACAGCCGAGGCAACCTGGTGGGGCCGGGCGGCCCCTCCGTGGTGGAGCACGAGGGCCGCCACCTGCTCGTCCTCCACCGCTATGTCGAGCGGCAGCTCGCGGGCGACACGTTCTGCGCGGGAACGCAGTCCCCCCACGTGCGGCGCCTCCACTGGACGGCCGACGGCTGGCCGGTGGATGACGGCCCCCACACCCTCACCGACCCCACCCATCCGGAGAGCGGGACGTCGGACGGCGTGGAGCCCTGCATGCCCGGCGTGCTCGCGGTCAGCGCCACTGGAGGCGGCAGCGTGGCCACCTCGTGCGGCGGCACGGTGTGCCGCGGGGACAGCGGCACACGGGTGACGGTGACGGTGACGCCGGGCCCCGGGAGCCGGTTCAGCCACTGGACCACGCCCACGGGTGAGCGCTGCTCGCTGGTCTCCCCTGGCAGTGCCGGCGGCATGGTGCAGGCGACGCTGGACTGCCCCTTCGTGAACGCCAACCGGGGCTGGACGCAGTGCCGGCAGCAGTGTCAGGCGGTGTTCGTGCCCTGACCTGTTGCTACTTCGAGGCGCGGTGTTGCTCGATGGCGAGCGCCAGCTCGGGCTTCTTGCGCCGGGCGACCTCGAGGAGGGACTCCTCCTTCGGACTGTCACCGAGATACAGGAGGAGTTTCTCCAGCGCGCGTGCTGTCCGCGACATCGGCTCCGAGCAGCCGCTCCCGCTCAGTCCTTCTTCGCCTTCTCCTCCGCGGGCGGCAGCTCCGGGGCGGGTGGCAGCGTCACCGCGAAGGGCTGCTCCAGTTGCACCTGCTCCTCCACGAGCAGGAGGTCGATGCGCTCCCACTTGCCGAAGAGCCGGTGCGACACTTCCACCGTGTCTCCCATGGAGATTGGCTTCTCCGCGTAGCCCTTCGCCAGGAGGCGTCCCTTTGCATCGTAGGCCGTGACGGCATCCAGCCGGTCCACCCCATCCTCCGCCTGGGCCAGGCGGGCGTGCAGTGCCGCGGGCAGCTTCAGCCTGACGATGTCTCCCTCGGTGAGCAGCTCGACCCCTTCGGCCCGGGGCTTCCGCCGCGTCAGCGAGAGCACCCGGAGCCGGGGAACGACGATGCGCGCGACGCCCTCGATGCGCGCGAGCTCGCGGAAGGTGGCGTCCTTCTGCGCGGACTCCTCCTCCCCCGGCTTCCGGAAGAAGAACTCGTGTCCGAACGAATAGCGGCGGCGGCGGCCCTTCTCGGACACCGGCTCGGCGGAGACGGGGTTGCCGGCGGCGTCCAGGTACTTCAGCTCGCGCAGCGTCACGTCCGAGAACCAGGTGTTGTCACAGACGGGAAGCTTCGCGGCGACCGATGGCTTTCCATGCTGGTCCCTGGGGAACTCGCTCCTGAAGGACGAGCTGTCCAGCCGGGAGCCGAAGACGCGGACCTCCTTCGCGAGCGACGCGGTCGAGACCTCGCACAGGGTGCGCCGAGGCGCATCGACCGGGGGCTGGCGGACATGGGCCGCGAGCTTGTTCGTCTTGTGCACCAGCCGGAGCGCGAGCGTGTGGGTCTCCACCCGGGTCGGGACGTACACGTCCAGGCGCGCCAGCGTGCCCTCGAAGACCTGATGCACGACCCGCCGATGGAGGTCGGCCGGGGCCGGCACCACCGCGGGCACCTCCTCCCAGGGGAGCTGCAACAGCTTCTCGAGGAACTCGAACCGCGCGGGCTCGTCGACGGCGTTCTGGCCCTCCCCGAGCCGATGCCCGTCTGCCGAGAGCCCCACCAGCTCGACGCTGTCCGGGTGCCTCCGCCCCGGGCGTACGCCCCCCTTCAGCAGCCGGCCCCGGGCGTCCTCGAGCTCCACGCGGCCCCGGCCCCAGGCCTTGAGGGTGATGCCCTCGCGCGTCGTCCCGACGTCCGCCTCCGTGAACGAGAGGACCTGGTACCGGGTCGGGATGCGGAGCTTCGCCACGCCCTGTCCCGTCCAGCCCTCCAGGTCATCGGGAAAGGCCTGCCCCTCCACGGGCTTGACGTTGAGCTCCAGCCGGGTCGGCGCGAAGCCCCCTTCGTTGATGATGCTGAGCGCGTCCTCGGGCACCGGCTGGAAGGGCACCTTGCGGCGCTTCGCATCGCGCAGGGCCGTCACCTGGAGGCTCACCTCGAAGTTGGCTCGGGCCACGGGGGACGGGAGGCCGCCCGCGACGCGGAGCTCCTTCATGAAGTCATCCACGTAGAAGGTGCGGGCTTCCTGGAGCGCGGCGCGCACCTCACGCGCGGTGGCGACCCCCGGCGGCGGGAGCGGCCAGTGCGTCGGGAGCACCTCCCAGGGAACCTCCTGCCCCGCGGGCACCGGATTTTGCCGGGACACCGTGGAGCTCTGCTGCAGCATCGCCCGGCGCATCCCCAGGAAGCCGCGAAGCTGCTTGAACTCTTCGCGGGTGAGGGCGTCGCCCGCGATGAGCTTCGTGTCCTTCTTCTCGGGCACGGCAGTCTCGGCAGTCGCCACGGCCGGCACGGGAGAAAGGGCCAGCACCGCCCAGCACGCCAGGCGGAACCACGTCGCACGCATCTCGAAGCTCCAGGGAAAGAAGATGCCGCAGCGTAGCAGCGGTTCACCCTCGGGGGCTTCATCGCGCGCCTCGCCCGGTCCCTGGCGCCCTTCGGGCGGGATGGGGCAAGGTCCCCTCACCGCCACGGCGGATGAAGGGGGCGACACGTGAAGACGTATCTGACGGGACTGGTGGTGTCCGGTGTCCTGGTGCTGGGGACGGGCTGCATGGGCGGCAAGCGGGCCGGCCCGCCAGAGGCTCCGCGCGAGGACCCCGCGGCCGCACACCGGACGGAGTGGGTGAAGGCCCTGGCCACTGGGGACAACTGCGTTCCTGACACGCCGTCCAGCTTCAAGGGCGTGTGCCTGGCGGCCTCGGCCTGGCCGGAGGCGCGGCGCCCCCCGCAGGCCGCCGGGGCTCGCCTGTGGGGAATGACCTTTCGGGAGCGCTTCGAGGGCACGCGGATGCTCCAGCAGGGCTTCCATCCCGCGGTGCTCGAGCTGACCCCCACTCCGGACGGCGGGCTGAGTGGGACCTTTGTCGAGCTGTGGCCCGAGCACGAGGCGGACATCGACTACCTGGGCAGCACCTGCGAGCGGTTCGACGAGCACTACTTCCGGAGCACGGGCGAGCCGCCGGCGCTGCGGATGCGGGAGCGGCTGGCGGCGAAGCTGGAGCGACAGGACGGGACTCAGCAGGATCAGTTCCAGCCCACGCCGTGGGGGTACCGCGCCGCCGCGACGCGCATGGAGCTGCGTCCCTTCCAGCAGGGCTGGGTGCTGGTGACCGAGGTGCACAGCAGCGACGCCCCCCAGGAGGAGACGCGCGTGCTCGGAGTCTTCCTTCCCTACTCCTGGCCCGAGCCCCGGTAACGAAGGGGCGCACGGCCCCCCCAGCGCGTCGGCGGATGGGGACGACCATCACGGTCCCAGGACGCCGCAGGGCCTCCGAAGCCCCCGCCCCCCAGGACGGAGCAGCCCCGACGCCACGGGGCCTCCCGCCGGGGGGCGCGTGCACCCCTCCGCCGGTGCCATACTCTCGCGTCAGGCTCCGATGCTCTTCACCTCCCACGCCCCCATGGCGCCGCTCGCGGACTTCGTGGAGTACTTCTGGTCCCTCAGCGACGCGCCGGCCCACGCGCAGGAACGCATCGTTCCCAGCGGCACGCTGGAGCTGGTCGTCAACCTCCACGAGGACGTGGTTCGCGTCTACGACCCGGTGGACCCGACGCGTTGCCGCCGCTTCTCGGGCGCTGTCGTCTCTGGCGCCTACCGCAGCTACTTCGTCATCGACACACGCGAGCACGCCTCCATGGTCGGCGTTCATTTCCGCCCCGGCGGCGCCCGCGCGGTCCTCGGCCTCCCGCCGGGAGAGCTCGCGCACACGCACCTGGACCTGGAGACGCTCTGGGGACGTCGCGCACGTTGGCTCCGCGAGCGCCTGTGCTCGGCGCGCGCCCCGGTGGAGCGCTTCCGCATCCTCGAAGAGACGCTGCTCGCCTCGCTTCGCGCCACGCCGGAACGGCAGCGCGCCATGCGCTTCGCCCTCGCGCACCTCGGGAGCGGCAAGAGCAGCGTCGGCGACATCGCCGAGGAGCTGGGCCTCAGCCGCCGCCGGTTCGTCGAGCTCTTCACCGCCGACGTCGGCATCACGCCCAAGCTCTTCGGCCGCGTGCGACGCTTCCAGCGCGCGCTGGCAATGGCGGAGCGGCCTCCGGTGCCTGACTGGGCCCAGCTGGCACTCGCGTGCGGCTACTTCGACCAGTCGCACATGATCCGCGACTTCGTGGACTTTTCCGGCTTCTCGCCAGCGGCGCTCCTCCGCCAGAGAGGTGGGCGCGTGAAGGAGCACCACGTCGCGCTGCCTGACGACGGGGGGTAACATTCGTCCAATCCGGCGTCCTCCTCCCCCCCTAGCGTCGGGGCGAGGAAAGGAAATGGATGCCATGGAAAGGTCTCGGACGTCGTCTTGGGTTTGCGTCGCGCTGTTCGCGGCGGCGGTGCTCGGAGGGTGCGCGAGCAACACCGCATCGCCATTCAGCTCCGGGCGCTTCGGGGCCACCCTGGCCCTGGTGGTGGGGCTGGGCAGCGTGGTCATCGGGGGGCTGGCGCAGGGCCCGCTCCGCCGGCCGCGGCGGCACCGGCAACGGGCGACGCGGGGCCATCGTGGCCCTGGTGGTGGGACTGAGCGGCATGGTCCTCGGTGCGCTGCATCTGGCCCGCTCCGCCGGGGGTATCGGCACCGGCAACGGGCGAGGCGGCGCAATCCTGGCCCTGGGGGTCGGGCTCGTCGGCATGGTCCTCGGTGCGCGGGCCCTGGCCCGCTCCCGTCGCACCGGCTGACCCGGGCATCCTGCTTCGCGAGCACGGCCGGCGTGGACTCCCCTAGAGTCGCAACCGCCGTGGTCCAACTGAAGAGGAGCCCGAAGCGTGCCTCGTGCCATTGATGAGGTCCACACGGCAGGATTCGAGGAGAGCAAGGATGCCGGCACCGTGGCGGTCGGAGATGCCGCCCTGACGGCGCCAGTGCCGCCCACCCGGACGCCGTCTGCCATGTCTGTCATTACAGTGGACCAGCCACCCAGGCTTCTCCCGGGACAGACACGGACCGATGCAACTGGCCGCTGTCCACACCGGGCGCAGATTCCCATCAACGGGGGATGCTGGACCAGGCTGGACATGAGCCTGAAGGACTGTGACGCGAACTTTAATTATTACGTCTACAAAGGCGCTTGTTACGGCCCTGCGTTCCCGCCGCCGCGCCCGTCCACCTCGGGTCCGGCAGGGCCATCCAGGGACGACGCCCGCTAGGACAGCGCTACAGCGACAGCCCCTGGCGCGGCGTCCGCGCGGAGACGCCCCCAGGCGTGGGCAGTGCCGAAGTCACAACCGGCAAGCCCACCCCCAGGTCCCGCTTTGAATCAGTCCAGGAAGCCGTCGAGCAGGGAGAAGAACCCCCACTGCTCGAGGTAGAGGATGTTCCCCGGCACGACACCGGTTCCATGGTCGAGCAGCATGAGCTTGCCCATCGAAGGCGTCCGGTTGATGGCCAGCACCTGGCTCCGGCCCTTGTTTCCGAAATCACCCGCGAGCTGGAGGTCGTCCTGGTCCAACCACGCCGTCAGGTGGCCCGGGGTGCTCCAGGGCTCCTGGTAGACGGCGGTGCCAAGCTGGGAGGGCGTCACGTTGAGGGCGTAATCGAGCACCATCAGCTTGCCGCCCGTCCCACCCCGGTTGATGAACATCACCTGGTCGTGGCCCAGGCCCCTGAAGTCCCCCACGAGCCGCAGGTCGTCCGCGTCCAGCCAGTCGGCCGACAGCCACGACGCGCTGGTCCACAGCTCGGAGGCCCGCGTGACGCCGCCCAGCACGCCGGTCGAGTAGTCCACCACCGCCACCTTGCCGCTCTCGCCGCTGCGGTTGATGAACAGGAGCTGCTCGTACCCCAGGCCCATGAAGTCACCAGCGAGCTGCACGTCGTTGGCATCCATCCACCCACTCAGCAGCTGGGACTGGCCCCACTCCTCGCGGTAGGCGATGGAGCCGAACCGGCCCGGCGCCGAGGGCGTCTTGAAGTCCATCAGCATCAGCTTTCCCGCCTGGCCTTCGCGGTTGATGAACATCACCTGGTCATGCCCCCGGTTCGCGAAGTCCCCCACGAACCGCAGGTCCTCGTCGTCCAGCCACCCGCCCAGCAGGGTGCTCTCCGAGTACGCCTCATAGCCGCGCATCAGCCCCGGGACCTGGGTGGACTTGAAATCCAGCACCATCAGTCGGCCGCCGCCCCCGTCGCGGTTGATGAACAGCACCTGGTCGTAGCCCAGGCCCATGAAGTCACCCACGAGCTGGTCGTCGCCCTCGTCAATCCACCCGCTCAGGAGCAGGTGCTGCCCCCACTGCTCCGTATAACCAGACACCCCCGGCACGGCGAGGGCCCCGTAGTTGACCACCCGCACCTTGGTGCCAGCACCGTCCGGATTGATGAACATCATCTGCTCGTAGCCCAGGTCCATGAAGTCCCCCTTGAGCTGGATGTCCGAGCCGTACTTCACGTGGTAGCCGGCCTGCGGGTGCCAGGTGATGCTTCCCCCCTGGAAGTGATTGCGCTTCAGGCCGCTCGGAAGGGTCTCCGTATCGTCCACGGGGTAGCCCAGCGGGCCGTTTTCGTAACCCAACTGCGCATACCGGGTGGAAATCTCTTCCCGGACGATGTGAGCGCCCACGTCCGGGTGGAAGTAGATGAAGCCGAGCGCATAGTGGCGGTAGCGCCCATGGTCCTTCGCGGCCCCCTCGGGGGCCACCGGGAACCCCAGATTGACCATGCCGAAGGGCCCATACTTCCGGCTCACATAGCTGCCGTACATGGAGGTCAATCCACCGATGTCGCCGTCGCTCAGCGCGTCACGCTGGCCAATCTCCACACCGGAGGGAACGGTCTGCGTGGCGGTGAAGAGCGGCAGCCGGTTCTGGGTGACCGGGTCCACCCTGGAACAGGTGCTGGTGCGTGAGTAGTGCATGATGGAGCCATAGTCATACGGACCGTTGACGTCCTCCTGCACCTTGTCGAACTGATCCAGGCAGTCCGCGAAGTTCGCCGGGTGCACCTGGATGAACTGGTCCCGGTCCTGGCGGCTCTGTTCGTGGTGCAGCCCGATGGCATGCCCCAGCTCGTGGAGGGCATTTCCCCGGGTGCAGTTCGCGCCCAGGTACAGCGGCTGCGGGTTGGAAATCCAGATCTGCCCGGAGAGCCTCCCGACCGTGGACTGGCACTTGCCGGCCTCGCTCGGCTGCTTGATGACGACACAGTCCCCGAGGAAGTCGCACTCCGCCTGCCACTTGAAGCGGATGACGGTGTACTTCTCCCACTGCGCCATCGCCCACGCCACGTCCGCCTTGCGGGACTCGGGAAAGTCATAGGCGAAGGTGTAGGTCACCTCCGCGCCAGGCCAGAGGTTGGCGGAGTCGTGGTAGCCCACGCTGGAAGCCCCCACCCCGGGCCGCGCCTCGGACCGGGCTTCACGCTGGCGCTGGCTCTCCGCTTCGACCTGCTCCACGGGGCCCAACAGGACATCGCCGAAGGCGACCGCCCAGCCATCTTCCACCCGGTAGTTCACCTCCTGGGGCGTCTGGTTGCGCCCCAGCGGAAGGAATGCCGTCCCCCGCACCTCGTTTCCGGCCGGGGTCCGGGCCTCTTGCGCCGGGGGGCCTTCGGGCACGTCCTGCACCTCACGCCCGCAGCCCGCCCCGGCCAGCGCCAGCAGGACGACGCCCCCCGCCCATGCGCGGCCGCCCCGCGCCCCGCGATGATTCTTCCCCAGGTTCAATGTTGCCTTCGTCCAGTGCATCGAGGTTCTCCTTCGAGGTCATCGGGCATGCCCTCCCGCTGCCGCCTCATGCGGACTCGGGAGCGCCGCTTCGACGCAGGACCCGGAGTAGCGGACGGGGGGGCGCGGCCGCGTCATCCGAAAGGATGACGGCCCCCCCGGAGCGCGAACCTCAGAGCAGGTGCAGGGCGCGCGCGGGCGGCGGCCTCGGTGCGGCTGGCCGCCCCCAGCTTGGACAACAGGCGCGCCACGTGTGTCTTCACCGTGGGCAGCGACACCCCCAGCGCGGTGGCCACCTCCTGGTTTCCCAGGCCCCGGGCCACGAGGCGCAGCACCTCCAGCTCGCGCGCCGTGAGGGCCAGCCCCGTGTCGGGCACGGCCACCCCGCGCTGCGCCCAGCGGGGCGAG
>JBKGHK010000228.1:0-14102 GCA_046520375.1 Pyxidicoccus sp. 3LFB2
TCCGCGGAATGAACATTCCTTCCACCCGAACCTGTCTACCGGGCGGGTCTGACATCGGATGCTCCATGTCGCAACGCCCCGGGTAGGCCCAGGCCAGATGCGCGCGGGGCATCGCCCACCAGGTTCGTCAGCGTCGTCCCCCGCCACCGGTCGCGCGGGCTCCAGTCAATGATCCCCCAAGGGCACAGGCAGCCCGAGGGCGTGCTCCGCTCAGGTGCGGATTCTGAAAGGAGTTCCAGGTTCGATCAGGGGAACCGCGCAGAAGCCCGAGTATTCGGCTTGGGCGGAGAGGCCCTCTGACAGAACCTGCCCCGGGTGGCTTGGGAGCTCGTTACGACCTCCTCGTGGGGTGAGTCCTCCGAGGGGCGAGAACCGATGCCCGGCGTTGTGAAACGCGTTCCAAGCCACCGGGGTTCGTTCAGGAGGGAGCCGCGCAGAGGCCCTCATTTGCGACCTGGGCGGTGAAGCCCCCTGACCGGAGCTACCTCAGGTGGCCTGGCGCCAGGCGTGCGCTGACACCGTCCACTCCGGGTCCGTTGGCCCACAGGAGGCGCGTGGTGACGCGCATGCCCGCGGCCTCAACGAATCGCTGGTGACGCTGTAGCGCCAGCGTTTCTGGCGCCCGGTTCAGCCCGCAGGACACAGCCCCATCCGGCCCGCGCCCCGTTTACACGCAGCCCGGTTCAGCCCGCAGGACACAGCCCCGGCCCGCGCCCCGTTTACACGCAGCCCGCTTCAACCCCATGCCCTGAACGGAAGTCGGGTCGTGGTGGACAATCGCGGTCTCTTTCCCCGGGAGGCCCCATGGCGCAGTGCAACCCCAACACCCAGACGCAAGTCTTCCACTTCGAGAAGCAGCAGGTCCGCGTCTTCACCGACGCAATGGACGACCCATGGTTTGTGGCCATCGACGTGTGCAACGCGCTCCGCATCGCCAACTGCCAGGAGGCCGTAAGCCAGCTTGGCGACCATGAGCGCAATACCGTCGTCATGACCGACGGCAATCGCGGCCCCGCCAACCTGACGATCGTCTCCGAGTCCGGCATGTACACCCTCGTCTCCACCAACCCGAAGAAGGAGGCTGTCGACTTCCGGCGCTGGGTGCGGAAGACGGTGCTTACGTCCATCCGTAAGGCGGGCTTGACCACGGTGCCCATGAAGGCGCGCCGGGTCGTGGCCGAGCACTTCATGCGCGCGGGCCTGGCGCCTTGGGTGAAGCGGTTTCCCGACGAGTTCTATCGGGAGATCTTCCGACTCCACCAGTGGCCCTGGGACGGCCCCGCAACTCCGCGCCCGGGCGTCATGGCCCACTACACCAACGACGTCGTGTACGAGCGGCTTGCCCCAGGCCTGCTGCGCAGGCTCTGCGACAAGAACCCGCTGGATGAGAATGGCAACCGGAGGGTGCGGCACCACCAGTTGCTGTCCGACGACATCGGCCACCCCACCCTGGAGCAGCACCTGCGCGCCGTCATCGACCTGATGAAGCGGTGCCACTCCTGGTGGCAGTTCATGCACCTGCTGGACTGCCAGCACCCGCGTCCGGGCGACAACCTGATGCTGCCCTTCATCGACGACCTTCTGCTGCCGCCAACGTCGACGCGGTAGCCTGCCGGCCTCATGGCGAAGGGAGACAAGAATGACCGGCGGAACGGCGAAGACACGCACAGTGGCACAGATGCAGCGCTATCAGGCGGCCAGGGCCGAGCTTCATGCGGACCTGCGACTCCTTCGGCTCCTCGAAAGACGCCACGCCCTCAGCGGCGCAACAGGATTGGCTGAAGCGCGCGCCGCGGCTTCATGCGCGCTGGAGCACAGCCTCTCCGAGTACCTCGAGGCCGCGGAAGAAGCAGGCTTCGAGAAGCCACAGTCTCCCTGACGAGGTCGCGGCCACCCGCCCGGCGCACGACTCGACGCAGTCAGATGGTTGCCAGAAGCAACCAATTGGTTGACACTGGCAACCAGTTCAAGGGACCGGAGGCTTCGGACATGGCGGCAGCCAGGCACGAGCGGAACGTGGCGGCGGTGCGGCACTTCAACCGCTTCTACACACAGAGAATCGGTGTCCTTCCCGAGGGACACCTGGAGAGCGACTTCTCGCTCACCGAGGTGCGGGTGCTCTACGAGCTGGCGAACCGGGAGAAGCCCACGGCCGCCGAGCTGAGCCGGGACCTCGGGCTGGACCCGGGCTATCTCAGCCGGGTGCTGCGCGGCTTTGGCGCCCGAGGACTGGTGGCCCGGGAGCGCTCGGAGGCGGACGGGCGCCAGAGCCTGATGCGGCTGACGCGGCGGGGCCAGGACGCCTTCGCCCGACTCAACGCGCGCTCCAGTGACGAGGTCGGCGCGCTGCTGGCCCGGCTCACCCCTTCCGGTCAGCGGCGCCTGCTGGACGCGATGCGGACCATCGAGGAGCTGCTCGGGGGCAAGGCGGAAGCGGAGAAGGCCCCCTACCTCCTCAGACAGCACCGGCCTGGAGACATGGGCTGGGTGGTCCAGCGCCACGGGGTCCTGTACTTCCAGGAGTACGGCTGGGACGAGCGCTTCGAGGCGCTGGTCGCCGGCATCACCGCGAAGTTCATCCAGGAGTACGAGCCGACGCGGGAGCGCTGCTGGATTGCCGAGCGCGACGGAGAGAATGTCGGCTCGGTGTTCCTGGTCCAGGAGTCGAAGACGGTGGCGAAGCTCCGCCTGCTGTTGGTGGAGCCCTCCGCTCGGGGAATGGGAATCGGCGCGAGGCTGGTGGACGAGTGCGTGCGCTTCGCCCGGGAGGCCGGCTACCGCAAGGTGCGCCTGTGGACCAACGAAGTGCTCCACGCGGCCCGTCATCTCTATGAGCAGGCCGGCTTCGTCCTCGTCCACTCCGAGCCGCACGACAGCTTCGGACACGGCCTGGTCGGCGAGACGTGGGAGCTGGTGTTTCCACGTCGTTGAAGCCCCCCACTCCAGCGTCCCGACACCTCACTGCGCGTGGCGCTTGCCGGCCGTCTAACGGCGCTCAGGGGCCGGTGATGCGCACCATCCTCCCCAGTGACGGCACGCCCGTGTCCGTCATGAGGAAGAGCTGGTAGTAGCCCGGAGGCGCCACGTTGTTGTTCGCGGGCGCGGTGGCCGTCAGGCTCCCCGTGCCCCGCGTGAAGCCCAGCGTCAGGAGCCGCTGGTTCTGGTCGAACGAGTGCGTCACCGACGCCAGGGCAATCAGCGTCACCCGGGTGATGCGGGCCGCGTCCGGCGTCGTGACGGTGAAGGACGCGCCGGGAGCGACGGTGTCCGGCGCCGCGCTGACCGTGGGCCTCGTCCCCTTGAACAGGTAGGGCGGAGAGAAGACCTCCGCCGTGCGCCGGTTGCGGCCGCCCGCGCTCAGCACGCGCCCGTCCGGCAGCAGCACGGTGGTGGCGTGGTAGCCGCGGTACACCGTATTGCTCGCCCAGCGCGTCCACCGGTTCGTCGCGGGGTCATACACCTCCGCGTGGAAGACGGGCGCGCTCGCGTTGTCGAAGCCGCTGCCCCGGCTCCCTCCCGTCACCAGCACCCGGCCATCCGGCAGCAGCGTCGCGTTGTGCTGCCTCCGGGGCGTGGACATCGACGCCATGTAGCGCCACGTGGGCGAGGCCACGTTCAGGTCAATCATCTCCACGGTGGCCGTGGGCGGGTCTCCCCCACCGACGATGAGCACCCGGCCGTCGAGAATCACCGCGGGCCCGTAGCTGCGGGTGCCGAAGTTGCTGGAGGGTCCCGTGGACCACAGGCCGGTGCCCGACGTGGTCATCCACCGCGTGCCCCGCGACGGGCCGGCGTAGAACAGCCGGCCGTCCGGCGCCAGGAACATGCGCGGGTAGTACGGCAGCTTGAGCACGGCCGAAGTCATGTCCCGCCAGGTGCGGGTGGCCGCCAGGTAGCGCTGGGGCAGCTCGTTGATGTCGCCCGTGTCGGCGACCTCGCCGGAGAGCACCATGACGTCCCCGTCCGCCAGCGTCGTGTTCGTGGGGTACCAGCGCCCCGCGTTCATGTCCGGCAGCCGCGTCCATGCCGCCGTCATGGGGTTGAAGAGGCTCGCGTCGGGTAGCCCCACGTGGCTTTCGACGTGCCCGCCGGTGACGAGCAGCTGGCCATCCGCGAGGTACGAGTGGCCCGCGCAGAAGATGTTGTACCCGGGGTGAGGCAGCGATGTGACGGTGTTGGTGGCCGGGTCCCACCGGCGCGGAGGCGCGTCGCCTTCCGCGAACTCGCCGAAGAACATCACCCTTCCGTCCGGCTGCAGGCTCGAGTGTGTGGCGGACACCGGCCAGGTCATGACGCTGGACCACGCGCCAATGTCCGCGGGCGTCGTCTGCGCCCGCGCGGGGCTGCCCGGCAGGGCGCTCAGGGCCAGACAGAGCACGAGCCCCCGAAGGCGGGGGGAGAAGGAGCTCCACGACATTGCAGCCTCCTGGACGGTGTTGCCGGTGGGAGGGGCAGAACCTAAGGGGCGAAATGCGCGAGCCAATCGGTCCTCACGTCTGAGGGAGTGTTGTCACCGTGGACGGACTGTCACGTGCCGGGGGGTTGCCTCCGCCCCCGGCACGGGTAGGCGAGCGCGCTTCGCCAGCCAGATTGCGCAGGGCCGTCCACCCATCGAATCGAGGTCCACATGAAGTGCTGGCAGGCCCTTCCCCTGGTGCTGGCGCTGCTCTCCGGCTGCACCGAACAGGATGCGGGCAGCCCCGCCCGGGATGACGGAAGCACAGAAAGCAGCCTGGCGCGGGACTCGAGCCCGTGGGTGCCCTGCGGCACGACGCCGAAGCTGCTGGGCACCCACCCGCCTGGCAACGCGCCGGAGCCGAGCGAGCCGGTGCATGCCAACGGGCTGCTCTTCTTCTTCGCGGGCGACGAGGCGTCCGGAGGCGCCCTGTGGGCGAGCAGCGGCACCCAGGGCTCGGGGACCTTCAAGGTGAAGGACTTCGCCCCCGGGCCCACGGGCACGCCGCCCATGCAGCTCACCCGGGTGGGAAACCGGGTGTTCTTCGCGGCCGAGGACGCCCAGCACGGGCGCGAGCTCTGGGTGAGTGACGGCACCCCCGACGGCACGCGCCTGGTGGCGGACATCTGGCCCGGGCCGACGGGCTCGTTCCCCCGCTCGATGTTCGAGCACCAGGGCCGGCTCTACTTCACCGCGGGCGACGAGGAGCACGGGCGCGAGCTGCGGATGAGCGACGGCACCGCGGCCGGCACGGTGCTCGTCGCGGACCTGGACCCGGGCCCCGAGGGCACCAACCCGGACCGCTTCGCGCGCAGCAGCGACGGCTCCATCTACTTCATCGCGCACTTCGAGGCGTTCTTCACGACGGTGATGCGCCTGGGCGCCAACGGCTCGCCCACCGAGCTGATGCGCATGTCGAGCGAGGGCGCCGTCCTCGGCGCCCCCACCCCCGTGGGACGGCGCGTGTTCTTCTTCATGGGAGACCTGCACGGCCACAAGCTCAAGCTGATGGCGACGGAGGGAGGGCCCCCCACGAAGGTCGCCGAGTTCACCCACGCCGGGGAGATGCTGGCGATGGGCGGCAAGCTGTACTTCGCGGCCGCCACGGACATGGACGGCGAGGACGTGGAGCTGTGGCGGAGCGACGGCACGGCCAAGGGCACCTACCGGGTGAAGGACATCCACCCCGGGAACATGGGCTCCATGCCCGGGGGCTTCGCCGTCTTCGGCCGGCGGCTCGTCTTCTCCGCGGAGGACGGGACGAGCGGGCGCGAGCCGTGGGTGAGCGACGGGACGGTGGCCGGCACGCGGCTCATCGCGGACCTGGAGCCGGGCCAGGGCGGCGCGTTCCCCAGGCGGATGGTGTCGCTCCAGGAGCACCTGTTCTTCAGCGCGGAGACGTCCGGGCGCGGCCGCGAGGCCTGGATGAGCAACGGCCAGGTCTCAGGCACGGTGCCCGTGGACGAGCTGGCGCCCGGGGCTCGAGGCTCCGAGCCGATGGGGTTCGTGCGCTCCGGGTGGGACGCGTTCTTCACCGCCGAGGACGGCGCTGGCGTCCGCAAGCTGTGGGCCCTGCCCCTGCGCCCCGAGGGCCGCTGCCCCCCGGGCGCGCAGTAGCCCGCGCGTCGCGCGCTACTTCTCGAAGATGACGGCGTACTTCCCGCCATACGCGCTGACGTGGCGGACGCGGTAGTTGAAGGTGCCCACGTAGATGTCGCGGTAGCTCCGGAACAGCTCCGGCGTGAGGTCGAGCAGGGGCACCAGCGTCTTCGGGGTGACGTGCCAGATGGCCAGGTACCGCTCCCCCAGCCCGGGGTGCCAGTACTTGGACACGTGGACCATCTTGTAGCCGGACGCCTCCCGCGTGGCGTCCTGGTTCCACAGCTCCGGCTCCGTCAGGGAGTGGAGCAGGTACTGCGCCGTCACCGCCGGCTGCTTCACCCAGGTGCCGGTGAAGAAGAGCTGCCCGGCCTCCAGGTACGCCGAAGCGTCCGTGACGAGGTAGCCGGCCTGGTAGTTGTCGTTGATCTGCGTGCCGAACCAGCTGGGCGTCATCTTGTGCCGGGCGATGAAGCCCGAGGTGATGGGCGCGTAGATGGCGGTGAAGCGCGGCGCGTCCGGCGCGGTCATGCCCACCACCTTGTCCGGGCGCCAGCCCTTGGGAATCCACTCGTCCGCGTCCGCCTGGTGCGCCGCGAAGGTGCGGAAGGAGCGGGTGACGGGCGCGGCCGGGTTGTACTGGAACGAGCCGCCCAGCTTCCACGTCCAGCCGCTCGACTCGGTGGCGAGCGTGGCGGGGAACCAGCCGAAGGACGCGAAGTAGTTGAAGCCCTGCTGGAACCGCCCCGAGTCCACGCCGGCGAAGTCCTGGAAGAAGGGGGCGAAGTGCGAGGCATGCTGGTCGGCCTGGCCGCCCTGCCCCGTCGGGTACTCCGTCTGGTAGCAGGACGCGCTGAGCGCGTAGAGGCCGTACGGGTCGAAGAACGTCCACAGGTTCTGCTTCATCCCCCCCACCCAGTGCTCCGCGGGCCGGGCGAACATGATGTGCAGGTGCGTGTTGTGGATGGAGCTGTTCATCCCATGCGCGCCGGTGAGTCCGGCCATTCCAATCTGCTGGCCCGCCTTCACCGTCTGCCCCGGGCTGACCTGCAGCGCCTGCGACGGCGTGCCCCAGCGCGCTTCGATGGCGGCGACCTGCGCGGCCGTGGGCGCGCCGGCCAGGAGGATTGCATCCACGTCGGCCTGGCTCTGGTAGTTCTTCCACGCGGCGTCCGCCGTCGCGAACGAGCCGGTGCCATTGCCCTTCTCGTAGTACGTCTTCGTCAGCCGGGCGCGGGCGATGTCCTCGTCCCGCCCGTCGCGCAGGTGGTGGTAGACGGTGCGGAACTTCGAGCCGTCCCTGGCCGTGTGCTCGACGATGACCACGTTGCCCGGGCTGGGCATGTAGCCCACCCACAGCACCGTGCCGTCGGCCACCGCGTCCACGCGGAAGCTGGCGCCGTCCTTGTCGTAGTCCAGCGCGTTGTGGCGCGAGTTGGCGCCGTACATCCACCCGGTGCCCGCCTGCACCGCGGTGTCGCGGAACGGCTTGTAGACGGGCATGCGGGCCCGCGTCGCGTCCAGCCAGCCGGCGCGGTCCACCATGCTGGCGCCGCTGATCTGGTAGTAGCCGTCGGCGTGCGAGGCCGCGACATTCCCCGCCCCGTCGATGCGGTGGTACCAGTTGGAGGACGTCAGCCCCGGAGCGGACTGGGCCGCACTGTCGATGGTGCAGCTCGCCTGGGCCAGCGAGGGCACGAGCGGGCTCAGCGCCAGCACGCCACTCACGGCGGAGGCAAGGAAGTGAAGCTTCATGGCGTGGGGGCTTTCGGGACGGCGAAGTGGAGCTGCCCCGTCAGAACGAGGCCCCTCGCGAATCTTCCCGGGCAACCGCACCGGACCTGACGGAAGAGGTCGGGCACGCGGCCTGCACTGGAGTCCCCCGGGCCCGCCGCCGGTGGTCGGTGGAGGGCCCGGAGGGGCAGCGCCATGCGCGAAGCCAGGCAGCCGAGGGACATGGCGACACGCGAGGCGACGCGGGGGCCTGCCAGAACGTCACCTGAGGTGAAGAACAGTCATGAATCCGAACAAGTCCAAGCAGCAGCGCCGTCGCAGCCGTGGCATGACGCTCATCGAAATCATGGTGGTCATCACCATCCTCGGCCTCATCGCCGCGGCCGTCGGAGTGGCCGTCATCCCCACGCTGGGAGAGGCCCGGGAGGACCGGGCCGCGCTGGACATCAAGAGCATCGAAACGGCGCTCAAGCTCCACTACGCGAAGACGGGCCGCTTCCCGGACACCGCCTCCGGGCTCGGCGCGCTGGTGGAGAGCCGGACGCTGGAGCAGCTGCCCAAGGACCCGTGGCAGAACGACTACGTGTACCTCAACGAGGGCGGCCGGCCCGTCATCCTCTCCTACGGCGCGGACGGCGCCGCGGGCGGTGAGGGAGAGAACGCGGACATCTCCTCCGCGCCCGCGTCCACCCAGAGAGGCTGAGCGGCCGTGGAGCGCCGTCCCGTGCGCGCGAGCGAGGCCCCAGGGTTCTCAGGCCCTGGCGGCCCGTGACCGAGCGGCCCGCGTCGGAGCTTCCGGCGCGGGCCGTGACACGGCGTCAGACGCGGTAGGTGCTGGCCACCACTTCCATGCGCTGCGCCACGTCGCGCAGCATGTCGGTGGTGCGCTGGGTGCTCTTCAGGCCCTGCAGCGTCTCGTCCATCATCCGGGACAGGTCCGTCACCGCGGTGAAGATCTGCGCGACGCCCGCGTTCTGCTGCGTCACGGCGGCGGCAATCTGCTGGGCCGCATCGGCGTTGTCCTGGATGATGCTCGACAGCTCGCGCAGGCTGTCGCCGCTGGCGCGCACCTGGGACAGGCCGGTCTCGGTGCGCCGCTGCCCTTCCTCGGACAGGGTGACGGTGGTCTGGATGCCGCGGCGGATGTCCTCCAGGATTTCGCGGACGCGGCCCGTGGAGTCGATGGACTGGTCCGCGAGGCTGCGAATCTCTCGCGCCACCACGCCAAAGCCCTTGCCGTGCTCGCCCGAGCGGACGGCCTCAATCGCCGCGTTGAGGGCCAGCATGTTGGACTGGTCCGCCAGGTCCTTCACCGTCTGGGTGATGCCGCCAATCTGCTGCGTGCGGTCCGCGAGCGAGGCGATGCTGGCGGCGACGCGGCCCACCTGCTCGCGCAGTTGCTCGAAGCCCTCCAGGCTGGAGCTGACGGTGGCCTCGCCGGACTGGCCCACCTCGCGGGCGCGCGTGGCGCCGCCGAGCACCGTCTGGGAGCGGTCGGCCGCCATCATCGACGTCTGCTTGATTTCCTGCGCCGTCACCTGCGTCTCCTGGAGCGCGGCGGCCTGCCGGGACAGGTTGCGCTCCTGCTGGGCGGCGGCGCTGGTGAGCTCGGCCACCGTCTGGCCCAGCACCCGGGTGCCCTGCTGGAGGCTGGCGGTGGACTCGCGCAGGTGGCTCATCATCTTCGCGAAGGCGTTGGCCAGCTCGCCCACCTCGTCCCGGCGCGCGGGGACGTGCACCTTCTGCGTCAGGTCTCCGTCGCGGACGATGCGGCCCACCACCTCGCTCAGCGTGGAGATGGGCCGCGTCATGCCCAGCGCCAGCAGCCACGCCCCCAGGCCGGCGAGCACCATGGCGCCCAGCGTGAGCAGCAGGCCCACCGTGCCGGCGCGCTCCAGGGGGGCATAGGCCTCTGCCGGGTCCACCGTGGCCGCGAAGTGCCAACCGTCGCCCACGTCCCGCAGGGCCTCCTGGTTGATGGCCTCCACCCGGACGGCGTCGGTGGCGCGGGGCGTGCCCGCCTCGTTCGAGTCGTAGAGGGAGGTGCCCTCGGCGTCGAGCACCTCGAGCGTGAAGCTCTGCAGCCCCCGGCCGCGCGAGCGGGCCAGGGCGGAGCGCACGACGGCGCCCACCTCGCCCCAGTCATACGCGGCCAGCAGCACGCCAATGCGCTCGCCGCTGATGGGGCTGAGCACCGGCACGGCGAACGGCAGCACCCGGCGGCCGAAGACGGGGTCCACCCGGGTGACGGCCCGCGTGTCCAGCCGGCCCTCCAGCGCGGCGCGGAACCAGGGCGTGGCAAGCACCTCCTGGGAGCGGCTGGCGAACGCCTCGCGCAGCGTCGGCTCACTGGCGGAGACGGCGCGTCCGTCCCCGGTGAAGAGCACCAGCCCGGAGAACGACGGGTGGCGCTTGTGGAGCGCGGCGAGCACCGCGTCGCTCTTCTCGAAGGTGTCGAACAGCAGCGCGCCGCGAAGGATGGCGTCCTCGGACCAGCTGCGCGCGTTGGCCTCGCGCTCGGCGAGCGCGGCTTCGACCAAATCCCTCAGGCCGGCGGCCTCCACCTCCAGCGTGGCGTGGATCTGCTGCTGGAGGTTCTTCGCGGTGGAGCCCCGCTGGAAGAGGTTGAGCGGCAGCAGCGCGCAGAAGATGAGCAGCGACACCGCCAGGGTGAGGCGGGTGCGCAGCTTGAGGCCGTCCAGGATTCGCATGAAGGCGGGCGTGGGCAAGGGAGCTCAGAGGTCCAGGAGGGACAGGCCGACGGTGAGCGCACCAATCGTCCTGCCGCCGTCGCGCACCGGGAGGGAGACCTGGATGACGTAGGCCTGGGAGGACTCGTCGAAGAAGGGTTTCTCGCGCAGCGGCTGGCCGCGCGTGTACGGCACCTGGAACTTGGCCTCGTCGCCCTGCCAGTAGTCGGACGTGCGCCGCGTGGCGCCCACCAGCGCGCCCTGGTCGTCCATGGCGAAGGCCTCGGCCACCTTCAGGCCCAGCCGTTCGCGGTGCCGGCCCAGGGCCTGGGAGCACCCCGTGTCCAGCACCCGCTGCTTGAAGGGCGTGAGCACCGGGGACGCGCGCCACGTGTCGTCATGCGCGCGGATGGTGGCCAGCGACACGCGGCGGGCATTCTGCGCCTTCACCGCCTGGATGACCTGGGGGTCCGTGGCCATGCGCTGGAGGGCGGGCATCAGCCGGTCCACCTTCTGGAGCTGCGCGGCCCCGTCCGGGGGCAGCTGCGTCAGCAGGAGAACCACCAGACTGCTCGACCAGGACATCCGCATTCCCTTTCGTCCGGACGCCAGACACGGCGGGGACCCGGGGCTCTCATTCCCCATTTGAACGATATGGATTGTTACACGGCGGATATTGGAGACACGAAACCAGGAGAGCGGGCTTGCCCTCCTCCACCTGTCATGGATGACCGGGGCACAGCTCGCCTGGCCACGAGATGCGGGCATTCCGGTTTGGCGGAACCCTGGAGACCCGCAAGGCGGGTAATTCTGCTGCTGATTTCCGGCTTCTCCGTGGGGCTCCCCAGGGGAGCCGCCTTCCGGAGTGCACCCCGTGGCCACGCCTGGCTGCCGTGTGCCTGGGGCCGGGCGTGGGGGGTGACGTGAGGCCCTAGCGACCCGCGGCCTGGGCGAAGTGGCGCGCGAGGCGCTGGAGCAGCTCGGTGTTCTCCGCCTCGGCGGCCTTCAGCTTGGGGAGCTGGGCCTTCAGCTCCTGGAGGTCCTTGCCGCGCTGGCGGAGGTCCTCGGCTTCCAAATCAAACCAGCGTCCCAGCTCGGCGGCGGTCAGCTCCAGGTGGAACTGGAAGGCGTAGGACGTGCCCAGCCGGAAGGCCTGCTGCGAGTACCGGTCCGTGGAGGCCAGCAGCGTGGCCTCCGGCACGGGCTTGAAGGTGTCGCCATGCCAGTGCGCCACCACCGTCTTCGGACGGACGCCGGCAATCACCGGGTCCTTCACCGCGTCCGGGGTCCACCGCACGGGCGCCACGCCCACCTCGAACCCGTTCTTCCCCACGAAGACCTCGGCGCCCGCGGCGGACGCGAGGAGCTGGGCGCCCAGGCAGATGCCCAGGCAGGGACGCTCATAGGCGAGGCGCTCGGTGAGCAGCGCCAGCTCGTCGTGGAGGAACGGGTGCTGGTCCGCCTCATAGACGCCCATGGGGCCACCCATCACCACCACGAGGTCGGCGTCCACGTCCTCCCGGCGCACCGCGCGGAACCGGTTCACGAGCGTGAAGCCCACCTCCTCCAGCGCCGGCCCCAACAGGCCCGCTCCCTCATGCTCCTCGTGCTGGAACACGACCGCGCGCATCGTCATGACCTCCGTCCTGGCGTTGAGAGCGAGCCTAGCGGGAATCCCTCCGGAAGGGACGCCGTGTCAGCGCGCCTCGACGGGGGCGGGCTGCTCGCACGTCACTCGCAGGGTGTGCGGTGTGTAGATGAGCAGCGTGACGAGGGAGAGGAGGACGTCGGTGGCCGTCACCTCCAGCTCCGTGCGGACGGGTTGCTCGCAGTAGCGGGCGGTCTCCACCCTCCCCGTCCCGACGAAGCCGTTGAGGTACGTGGGCACGCGCACCTCGTGGGTGACATGCCGGGCCTCGGGGACGTCCGGCCGCTGCTCGAAGCGGTAGCGGTAGCAGCCGGAGGTCACCAGGAGCAGGAGCGAAAGGACGGCGAGGTGAGGCCTCATGGGGACGCAGGGTGCACTCCCCGTTTCCCGGCGAGAAGCGGTCCGCCATCCCCGTGTCCGAGGCGGTACATCGACTGCTCGCGGGGCGGGCCCAGGCGCGCGGGCGTATTGAATTCGAGTCGCTCGCATTGTCCCTGGGGACCATGGGAGCCGCCGGGCCCGGTGCGCACCTCGCCCCTGGTGCCCGCGCACGGCGAGCATGCTGGCCAGCGGGGAGAGGAGCCACATGCGCCGGCGAGGCGAGAAGGATGGACGTGTCCCGGCAGCGACGACGCTGGGGACGCGCTCCGCCCGGTGGGGCGCACGTCACGCGGGAGTGCTCGTGCTGGCCCTGCTGGCCATGAGCTCGTCGAGCGCGGAAGCGGGCTCTGATGTGCAACCGCCGCTCGATGTTGGGACGGGGTCGTCGTCCCGCACTCCCGCATCGACGCTCGACGTTGGCACGGAGTCCGCGCCCTCCGAGCCCGGAGCCACGGTGAAGCCCTTCTCGGGCGCGGAGTGCAGCGGCTCCAGTTCCTCACGATTTACGGCTTCCCCCCTCGCGGATGCGCAGCCCCGGACCTGTAGCCTTCGGGGCGCCCTCCTGACGGCCGCGACCACCGGCCCCGAGACGCAGGTGAGGCTCACCGACGTGCCGCCGGGCACACCGGAGCGGGACCGTCACCTGGTGGAGCTGAACTCGCACCGCATCTCGATGAACTGGACGGCGGTGACGGTGCTGGCCGGGTGGACGTTGGCGAACATGGTGGTGGGCACCACGGGGTACTTCATCGCGGATGACCGCGCGTGGCGCTCCTTCCACCAGATGAACGCGCTCTTCAACGTGCCCATCCTCGGCACGGCGGTCGTGGGGGCGCTGCTGCTGGCGGCCCAGGACCCGGAGCGATTGACGCTGAAGGAGAGCCTTCGCAGGGGGGGTGATGCTGGAACGGGGGCTGCTGGTGGGCATCACCCTGGATGTCCTCGCGGCCACCTTCGGTGCCTTCCTGTGGGAGCGCGGCCGCCGCATCGATTCAGGGCAGCTCACGGGTTGGGGACGCGCCCTGCTCTTCCAGGGGACGACACTCCTGCTCTTCGATAGCACCGTGCTACTGCTGAATGCCCGCTACGACGCCCGGCTGCTGATGATGCTCACGCCGGGAGAGCGCGACGGGGCGGGCGTCGCGATGCGGATGCGCTTCTGATTCTGGCCTCCCGCCGGGCAGCCGCGAAGTCCGGGGCCGTCGGGACGCGGACGCACTTCTGAGTCAGAAACGAAGGTGCCCTCCAGGAGCCTCGGAAGGAGGCTGCTCGGCCCCGCTAGACGAGCAGCCGGAAGGAACGTTCGTTCCAGGGCGGGGCTTTTGGCGGGCCCGGCGTTCCAGGGCCGGGGTCCTGACGGGCCCGGAGGTGATGCGGAAGGAACGTTCATTCCGGGGCCGGGGGCCTGACGGGCCCGGAGGTGATGCGGAAGGAACGTTCATTCCCGGGCCGGGCCTGACCGCCGCAGGGGCTGCGCGGAAGGAACATTCGTTCCACGCAGTCGTCCTGACGGCGAGGGCGGATACGCGGAAGGAATGTTCCTTAGGATTCAACACAACTCCGGAGCGGCCCGAGCCGCGAGCCATCCCTCCAG
>JBKGHK010000229.1:0-14044 GCA_046520375.1 Pyxidicoccus sp. 3LFB2
CGGACCGGCCGCACGTCGGGCAGCTCACGTCGCGGGCCCGCGCTGTGCTCCAGCCCACGCGGCCCTGTGCTCCCAAGGTAGTGGGCAGCGGGCGCACGCGGGGCCAGCTTCCCCGGCAACCTGCTCGGGCACGGCATGCCGCCCGAAAGGGGGAGGCCCCATGCTCCGCCAGCTGCTGCTGTCCGACTTCGCCAGCGAGGGCCCCGCCGCGGGCCATGGCTGGGCCCTGGTTCAGGCGGAGTTCCCCACCGTGGCGATAGGCCCGCTGGCGGCCGGCCGGGGCTCGCGGGTGCTGCGCCTGGACGTGTCCGAGTGGGGCTCGCTGGACTTCGACCCCCTCACCTGGGACGCGCGCGTCTTCGGCGCGGCGGAGAGCTCCGAGCAGCTCTCCCTGCACCTGGAGGGCGCGCGCGGCGAGGCGCTCGTCATCGCCGCGCTCGAAATCCTCACCCGCTACCAGGGCCTCGTGGGCCGCCGCAACGAGGCCTCGTCGGCCCGGCTCTTCGACCGGCTGCTGACGCGCCACCGCGCCCTCCATGATTTGCACCTGCCGCGGGTGCGCGCGGACTACCAGCACGCGCTGGATGCCTGGCAGTGGGCGCTGCGGCTGCGCCCCGACGCGGACCTGGCGGTGCAGGCCGCCGCCCTCTTCCACGACGTGGAGCGGGTGTCCGGAGCGGACCCGCGCGACGGGCCCTCCGGCCTGGACACCCCCGCGGAGCGGGGCGCGGAGCTGACGTGCCAGGTGCTGGAGGAAGTGGGCGCGGACACCGGCACCTGCCAGCGCGTGCGCAACCTCGTGGTGGGGCATGCGTGTCCCGACGGAGACCCGGACCTGGCGCTCATCAACGACGCGGACGCGCTGTCCTTCTTCTCGCTGAACGCGTCCGGCTTCGTGCGCTACTTCGCCCCCGAGTACAGCCGCCGCAAGGTGGCGAACACGCTCGCGCGGCTGCGCCCGGAGCAACTGCGCCGGCTGGGACAGATGCGGCTGGCCGCGCCGGTGAAGGTGCTCCTGGAGGCGCAGCTCTGCGCCATCCCCTTTCCCGGGGACGGGGCCTGAAGCCCACCGCTTTGGCCCTGCCTCCAGCCCCCGGTTGGGATAGAGGTGCCCTGAAGGCCGTGTTCTACCGGGTGACACACGGGCGGAGGGGCGCCGCATGCGGGAGCAGCGGGTCAACACGTGGCTGGAGCTTCAGGACGCGCTCTTCGCGGGCTCGTGGAACGAGGCGCTGGGCCGGCATCGCCCCAGCTTCGTCTTCCGGGGCATGCCCTACGTGGAGCACGACCTGTCCACGGCCCTCAACCGCGGGGGCATGTTCGTGCGGCAGGAGAAGGACCTGCTGCGCGCCTTCCGCAAGTACGCGCACTCCGATGCCCAGCAGCAGATGCAGTCCCTGTGGGACTGGCTCGCCCTGGCCCAGCACCACGGGCTGCCCACGCGGCTGCTGGACTGGACGTTCAGTCCCAATGTCGCGCTGCACTTCCTCACCGAGGACACCGACCTGGCGGACCAGGACGGCGTGGTGTGGTGCGTGGACTACCGCGAGACGAACCGGCTCCTGCCCCGGCCGCTCAAGGCCCAGCTCAAGCGGGAGGGCGCGGACGTCTTCACCGCGGAGATGCTGGCCGCGGAGGCCTCGGACCTGGTCACCTTCGACCGGCTGGCGAAGCACCCCTTCGTGCTCTTCTTCGAGCCGCCCTCCCTGGACGCGCGCATCGTCAACCAGTTCGCCCTCTTCTCGGTGATGAACGGCCCCGGGCTGCGGCTCGACGAGTTCCTCCAGGACCAGAAGCAGGGCGTGCGCCGGCTCATCATCCCCGCCGCCCTGAAGTGGGAGGTGCGCGACAAGCTGGACCAGGCCAACGTCACCGAGCGCGTGCTCTTCCCCGGCCTGGACGGGCTGAGCCGCTGGCTGCGTCGCTACTACAGCCCGCGGCCCCGCTAGGTCCCCCCGCCTACGTCCGCGCTTCGCGGGGGTGGTGGTAGTCCAGGCCGAAAGGGTCATTCATCGTCGTGTCCCCCGTCAGCCCGGCGGCCTGTTGCTGTTCGGTGAGCTCACGCAGGTCCTTCTCGCGCTTGTTGCTGAAGGCCCCGCCCACGATGACGGCCAGCATCAGGCCGTAGAAGACGACGACCCCCAGAAGAGTGAATCCAAGAAGCTCCATGCGGTGCACCTCGCTGTCGGGGGCCGCGTCCGTCGGTGACGGGCGGCCGCGTTGACGTCACCCCGCCAAGGTGTGTCTTCCCGCCGTTCGCGGCGCTGCCTCCCCGGAAGCTCGCCGGGCGGCCGCCCGGCGCTTCACCGGGCAGGCAGCCGTGCACCCTCCTCTCGGGAGCACCTGGAGCTTCGCGGGCATTCCCGGGGCCCTCGGGCCTGCTCCCGTGCCGGCCCTGCGCGCGGCGGACGGCACCTTGCCGTGTCCTGTCGGCCTTCCGACCTTTGTGGGGTCACGAACCTTCACCGACCAGGGAGACCCCCATGCCGCTCAAGCCGAACGAACAGACGCCTCGGACCGACGTGAAGATGCCGGATGAAACGCGCAAGGAGCTCTACGGCCGCTCGGAGAAGGAGAGCGAGTCCAGCCCCACCGACGAGGAGCGCAACCGCACGCACAGCGCCCCCGCGCAGACGGGCCACCGTGACGCGGGCCCCATGAAGGGAAGCTGACGTCGGAGAGCTGACGCCGGAAAGCGGAAGCCCGTCGTGCCTCACACCGCCGCCCGCGCTGAAGGCGGCGGCGTGCTCGCGTGGCCAGGGAAGCGGCAACCCGCCGTGCCTCGCCCCGCAGTCCTCGCCGACAGTGGCGGCGAGCTCGCGGTGCGCGGGGCAGCCGAACCCCGCCGTGCTTCGCCCCGCCGTCCTAGCCGACGGCGGCGGCGACCTCGTGGCGGGGCAGGTGCAGCCAGAAGCGCGTGCCTTCCTGCGCGGTGGACGTCACGTGCAGCATGCCGCCATGGGCCCGCACGATTTCGTGGGTGATGTAGAGCCCCAGCCCCAGCCCGTTGCGCTGCGCGCTGCGCATGTCCTGGGCCCGCACGAACGGGTCGAAGATATGGGGCAGCCGCTCCACGGGAATGGGCAGCCCCCAGTTGTGGACCTCCAGGCGCACGCCGCCGTCCTCGTCCCGCAGGGACACCGTCACCGCCGTGTCCTCCGGGGAGTACTGCACGGCGTTGCCCACCAGGTTGGAGGCCGCCTGGGCGATGCGGTCCGCGTCCCAGTCCCCCCAGCCATTGCCGGCCAGGGTCAGCTCGAAGCGGCGCTTGGGGTGCGCCACCTCCAGCTCCTCCACCACCTGCCGGACGACGTCGTGCAGGTCCATCCGCGTGCGGCTCAGCGAATAGCCGCCGCCCAGGCGGGTGCGGGTGAAGTCCAGCAGGTCGTTGATCATCCGCGCCATGCGGTCCGCGGAGATGGAGATGCGGTTGACCGCCTTGCGCTGGGGCTCGGCCATCCCGCCGTAGCGCAACAGCAGCGCCGCGTTGCCGGAGATGGCCTGCAGCGGGTTGCGCAAATCGTGCCCGAGGATGCCGAGGAACTGCTCGCGGAACACCGCCGTCTGCCGCGCCGCCTCCTCGCGCTTGAGCCCCTCCTCCACCCGCTTGCGCTCGATGGCGTAGCGCAGCGCGCGCACCAGCAGCGGGCCCGTCACCTGGCCCTTCACGAGGTAGTCCTGGGCGCCCTCGTGCACGGCCTGCACCGCGAGCCGCTCGTCGTCCGTGCCGGTGAGCACCACCAGGGGCACCGACGGCGCCGCCTGCAGCATGCGGGAGATGTTGCCCAGCCCGTGCCCGTCCGGCAGCGACAAATCCAGCAGCACCGCGTCCATGCGGTGCTCGTCCACCCGGCGCAGCGCCTCCGCGAGACGGTCCACGTGGACCACCTCGAAGTGCGTGGACGCGGAGAACTCGCGCAGCTCCTCCTGGAGCAGGCGTGCGTCGCCCGGGTTGTCCTCCACCAGCAGCACGCGCAGGTGCTGCGCCTCCACCGCCCGCACGCTCATGGGGCCTCGGGCTTGGGAGGCAGTCGGACCACCGACAGCCAGAAGTCGTCGATGGAGCGCACCACGGAGATGAACTGCTCCAGGTCCACCGGCTTGGCGATGTAGCAGTTCGCGTGCAAGTCGTACGTGCGCAGGATGTCCTCCTCCGCCTTGGACGTGGTGAGCACCACCACGGGGATGCGCCGCAGGAGCGCGTCCTCCTTGATTTCGGCCAGCACCTCGCGCCCGTCCTTCCGGGGCAGGTTCAAGTCCAACAGGATGAGGTCCGGCCGGGCCGCATTGGCATGCGGGCCCTCCTTCCGCAGGAAGGCCAGGGCCTCCACGCCGTCGCGCGCCACCGACAGGCTGTTGCGGACCTTGCCCTCCTTGAGGGCCTCAATCGTCAACCGCACGTCGCCCGGGTTGTCCTCCACCAGGAGGATTTCAATCGGCTTTCCAAACTCGTCGTGGCTCATGGTGTCTCAGGGCCCGGGGCGGGCGGTGCGGCGGGCAGGGTGAACCAGAACGTCGTCCCCTGTCCCTGTTGGGATTCCAGGCCGATGCGACCGCCATGTCGCTCGACAATCTTCTTGCAGATGGCCAGACCGATGCCCGTGCCCGGGTATTCCTCCTTGCCGTGCAGCCGCTGGAAGATGATGAAGATGCGGTCGAAGTACTGCGGGTCGATGCCAATGCCCCGGTCCTTCACCGTGAAGAGGACCTCCGCGCCTCGCGGCTCGCCCTTCACCTCCACCTCGGGCGGGGCGTCGCCGTGGAACTTCAGCGCGTTGCCGATGAGGTTCTGGAACACCTGCGCCAGCTGCGTCTCGTCCGCGAGCACCGGAGGCAAGGGCCCGGTGTGCACCGTGGCCCGCGTCTCCTGGATGGAGGCCTGGAGGTTGGCGGTGGCGCGCTCCAGCGCCCGGCCCGCGTCGCACGGCTTGGGCTGCCGGCCGCGCGTGCCCACCCGCGACCAGGCCAGCAGGTCCTGGATGAGCCGCTGCATGCGGGTGACGCCGTCCACCGCGTAGCGGATGAACTCGTCCGCGTCCGCGTCCAGCTTCCCCTTGTAGCGGCGGCCCAGCAGCTGGGTGTAGCTGGCCACCATGCGCAGCGGCTCCTGCAAGTCGTGCGAGGCCACGTAGGCGAACTGCTGCAGCTCCTCGTTGGAGCGGGCCAGCTCCTGGGCATGCTGCTTGAGGGACTCTTCCGCGCGGCGGCGCTCCACGCCCTGGGCGATGGCGTCCGCCACCGCGGCCAGCGCCGCCACCGCGTCCTGGCTCAGCGACTCGTGGCCGGAGACGCACAGCACGCCCACCAGGTCCTCCCGCACCAGCAGGGGGATGCCGGCGAACGCGCGGATGCCCGTGTCCCGCACCCACGCCCGGTCCTGGACGCGGGGCTCCGTCTCAAGCCGGTCCACCCAGATCTGCTCCCGCCTGCGGGCCACCTCGCTCATCATCGTGGGACCGGAGATGGGCAGCCGGGCCCACCTGTCGCGGGGCGGCGTCTGGTAGCCGGCGTTGCCCGCCAGGTCCAGGAAGTCCGTGCCGCGCACGTGCAGCCATATCCGTGCGGAGGACACGGGCAGGTGCCTCGCCAGGGCCTCCGCGCACAGCTGGAGGATGTCCGGGAGGGTGCCCTCGCGGGACAGGGCGCTGCTGACCTCCGCGCGCAGGGCCTCCAGCCGGCGGGCGGCCTTCTCCCGCTCCAGCCGGCGGGCGTTCTCCTCGGCGCGTTGCTGCACGGAGATGTCCGTGTTGGTGCCCACCCACTCGCGCACGGTGCCGTCCGCGTTGAGCACGGGCACGCCGCGCACCCGCGTGGGCGTATAGCTGCCGTCCGGACGGCGCAGGCGGTAGTCCACCTCGTACGGCCGGCGCTCCGCCACGGCGGCGTTCCAGGCGTTGGCGGCCACCTCCCGGTCCTCCGGGTGGACAGCGTCCAACCAGCCCCGGCCCTGCCAGGCCGCATAGGACTGGCCGGTGAAGGCGCGCCAGGAGGGGCTGTCCTCCGCCACATTGCCATCCGGGCGCGTCACCCAGACAGTCTGCGCGGTGGCGGTGATGAGCGAGCGGAAGCGCTCCTCCACCCGCCGGGCATCCTGGAGGAGGCGCGCGTTGTCCACCGCCAGCGCGGCGCGCGCGGCGAGCTGCTCGGCCAGCGACAGGTCCGCCTGCGAGAAGCGCCGTCCGGACTCGGCGGTGACGAGCGTGAGCGCGCCCAGGGTGCGCCCACGCGCAATCAACGGCAGGAGCAGCGCCGAGCGCAGCCCCAGCTCGCGCGAGATGCGCAGGTGCTCCGCGTCGCGCGCGCCAGCCACCAGCACCTCGTCTGGAATGTCCGGCAGCAGCACCGGCGTGCCCGTGCGGATGACGGACAGCACGCCGAATGGGTCCTCGGGGCTGGGCGGGTAGCGCTGCCGCAGCAGCTCGGCGAAGCCCACCTTGGCCGGGTCCACGTGCGCCACGCCCACCTGCCGCGAGGAGCCGTCCTCGTCCACCAGCTCGATGGCGCACCAGTCCGCCAGCCACGGCACCGTCATCCGCGTCAGCGAGGCGAGCGTGGCCTCGAAATCCATGGGCGAGGAGGACAGCAGCGCGCTGGCTTCGTCCAGCAGGCGCATGGAGTCCGCGGCCCGCCGCTGGTCGTCGATGTCCGTGCAGGTGCCGAACCACCGGACGATGCGGCCGCCCTCGTCGCGCACCGGGCGGGCCCGGCCGAGAAACCAGCGCCACACCCCGTCATAGCGGCGGCAGCGGTACTCCACCTCGTAGGGCTCGCCGGTGCGCAGCGAGTGGGCCCAGCGACGCCCCGCTTCCGGCAGGTCCTCCGGGTGGAAGGCGTTCATCCACCCCGCACCCGCCGTCTGCTCGGGCGTCAGCCCCGTGTACTCGTACCAGGACGCGTTGTAGTAGTCGTGGTAGCCATCCGGCCGGGTCAGCCAGATGAGGTGGGGGATGCTCTCGGCAATCTGCCGGAAGAGGTCCCCCTGCGGGAAACCCGAGAGCAGGTCGGGCGCCAGGGGCTCCGAGCTTCGGGCCGGAGGACTGGAGAAGGGGGACGTCATGGGAGGCACCCGACGTTAACAGCCCGGTGACACCCCACCCTTTCTGTCTGAGCAGCCTTTCCAGCAGCCGACAATCACCCCCGGGGGCAGTGTCCCCTGCAAGCGGTCAGGCGCTGGTGTGCTACTCCCGCCCCCGGGTTGCTGCCGTCACCGGGAGTCCGCTTCCCGGTGAATCCACGCTTTGACCGCCGACGCGGCTATCCGCCCTTCGAGCGCGAGTCCTCGTGCGCCAGCAGCGCGCGCAGCACGCGCTCGCCGGTGGCCGGAATCTGCCGGACGCTCGCGCCCGTGGCATGACGGATGGCGTTGCAGATGGCGGGCGCCACGCCCACGATGCCCGCCTCGGCGACGCCCTTGGCACCGAAGGGCCCGGGCCCGGCGGCGTGCTCCAGCAGGATGGGATGGATGGCCACGGGCACGTCGAGCGCGCCCGGCACCTTGTAGCCACTCATGGAGGGATTCATGAGGTGGCCGTCCTTCCACACCAGCTCCTCGGTCAGCGCATAGCCCAGGCCCTGGACGAAGCCGCCCTGGACCTGCCCTCCGGCCGCCGCGGGGTTGAGCACCCGGCCCACGTCGTGGACGCTCCACGCCTCCAGCAGCTCCACCTTGCCCGTCAGCTCGTCCACTTCGACCTCGGCCACCTGCACGCCGAAGATGAAGTAGCCATTGCCCATGGAGGGCAGCCCCTCCACCGTCGTGCGGCGCGTGTCGAGCTGCCACGCGGGGTACAGCCACCGGGCGGTGGCGATGATGGGCCCGCCCTCCACATAGAGGGCCCGGCCGGCGATGGCGCCGAAGGAAACGGACGCCCCCGGCTCGCCCCGCACGCCCACGAGCCCGCCGGGCCGCAGCTCCAGCGCCTTCACGGGACGCTCCAGAATCGCGCTCGCGTGCGCGAAGAGCTGCTCGCGCACCTGCTCACAGGCCTGGGCAATGACGTGGCCCACGGTGAAGGTGGTGCGGGTGCCGCCGGTGCACCAGTCATACGGAGACGTGTCGGTGTCGGGGCGGCTGAAGTGGAGCTGCTCCAGTGACAGGCCCAGCGCGCCCGCCGCCACCTGCGCGAGCGCCGTGTCCGAGCCCTGCCCGGTGTCCACCGCGCCGGTGCTCACGTTGACGGTGCCATCCTCGTTGAGCCGGACGGTGGCGCTGGAGCCCAGCAGCGCCGTCACATGGCCGATGGCCGCCATGCCGATGCCGCGCCGCTTTCCCGGTGACGCGGGGGCCGGGCGCTCCCGGCGCCGGTGCCAGTCCGAGGCCTCGCGGGCCTTCTCCAGACAGGCGCGCAGGGTGCCGCTCTCCACCGGGGCGCCGCCCAGCCACTTCTCCCCGGTCTCCAGCGCATTGCGCAGCCGGAGCTCCACCGGGTCCATGCCCAGCGCGTCGGCGAGCCGGTCCACCTGTATCTCACTGGCGAAGTGGACCTGCGGGTTGCCGAAGCCCCGGAACGCGCCCGCCCGGAGCTTGTTGGTGTAGACGCTGAAGCACTCCACCTCGACATGGGGGATGCGGTACGGCCCGCGCGCGAAGTAGCTGCCAATGGCGGCGACGAAGGGCCCGTCGTCCGCGTAGGCCCCGGTGTCGTAGTGGATGCGCACCTGGCGGGCGAGGATGCGTCCGTCCCGCGTCGCGCCCGTGCGCATGTGGATGCGGGCCGCGTGGCGCGAGCGCATCATCCGCATGTCGTCGGTGCGGGAGAACGTCAGTCGCACCGGTGCGCGCGCGGCCTTCGCCAGCGCGGCGGTGATGGGCTGGTTGGTGGACTCCACCTTGCCGCCGAACGCCCCGCCCACCCTCGGCACCTGGACGCGGATGCGGGACATGGGCATGGCCAGCGCCTCGGCGGTGATGGCCTGCACGCGGAACGCCGTCTGCGTCGAGGTGTGAATCGTGATGGCGCCGCTGTCCAGGTCCACCGCAGCCAGCGTGGTGCACGGCTCCAGGTAGATGTGCTGCTGCGCGGGCGTCTCGTAGACGTCCTCGATGATGGCGTCACACCGCGCCCACACTTTGTCTGGCTCGCCCTCCACCAGGCGGATGTGCGTGGCGAGGTTGGGATGCCCGGGCCCGCGCAGCGCGTGCAGCACGGGCGCGTCCGGGCGCAGCGCTTCGTCCACGTCGAAGACGGCGGGAAGCACCTCGTACTGGATGTCGATGAGCTCGAGCGCCCTGCGGGCCGTGGGCAGGTCCACCGCGGCGACGGCGGCCACGGGCTCGCCCGCGTAGCGGACCTTGCCCCGCGCGAGCAGCGGCTGGTCCTTGATGACGGGGCCGATGTCGACCGGGGGCAGGTCCTCGGCGGTGAGCACCGCGCGGACGCCGGGCAGCGCCTTCGCCCGCGAGGTGTCATAGGACAGGATGCGGGCATGGGGATGCGGGCTGCCCAGCAGGGCGCCATGCAGCATGCCGGGCAGCACCAGGTCATCGGTGTAGAGCGCGCGCCCCGTCACCTTCTCGCGCGCGTCCGTCTTTGGCACGGACTGCCCCACGACTTCGCCCACGGGCTCCGGCGGCGGCCTCGGCTTCAAGTCCTCGCTCATGGACGCCCTCCCAGCGAGACAATGGCTTCAACCACCCGCGCATAGCCCGAGCACCGGCACACGTTGCTTCCGAGCGCGTGGCGGACCTCGTCCGCCGTGGGTGATGGGGTGTGCTCCAGCAGCGCCTTCGCGGCAAGGACGATGCCGGACATGCAGAAGCCGCACTGCACCGCGCCGTGTTGGACGAGGGCCCGCTGCACCGGGTGCAGCTCGCCGCCCGTCTCCAGCCCTTCGACGGTGGTGATGGCCCGGCCGCCCAGGCGCGCCGGCAGGGACAGGCACGAGAGCACGGGCAGCCCGTCCACCAGGACGGTGCAGGCGCCGCAGTCTCCGGCGTCGCAGCCGCGCCGGGTGCCCGTCGCGCGAAGCTCCTCGCGCAGCACGTCCAGCAGCGTCCGCTCCGGAGCCACCGTGAGCGCGTGCGTCTGGCCATTGACCGTGAGGGATACGCAAACCTTGTCAGACATGGGCACCCTCCCGGGCCTGGGACAGGGCGCGGCCAAGCAGGCGCGGAATGAGCATGCGCCGGTACTCCGCCGAGCCACGGACATCATCAAGGGGCGCGGAGGCTTCGGCGATGAGCCGCCCCGCCTCCGCCACATCGCCTGGCTCCAGCCGGGAGCCCACGAGCCGCGCATCCGCTGCGTCCACATGCAGCGGCACTGGTCCACATGAGCCGAACACCACCCGCGCGAAGCGGCATGTGTCCCCGTCCATGGCGAGGACCAGGGACACGGACACGGTGGGGTAGTCAGCGGCCACGCGGCTGAACCGGAGGTGGTGGCCCACCGCGCCGTCCACGCCCCGGGGGATGAAGACTCGCGTGACGAGCTCACCCGGGGCCAGGGACGTCTGGAAGGCCCCCACGAGGAGCGACTCGACGGGGACGGTGCGCCGTCCGGAGGGGCCCGCGACTTCGGCCCGGGCGGAGGCGGCGACCAGGGCCACGGGCATTTCCGTCTGCGGATCGGCAAGGCACACGGAGCCGCCCAGGGTGGCCATGTTGCGGATGGCCGGGTGCGCGAGCTGCTCCGCCGCATGGCGGACCACGGACATGGCCCCGCGCAGGCGCGTCTCGGCGGCCACGGTGCGGTGCGTGGACATGGCGCCCAGCCAGAGTCCGTCCGCGGCTTCCGTGGTGGTGGCCAGCTCCGGGATGCGGTGCAGGCTGACCAGCATGCCGGGCGCGACCTGGCCCGCGTTCATCCTCGATACCAGCGAGGCGCCCCCCGCCAGGCAGCGCGCTCCCTCGGTCGTGGCGAGGAGTGAGAGCCCCTCCTCCACCGTCTGTGGCTCCGCGTATCTCATCGTCCCCGTCCCGATGGGCACCGCGAATTCCGGGCCATTCGACAGTGATTGTAACACAGCTACTGACATGCCCTCTGTGAAGGGACAGGTGCGCCTTCCCACACCTGTCCCCCGTGCGCGGGTCCGGGGCGGACGTTGAATTGCCATGGGACTGTCGGACGTACGACAGGAAAGACAGACGCCGGGGCATCGAACTCAAATCATTGCAGTACAATCACATCCACTCCCCGGCCGCGACCGGATGTAAGGGCAACCCACTACAGGCTGTAAAAGGTCCATGTACTCGAATTGCCCACCTAAATCCTGTCAATCAGGACAGGCAGCGGTCGAGACGGCGCTCGTGGTGCCGATGATGGTGTTCTTCGTGCTGGGCATCATCCAGCTCGGCATGGTGCACCACGCCCGGCTGATGACGGAGTACGGCGCCTACCGCGCCGTGCGGGCCGGCATCGTCAACCATGGCGACTGCGGCATCATGGAGAAGGCCGCGCTGGTGGCGCTGCTGCCCACCCTGGCGCCCCTGCCGGGCAGGTCGGCGCGCATCGATACGCTGGACCGGACCATCAAGGTCAACAAGGAGTACGTCGACAAGGTCTTTCCACCTCCCGGGCGGAATCCCACGCCGTTCTATTCGCAAGGCCCCCTGCCCCTCCTGAGAGTCGAGGTGGTCAATCCCGGGGCGGGTCAACTCCGTGAGCTGTTCGGCACCTACGGCTCTCACATGCGATCGCAGGAGATTGACTACGACGACGTCCGGGATGACCGGGTCATCGGGGCCAACCTGCTCTCGGTGCGGCTGACCTACTTCTACGAGCTGCGCATCCCCTTCGCGAACTGGCAGCTGCACAGCTTCTACATGGGGCAGGAGTACCTGGACGAGCTGCGAGGCATCCAGTTCGAAAACCAGCGCGTGGGCGGCGGCTCCGCCACCCAGTACCTGGAGCGCCGTGGCGCCGAGCGCGACAAGGACCATGACGGTGTCGCCAAGGTCGCGGCGAGCGGCAAGTACGTCATGCCCCTGGTCGCCACCTGGTCCATGCGCATGCAGTCCAACCTCTTGAACAACGGCCTGTATGGACCGGGCCGCTGCGCCGTCGGCGGCTGAGCTTCCGGGCACTGAAGCGGGGATGCCATGTTTGGTCTGCTGAGAAGGATGCGCCGTGACGAACGTGGGCAGGCCATGGTCATTGGCGCCGTGGCCATGCTGGTGCTGGCCATCAGCGTGATGGCCTCCGTGAGCATCGGGCATGGGGTCTACGAGAAGATAAAGCTGCAGGACGCGGCCGACGCGCAGGCCTACTCGTTCGCGGTGAAGGAGGCCCGGGCCTACAACTTCCTGGCCTACACCAACCGCGCGATGATCGTGCACTACTCGGCCATGCTCACGGTGATGTCCTACGTAAGCCACGCCATGTACCTGGACCAGACGGTCCGGGCCGCGGCGAGCGTCCTCAAGGCCGTTCCAGGCATCGGCGCCATCTTCGCGGCCGTGGAGCAGGCCATACGAATATGGAAGACCGCGGTGGAGACCGTCTCCCGGGTCCTCATCCCCATCCTGACAGGACTCAACGTCGCGCTCTGGCTCGCCCAGGAAGCCATGATGTTGGGCACCCTGAAGGACCTCTACATGTACAAAGGGTCCCTGGGACCCTTCCTGGATACAGACCCCAAGTCCAGGTCTGGCTTCGATGGCATTACCGATTCATCGGGCTCGAACTCCGTCATCACGATCGACAACTTCAACTTCTCCAACATGAAGAACTTCCTTCATGCCATCGACGACGGGCCCCATAGCAGCGAGACCAGCTTCAACCTGACCGATCCGACAGGGCTCCGGCAGCGCTCGAAGCTGCTGCGGGACAACGCGCTCTCCGACCCGGACATGGCGAAGTACCGCCTGCTGATGGGCAACCTGGCCAACGCCGTGCGGCGCGAGTGGACCGCGGTGGGCACGGGCCCCTTCCTCATCGGGCGCAAGTGGGACTTCAACCTCTGCCTCCTCATCGGGCAGGTGCGCATCGACAAGACCGCCGACAGTCAAATCAAGAGCTTCTCGGAGGACTTCGAGAACAACCGCAAGGACCAGCTCTTCGCCTCGGACGACATCAAGATTGATGTGCGCGCCGGCTGCTTCGGAATCCTTCCCTGGAAGACCGTCTTCGAGCTGCGCTTCCGCGCCGCCGCGGACGCTCGCAACGGGTTCCACCAGCAGGACGGTGGCAGCAAGACCGACCGGCACCACGACTGGATGGGCATCACCCCGTTCCTGACCTCGGACACCAGCTTCATCGACCCCTGGCAGAACCACTTCAGCTACCCGTGCAACGTCATCATGCTGACCAAGGACATGATGCCTCGGGGACGCCAGCCCTTTCAGATGGAGAACCTCTCCCGGGGAACCTTCCGGGACCACCGGGGCTCCCGTGACGAAGCATTCACGGACGACGATGAGGGCATCTCCGGCGGCATGCTCGACATGACGTGGCAGGCCGTGGGCGGCGTCCAGAATATCGAGGCCGAAATGTTCCGGGACAGGTCGGGAGGGATGATGGCCATCGCGGTAGGCCGCGCCATCTACCACCGCCCGGGTGACTGGAAGGAGGAGCCCAACTTCTTCAACCCGCTCTGGACGGCGCGCCTGGCGCCCGTGAGAACGCACTGGGAAGGAGACCTCCTGCAACAGCTCATTCCCGAGTGGGAAATCACCGACAAGGCCTTCACTGATGCGCTCAGCTACTGACCGGGGCCCCCTGCACCCACGCAAACGGAGCCCACACCGGGGCGCGGCCACGGTGGAGCTCGCGCTGCTGGCCCCCCTCCTGGTGGTGCTGGTCCTCTGGGCCAACTACTTCTGGGAGGTCCAGCGCGCCCGCCTCAAGGCCGCGGAGCTGGCGCGCTACGTGGCCTTCGAGCGTACGGTGCGCACGGATCTGGTCGGCATCGTCACCGAGGCACGTGAGCGCTACAAGGACCTGGACGGCGCGACCCCGCATGGCGAGTTGGGGCCGGGCTACCGCAACCGGCTCACCCTCAACGTCCGGGCCGAGAACGCTCCCGCGCCCCTCACCTCCGAGACGGTCAGCAGCCGGGCCGGTATCGGCGGCGCGGGCGGGCTGCTCGGCGCGGCGGTCGGGCG
>JBKGHK010000022.1:0-33580 GCA_046520375.1 Pyxidicoccus sp. 3LFB2
GTTCTCGTGCGTGCGCTCCATCTCCGAGGCCACGCGCGCCAGGTCCGTCCGCGCGCCTCCAGCGTCACTCCCGGCTTCAACCGAGCCAGCACGCTGAGGCCCGGCTCCCGCGACGCTCATTCGAGGCCTGCTCCGGCGTGGGGCCAGGGCGCGTACACATCCGTGCCCGCCGGGTACTCGACTCCGGGCGGCAGCACGCCACCACCGTGTACGTGTCCCCGTCGAGCTGGAGCGTGCGGCCAGCACGCCCTCGTCCTGGGCGAAGCGCGAGCGCCAGGCCTTGTGCGTGAGCACCAGCACCCGCTCGCGGCCCGGCGTCTCCTCGTCCTCCGTGAAGGCCCGGCCGCGCGCCAGAGACACGCCCAGCGTGGGGAAGTACGAGGCCGTGGCGGTCGTCACGCTGAGCCGCTCCGGCACGTCGCCTCCGGTAAGCGTGGCATCGCCGGTGTCGAAGGCGGCCACCGACGCGAAGACGCGCGGGAGCACGCGGTAGTCCCGGTACTCGGGCACCGACACCGAGATGTCCGTGAGGTTCGCCTTGTGGAAGTTGCCCCAGAGGTGGACCAGCCGGTCCGGCTCCGCAAAGGGCGGCGCCTTGAGCAGCACGCCATTCACCACGCTGAACACCGCGCTGTTGGCGCCGATGCCCAGCGCCAGCGCCAGCACCGCCACCAGCGTGAAGCCGGGGCTGCGGGCCAGCGTGCGCAGCGCGAAGCGGACATCCTGAAGGAGGGTTTCCATGGGGCTTCCGGGTGACACACGAGAGAAGGACGCGGACACACGCCGGCCCGTCTCCGCGCTGTCAGCGCGCGGAGCAGGGCGGAGCGGGAGGGCAACTCAGGGGACTAGCGGCGCTGCTCGTCCTGGACGATGCGGCCGTCGAAGAGGCTCACCGTGCGCGTGGCGGTGCGCGCGTGCGCCGGGTCGTGCGTCACCATGCAGATGGTGGCGCCGCCCTTGTGCAGCTCGGAGAGCAGCTGCATCACCGCCTCGCCGTTCTTCGAGTCGAGGTTACCGGTGGGCTCGTCGGCCAGGAGGATGAGCGGGTCTCCCGCCACCGCGCGGGCCACGGCCACGCGCTGCTGCTGACCGCCGGAGAGCTGGCCGGGCATGTGCCGCGCCCGGTGCGCCATGCCCACCTTCTCCAGCGCGCGCTCGGTGCGCTGCTTGCGCTCGGCCGCGGGCATGCCCCGGTACGTCAGGGGCAACTCCACGTTCTCGAACACCGTCAGGTCGCCGATGAGGTTGAAGCTCTGGAAGATGAAGCCGATGTGCCGGTTGCGCACCAGCGCCCGGTCCGACGGCGACAGCTCCAGCACGCTGCGCCCGTCCAGCAGGTACGCGCCGCGCGAGGCCGTGTCCAACAGCCCCAGCACCGCCAGCAGCGTGGACTTGCCGGAGCCCGAGGGGCCGACAATCGCCACCCATTCGCCCTGGCGGATGGTGAGGTGGATGTTGGAGAGCGCGTGCGTCTCCACCTCCTCCGTCTCGAAGACCTTCGTCAACCCTTCGAGCTGGATGAGGGACTTGCCCGCGTCCGTCTTCGGCCCACCGGACAGCACCGCCCCTTCGGTCGAAGCGGGCGTCTCCACATTGTTCGTCGTCATCATCGCAACCTCACCCGTTCGACCGCGTCCCACGCGGCCATGTCAGAAAGCACCACCTGGTCGCCTTCCTGAAGACCCTGCACGACCTCTACGGCATTCACGGAGCCCCGGCCGAGCTGCACCGGCACCCGAATCGCTTCGTCGCTCCCCGGCATCAGCCGGAAGAGGGACATCGTCCCGTTCGGCTGCGCGCCCGCGGGACGTCCCACCGAGAGCACATTGCCCAGCCGCTCCAGCTCCACCGTCCCCTCCACCGTGAGGTCGGGCCGCGCGCCCCGGGGCAGCTCCTCGGGCAGCGACACCTCCACCCGCACCGTGCCCTGGCTCGCCGCCGGCGCCACGCGCGCCACCGTGCCCTCCACCACTCCGTTGCGCGTGTCCACGAGCGCCTTCTGGCCCGGCTGGATGTCGCGCGCCTGCGTCTCCGCGATGCGCAGCTCGGCCTTCAGCCGCTCGGGCTTGACGACCTTCGCCAGGAGCACGCCCGGCGTCACCCACTGTCCCAGCTCCAGCGGCAGCTCCTGCAGCACCCCGTCCTCCCCGGCGCGGACCTTCATCGACTCCACCTGGTTACGTCGGAACTGGGCGACCGCTTTCAATCGCTCCACCTGACCCTGCTGGGCGGCGAGCTGGTCCTTCATGCTGGACGCCACGACGTTGAGCCGCTTGCGCTCCAGCTCCAGACGGCGGGTCAGCTCGCCCGCCTTCTCGGTGGTCTGCTTCACCTCCAGCTCGCCGATGAGCTCCTTCTGGTGCAGCGCATTGCTGGCCTCGGCACGGCGGCTGGCGTCCGCGGACTCGGTGGTGAGCGCGGCCACCGAGGACTCCTGCCCCAGCCGCTGCGTCTCCAGCTCCATGCGCAGCCGGATGAGGTCCGCCTGCGCGCTGGCGAGCTGACGCTCCGCCTCCAGGGCCTGCAGCTGCACGTCCGGGTTGGCCAGCTCCATGAGCAGCGTGTCGGCCTTCACCGTGGCGCCGGGCCGGACGTGGATGCGCTCCACGCGGCCGGCCGTGTCGGCGGTGAGCCAGCGGATGTACTCGGGCACCAGCGTGCCCGCGCCCTTCACCTGCCGCACCATCGGCCCGCGCTTCACCGTGTCCAGCCACACCGACGCCCGCTCCACCGAGGGCGCCGCGGGGCGCAGCCGGGACAGGCCCACCGTCATGATGAGGAGCGCGGAGGCTCCGGCGATGGCGAGGACCCAGGGCTTGCGGGTCTTCTTCTTGGCTTTGGGGATGTCCACGGCCTCTCTAAGAGCGAGGCTCGTGCCAATTGCTTTTCGCCGCTCAAAGGCCTGGATTTGTTCGGGACGAGGGGGGCCGTCCCAGGAGCGGTGCCCGGTTGCGGAAAGTGGCGTCCCAGAAGCGGACAGTGGATTGGGAGCAGAGCAACAGGCGCCTGTCACCCCGGGTGAGGGAGGGCAGGCGCGACGGGTGCTCGTGACGCTCCCGGAGGTCGCGCTGAACTTCCACTCCGGGCTTCCGTTGCCAGGACGCCTGCTTCAGGGGTGCATGGATGGCTGCGTGTCGATCTTCCGCCCAGGGATGCTCTCAACATCATCCTGCTCGTCCGTCAGCCTCGCCACTTCATGCGTCTGGGGAGTTCCGCCCAGTTCCTTGAGCTTGTCTGTCACGGCGTCGGTCTCGGAGTCCCAGGTGAGCACACCTACCGCCGCGTGACCTGCGTCGAGCTTGCTGTCGATGCGCGCCACATCCGCGTCGGTCAGCTTGAGCCCCTTGTGGAAGAACTTGCCGATGACCCCGCCTCCGACGGCGCCTCCGACCGCACTTCCTACGAGTGAGAGGCCACCTGTGGGTATCGCCGCGATGACGCCCAGGGCGACGCCGATCCCCATGCCTCTCTTTCCAGCCTGCCTCCCGAGCTTGTGCTCCTTGACCTCACCGTTTCTGTCCTTGACGAGCACGCCTATCGCGTCGAGCCGCATGTACTCGGTGGCCTTGTCCCAGCTCTTCAGCGCATGGACTGCCTGGTCAGCGGCGCTCTCGTTGTCGAAGAGCGCGAGCACCAGGTGCTGTGTATCCCCGCCCAGGTCTTCTCTGTTCTTTCGCGGGGTCACCGCCTCTTCTCTCGTGATTCCGTGACGTTCGAGGTAGGCGAAGACCTTCTCGGCGCCGTCGGACTTTCCGTCCAGCTCGGACTGGAGCCAGTCCCGCAACGAGGCCTCGTGCACATACAGGTCGTCCCCGAGGGTCTTCAGCTCGGGCGTGGGGGCGCCCCTGGCGAGCTGCGCGTACAGCGCATCGGCCGCTGGAGTCTCAAGAATCGTGGCCTTCGCCACGCGCTCGAAGTCATGGTCCTGCGCGAACTTCGCTCCCTGCCGTCCCAGCTCCTCGGCCCGCTCCAGGCTGATGTGAATGCCGGCTTCGTGGGCGAAAGGCTCGCAGTAATGGATGTTGAACCACTCCATTGTCGCGCACGCCGTACACTCATCCGCAAGCTCGGGATACAGCTCGGCCATGGCCTCGAACATCCCCACGCCGAAGTACTCACCCTCCACTGACACCTTCAGCAGGAATTTCTCCGACCGACTGCCGGCGAACCGGTGCTTCTCCACAAACGTCATGACAGCCACCTTCCCTGGTTGCTCTCCTTGGACTCGTACTCCCAGTAGTCTAGGTCGCCATTCTTCGACCGCTCGCGGGAGCCTCGTCGGCAGGAAGCAGGGAGGACGAAAGGACTCAGGCGCCGTCCGCATGCTCACCATCGGCGTGAAGCTGTCAGCTCTGGCTTGGAGAGCTGACCGGTTGAGCGCAGCCGCCGGTCTCCGCCTGGTTGGGATACCGCTGGGTTCCCTGCCCTTCATGGGGAACGTGACGCTGCGTTGAGCGAACGAACTGTCGCTGGAGAGCAGCAGAGCGTTCACTCGGTGGGCGTGGAGCGCGCCAGGACTCAGGGACACTTGCCAGGTGGCGATGAGCCACCATCCGGCGGGCGACAGGGACAGCGGCTGCATTGCCCCAAGCCTGGACCTTCTCAGCGCTGGAGCCTCCAACGGGGGCGACACTGAAGGGCACGAGCACCCCATCGCCACCAATACGTGGTGGCAATCCACGAACCAGGGTGGCCCGTGGTCACCGAAGCTCCAGGACATCTTCGACAAGGCTGGCATGTCCCTGGATGACGCGGCAAACAGGGTCCGCGTCCAGGGCCACAAGGGGCCTCATCCGCAGGAGTACCACCAAGCGGTCTTCAGGAGGCTGAGCGATGCGACGCGAGATTGTGCGAGCATCCAGGAATGCCGCGCGGTGCTCATCAACGAACTGAGGGCGCTGGCCAGGGAAATCGTCAGACCGGGCAGCAAGCTCAACAGCCTGGTCACCCGGACCTGATGACATCAGGAGCTTCTCATCTCGATGCGGTACTTCGACCTATCGGAAGACATCCAGTTTCCCGGCCGCTGGGACCTGGGGAAGCTCGTCAATCAACAAGGGGAAGTCATCATGTCCGGGCATCTCCTGAGAGGAGAACCCGCCCGCTTTGATGGCGCCTTGACGGTCCCTGTTCGAAGCCCAGGTCATCCGACCGATTTCTCCCACGCCGCCTTCGGCCTTCCCCTGGTCAGCATGAAGATGGCGTCCATCCTGAGCGCGCTGGCTCCAGGTGATATCCAGCTCATCCCGGTGACTGTCGGCTCACAGCAGGAGCAGCACTTCATCCTCAACGCGCTTCGTGTCGTGCAGTGCATCGACGATGAAGCCTCGGAGGAAGTGCAGCACTGGCTCCCCGAGGATGGCCGGCCAGAGCGGGTTGGAATGTATCGAGCCGTGTATGGCATGCGCATTGACCCGGCCAAGGTGGGCGACGCCAAGGTCTTCCGCACCTGGGGATGGCTCGTGGCCCTCATCGTGTCCGAGGACATCAAGGAGGCCCTGGAGCGCGAAGGCATTACGGGCATGAGGTTCGAAGAAGTCACCGGCCCCATCGCCATCAGCCCCGAGGAGCGAGAGCGCGACCGGAAGTTCCGCGAACTCTGGGAGCAGGCCCACGCAGCGCGTGAAGCAATCTGGGCGGGCCTTGGCAAGATGGAGGCCGAGGACTTCATTCCCCTCGTCGTCGGCGGTGACTGGCCCAGCAAACGGCAGGCGTGGCGGGTCATCCACCGCCCCGACGGACACACGCTGCTGGTGACCGACGGCCTCTCCGACCCGCTCTACCTTCGACCCGAGCCCTCTGTTGGCTTCGGCCTGGAGCTTGCCTTGGAGACCAACGAGCCCCTCGGCAGTGTGCAAAAGAGCTGGCCCGCGCTGCTGCTGGAGCGTGTCTCAAACGAGGTGGCCGCCCACCCGCACCTGCGCGAGCGACTGATGACGGGCTCGCTCTCCATGGAGGTGGCGGGAAGAGGCATGCCCGAGCCCCTTCTCACAAAGGACGGTCGGGTGGGCATGTTGTTGGGCGTGGAGACGCGCACACTGCCCCAGCACTTCACCGTGCCCTCCGGCCCGGTGCGGCTGTTCACCGTCAAGGTGCTGATGCCCGCGGAAGTCGCGTACCTCGTGGCCCACGGGAAGCAGGGCCGGGACGAGCTGGTGCGACGCTTCACCCAGCAGCCCCTGCCCCACCTCTCACGCTCCTGGCGACAATCCGTGGTGTGACGGCTCAGGGCCTACAGCCGGCGGAGCAGCCCCGCGGCCCGGGTGCGCACGTTGGCCATGGAGTCGGAGCGGGCCGCCTCCTCCAGGTATGGCACCGCGGCCTCGCCCAGGTCCTCGCGGATGAAGTCCTGGCACAGGCCGTGGAACCGGTCGCTGACGAGGCAGCGGATGGCGTTCTGGATGAGCGTGGGGTCGTTCCGGTACGCGGCGTCGTTGCGCAGCGCCGCGCGGTACGCGGCCACACCGTCCACCCAGCGGAGGTTGTCGAAGTCGACGTTGCCCTCCAGGTAGCGGACGTAGGCACTCTTCGGGTGCTTCGCGGCCAGCTTCTTCAGGGCCGCCAGCGCCGCGTCACGCCGCTGCGCTTCAATCAGCCGATGCACCTCGTCGATGCCCGGCAGTTGCTCGGGAACGGGACGCCGTGCACCGGCAGGCGGAGTGCCCGTTCGGGGATTCTCCCGGGCCCCTCCACCCTTCGTGTCCTGGGAAGACGTCCGCGCCGGTTCGGAAGAACCCGAAGGCAGCGCCCACCGGACGAGGCCCGCCCCGAGCAGGACGAGCCCCGCGGCGCCTCCCACCACGGCGAGTGAGCGGACGCGGCTGTTCGGGAACGAGAGCGGGCCGAAGCGGGCCCTGGCCTCGGACGCCCGGGGCCGCGCGGCGGGGATGCGCTCCGTGGGCTCGTTCCGCGAGGAGGCCGGCACCGCCGCCGCCACGGGTTCCACCGAAGCCACCGGCGTCGGCACCTTCATCCCGGCCGGAGTGCGCATCCGCAGCTCACGGGTCGGCGCCAGGGCGTTCTCCGTCGGGAGCGCCGCTTCCTCCGGGCGTGCCGGCGTGGACGACGCAGCGGCCGGAGCCCTCGATGCCGCATTCACGGCCACCTCTCCCGCCGAACGTGCCGGCGTGGAAGGTGCGGAGCCTGAAGCTCTCGGTGTGGCCGCTTCCGCCGGATGTGCTGACGTGGAAGGCGTGGAAACCGAAGTCCTCGGTGCCGCCGCTTCCGCCGGACGTGCTGGCGTGGAGGATGCGGCGTGAGCCGAAGACGCCCCGAGGGCGGCCGGCTCGAGCGCGGCGAGGAACTCGGTCGCGGACTGGAAGCGCTCTCCCGGGGCCTTCGCCAGCGCCTTCGCCACCGCTGCTTCCAGCTCGGCGGAGAAGCCCGCTTCGGGAGCCGCCGCGCGCAGCAACGGAGGCGTCACCTCGCGGTGCATGCGCAGCAACTCGGCAGTGCCCTGCGAGTTGAACGGCTTCTTCCCCGTGAGCAACTCGAAGAGCAGCACGCCGGTGGCGTACAGGTCCGTGGGAGGCCCCACCGGCTCGCCCTGAATCTGCTCCGGCGCCATGTACGCCGGAGTCCCCAGCATCATCCCCGAGGTGAGCCCCGTCACCTCGTCCCGGAGCTTCGCCAGCCCGAAGTCGAGGATGCGCACCTGCTCCCCCAGCCCGACGGCATGGGTGACGATGATGTTCTCGGGCTTGATGTCGCGGTGGATGATGCCCTGCCCGTGCGCATGGGCCAGCCCGGCCAGCACCTGCCGCAGCGTGGCCAGCGCCCGGGCCAGCGGCAGCGGGCCTTCGCGCAGCAGGCCCCGCAGCGTCTCTCCGGTGACGAAGTCCATCACCATGTACGGCGATTCCTGGTCCACGCCGAAGTCGATGACCGACACGCAGCACGGATGGGTGAGGCGGCTCATGGCCCGCGCCTCCACCTGGAACCGCTTGCGGAAGTCCTCGTCCCGCGCCGCCCAGGCGTGGAGGAACTTGATGGCGACGGCCTTGCCCACCTCCAGCCGCTCGCCCCGGTAGACGATGCCCATGCCACCCGCGGCCAGCCGCTCGATGATGCGGTAGCGCTCCTGCAGCACCGAGCCGATGCGAGGGTCCGAAACGGCGGTGGGCTCACTCATGGGCGCGCAAGATACCAAGCTCCTGATTGCGGGAAGGACCGAGGAGGCAGGCGAGCCTCATACCTGCCTGCGTGCCACCGACCAGATGAAGCCGTCGTACCAGAAGTGCATCAGCGACACGACGAGCGTGAACGCCCACAGGCTCTCCAGGTCCGGATCCAACAGCTCCGCCCCCAGGCCATAGGCGAACACCGTGCCCAGGAAGAGCACCAGCGCCACGGAGCGCCACTTGAGCCGCAGCCGCTTACGGAGCCGATCTCCCTCCATGGCCCACACCAGCGCCAGGTACTGCACGGCGTGGAGCAGGTTCATGATGAAGAACGCCTCGCCCCAGGAGTTGAAGCCCCACGTGTAGATGGAGCACGCCCCCGTGGTGACGAGCAGGAACACCTTGTGGAACGAGGGCCGGTGCCCGCGCTTCAGCAGGCGCACCGAAGCCGCCACGTAGAGGACGAGGAACGCACCGCCCACTGCCAGCACGCCCCGCGTCCACAGCGCGTGCGTGGCCGTCATGCGCGCGGGCACCGAGGCGAGCCACGTCATCCCCACCGCGTCGAAGGACGCGAAGCTGTCGAAGTGGTCCAGCATCGCCGCGCCCGCAAGGATGGGCCCCGCGTACAGGAGGTGGTTCAACCAGAAGTCGAGCCGGCGCCCCGTAACGGGTGGGTTGCCCCGGTTGCGGTCGTAGATGCGCGCCAGGCCAAAGGTCTGCAGCCCCGAGTGCCACACGTCCCAGAACGTCGCCAGCACCGTGGCGGCCACCGCCACCACCGCCGAGCCTCGGATGGCCGCCCACGCCAGCACGGGCACCAGCACGAAGCGCAGCGGATAGAGCCGGAAGATGGCCGGGTTGCCATGGCTGCGGAAGAGCACCGCCACCAGGTGCGCATGGATGAGGCTGCCCACCAGCAGCCCGGCCCACGTCTTCTCCTGCCCGAAGAAACGCACGGGCGTGTCGCTGAAGGCCGTGCCGGAGATGGCGATGCCCAGCCCGAGCGCCAGCACGGGCGGCAGCAGGAAGAAGGCCCAGTCGTAGACGGGCCCGACGATGTACGGCGAGCGCGCGGGCGCCGGGGGCACCTCATGCACGGACTCCGGCTGCGCGGCCTCACGCTCCGCGGCCGGGCACTCCGCCGCCGGGCGCGTTGCATCCCGAAGCGCTGCCTCCGAGAGCGTTGCCTCCCGAAGCTCCGCCTCCGAGCGCTTCACCGCTGAGCGCTCCGCACCGCGAAGCTCCGCTGGCAGCAGCCCTGCCTCGGGAAGCGCCCCCGCTGGAGGCTCCGATGCCGGAAGCTCCGCCTCAGCGGGAGCCGTCTGCGGACGCCCCATGGGCCGCCTCCTCTCGCGCCGTCAGCACCACCCGCTCGCCCAGCTCCTCCGTCAGCGCCGCGAGGAAGAGGCTGGCACCCACCAGCTCCAGCGCCTCCTCCACGTGGTCGATGAGCGCGTACACGAGGTTGTCGTTGCCGTGCTGCTCCGTCCACCACCCCAGCGGCAGCTCCATGGCCAGCGCTCCGCCCACGTACAGCACCCCGGCCAGGATGAACTGTCCGCGCCGACGCGCCGGGAGCTTCGCGAGGAACGGCAGGAAGGCGAGCCCGCCCAGCAGCACCAGCACCGCCGCCGGCACCACCCACGTGAAGAACAGCACCCCACCCAGCGACAGCAGCCCGCCGAGGTGCTCGTGCAGCCCCACGCTCTCATCCAGGGAGATGTAGGCGAAGGCCGCCGCCAACGCCCACCAGTGCCTCCGCCCCGGCGCCCGCGCGAGCGTCGCCGCCCGGGCAATCGCAGCCAACACGAGCGCGCAGCCCAGCAGCAGCCCCGAGGCGTACCAGGTGGGCAGGTTCCGCTCGTAGCTGAGCGAGAGGAACGCGACGAGGGGCTCCAACGGCTCCGCGCGCCACCTGGAGTACGTGACCTCCGCACCCACACCGAGCGCGGTCAGCACACCTGCTGTCGTGAGCAACCAGCGGCGGAGCGTGTGGGGCACAGGGAGCATCAGAAGACAGACACGGAGGCTACTTCGGAGCGCGCATCCTGGTTCGGCGTGTCGCGGGGTGGAAATGTTCCGGGCCGGCTGTCTCCGGGTCGCTCGCGGAGCAGACAGGCAGACACCCCGAGTGGAAGCCGCGCTGCCGGGTGTGCCCAACCCCACACTCGCGGGGTCTGGTACGTCGTCCGTCCCCCGAGGAAGAACCCCACCATGTCACGACTGAATCTGGCCGGCCTGGCCGCGGTGCTGCTGTTCACCGCCGCCGGTGTGGCCGAGGCAAAGCAGTGGAAGTACGCCGGCATGCACCCGCGCACCGGAACGCCCGCGGATGGGCTGTGCCACATCGAGATGACGCATGTGCACACCGCCGCTCCGCTGCACGCCGACACGCTCTACCGCACGCGCGACAACACGTACGTCTTCATCGGTGACCCGACGCCCTTCGGCTACGAAGGACCCCGGCACGCGTACTACGGCCACCACCCGGTGGTCCTCAACGTGCTCATCAACATCGAGGTCGACGTGGACGTGGTGGAGTACTGCTACCACGACGGGCCGCACTACCACGCCTACGAGCCGCCGCCGCGCCACGACTTCGAGGAGAAGGAGGACGTCGCCTACTACACCGGCGAGTACCCCGAGGAGTACCAGCGGGAGAACCCCAAGCTGGTGCGGGTCAACTCCGTCTACCGCAACTGGAGCGCCCCGCGCCCCGCGGTGACGGTGGCCCCGCCGCCCGGCTACCGCGGCCCCGTCATCCAGGTGGGCCTGAACATCCCGATTCCCAGCGTCGAGGTGCGGGTGGGCCGTCCGCCGCCGCCGCCGCCTCCCGAGCGCGAGGTGGTCATCGTCCGTGAGGAGCGCGTCGTCCACCACGTGCACCACGACAGCTGCGACCACCACGAGCACCACGACCGCTGCGACCACCACCGCCACAAGAAGCACAAGAAGTACAAGCACAAGAAGCACAAGGACCGGCACTGACGATGCGGCGTGCGGCTTACACAGTGATGGCGCTGCTGGTGGCGGGCTGCTCCAGCGGCGCGGATGACGTGATTGACGCGTGGAAGGCGGCGGGTGAGTCGCCCTCCGCGTTCACCGACGTGGGCGAGAAGCTGCCCGGTGGAAAGTGCCAGGCCGGCAAGGTGAGCGGCCTGGAGGCCACGCTGTGCTTCTTCGACAGCACCGAGAAGGCCACGCAGGCCGAGGAGGCCGGCTGGAAGCTCGTCGGCAACTCCGTCGGCTCCACGGTGGTCTCCGGCAAGACGGTGCTCGTCATCGCCGACCCTCGCAAGGAGGACCCCACCGGCCGGCGCATCAACGCGCTGGTGAAGGCGTATCAGAAGGAGACGCGCTGAGCGTCCGGGGGCGCACGAGGGCGCGAGGCGTGCTTCCTGTCAGCGCCTTGAACTCGGTGATGAGGTGGGACTGGTCGTAGTAGCCCACCGCCGCCGCGATGGCGCCCCAGTCCGGCGCGGCGGTGCGCTCCGAGGCACGCACCGCGCGCTGGAAGCGGACGATGCGCGCGAACTCCTTGGGGCCCACGCCCACCACGTCCTCGAAGGCCCGGCGCAGGTGCCGCGCGCTGATGCCCAGCTCGCGCGCGAGCCCTTCCACCCGGGGCAGCTCCGTGGAACCGGTGATGAGCCGCACGGCGCGCCTCACCACGTAGGCGCCCGCCGGCTCGAAGACGTCTCCCCGGTGGAGCCGCTCGGTGAGCGCTGACTCCAGCACCCGCAACCTCGCGGCGACCGAGGGGGCCTCCGAGAGTTCTTCACGCAGGCGCGCGCCGTCCGCGCCCCACAGCGTGTCGATGGACACGATGCGGTTGGTGAGCTGGGACATGGGCACGCCGAAGAACGGGTAGGCGCCCCCGGGCTTGAAGCGCACCGCGAGGGTCCGCTGCACGTCCACCGTCTTTCGCAGCGGGCGCAGCCGGGTGCCGATGGCGTGCACCTCGCCCAGACTGGCGGAGACCCGGACGATGAGGTCCACCTCGCCATCGGGGAGCTGGACGTACGGGTCCGCGTCGGGCCCGCGCGTGACGACGCGGAAGGACTTCACGAAGCGCGCGAGCTCCCGCTTCGGCGCGAGGTGGATGGCGGAGACCGTCACGTGCCAAGCATGGTGCACGGGCGGACGGGCTTCAACCCGTGGAGGCTTCTTGCCGGAGCGGGATGGCCGATTCCTCCAATCGCCTCCGGGCGCGCTGCTCTACTTCATGGCGCATGGAAACCACACACGCCCGCCACATCCGGGCCGGGAGCTGACCATGCGCGTCCATCACATCAACTGCGGAACCCTGTGCCCCGCGGGCGGAGCACGGTTCGTCCTGGGGGAAGGAAGCCTCTTTTCCCGCGCCCGGATGGTCTGCCATTGCCTGGTGCTGGAGACGCGGCAGGGACTGGTGCTCGTGGACACGGGGCTGGGCACGCAGGACCTCCAGGACCCGTCGCGCCTGGGCCAGCGCTTCATCCGCCGCAACGCACCCCGGCTGGACCCGCGAGAGACGGCCGTGGCCCAGGTCGAGCAGCTTGGCTTCAAGCGCGAGGACGTGCGCCACATCCTCCCCACGCACCTGGACCTGGACCATGCCGGCGGACTGTCGGACTTCCCCTCCGCCGAGGTGCATGTGTTCCGTGACGAGTACAACGCGGCGATGCACCCCGCCGGGCCGAGCAAGAAGTACGGCTACCGGCCCCGGCAGTGGGCCCACGGGCCGAGGTGGAAGCCGCATGACGTGGACGGGGAGCGCTGGTTCGGCTTCGAGGCGGTGCGCCCGCTACCGGGCCTGGGCGACGAGGTGCTGCTCGTTCCACTCGTGGGCCACTCGGAGGGCCACTGCGGCGTCGCGGTGAAGAGCGGGGGACGCTGGCTGCTCCATGCGGGCGACGCGTACTTCAGCCACCGCGAAATCGCCCCGGTGGGCCCGAGCAGCCCGCTCGGGCTGGCGCTGTTCCAGCGAATCCGCTCGGCGGACAACGCCGCGCGGGTGGCGAACCAGGCGCGGCTGCGGGAGCTGGTGCGCAACCACGCGAGCGAGGTGAGCGTGTTCTCCGCCCACTGCGCCACGGAGTTCCAGCGTCACGCGGCAAGTCCCCTGCCCCTGACCCGTGCTCAGAGGGTCGTGAATGGATGACGGGGGACTCATGAAGCGCGGGCCTCATTACGGAATGGTGTAGCGAAGGCACCGTCCCGCCTCGCGCGTAAGGACGACACTTCGCTTCGTCCACACCATGCATGCCTGTAAAACCATATTGGAAGCAATCAGGCTGTCTGCATCTTCAGCCGCGTTCGAGCCGGCCCCTGCTCTGATCATCAAGCGCCATCGCCCCTAGTCAGCAGTACGAGGTCTGACAGCGACTGTTTTACAAACCGATACTCCCCATATACCAAGTCCATACCGATCTCTGCCAATCCGCCACCTTGCGGCGTCGCCTTAAGTTCAGCCAGGGCCCATTCCAGCAACTCATCTGCAAGTCCATGAGCAGCAGCCAAAAGCTTAAAATAGCTGCACTTTTCACTGGGCTTTGCCTGCCCCGACAACAATCGCTCCATGAGCATTTTCGCAAAATCGTCGTCGACACGGAGTCGCCGCACCACGGCGGGCACCCAGAACGACAGACCATCCCAATATTCTCCGTTGAGGTGGGTGCAAGCAAATCTAAGCGCCTCCGCCGTTTCTTTAGGCATACTGAACGCGCACACAATCTTCATCTGAACTGGAGTCGAAAGAGAACCAATCTTCTTATTCCGCCGCAAAGACTCAAGGACCTGACGCGAGAGTTCGCTGCTCTGCCACCCCTCCTCACAGACAACAGCGAGTACCCCTTCAGGAGGCAATCCGTTGGACTGGGCTTCAATACGGGCTGATAGATTGTCAATTACGGATGAGTCGTTGGCAAAATGCCGTCCGAGAATCTCGGCAGCAGTCATCGAAGCAATGAAGCGTGCCCATTCACTGTCGCTCCTGTCCAACGCTCGTCCATCCAAACTCTGGAGGCACAAAGAACGCAAAAGACCACTTCCTGGCCGCTCTCGTTCGACAAAGCGGAGCGCGCCCGCCGGTAAAAACGTACCGCTGCTCGCGACTGTCTCGACAGCTGATAATGCAGCAGTTTTGAGTGGCGCTGAGAGGCTAAGATACGGGCCGAACTCATCGAGAAATCTACGCCATTCGGTCCGCAAAGAACTGAGCGCTGCATCAGTGCCGCCGAGCACTTCCTCAAACTGGCCCCAGTTCTCCGCGAGAGCACGCGCAAAAGGCGGATTGCGCATTCCGCCTACCAAGAAATAGTCGAGTTCGACCCTTACATCCCGATCCGTCTCATTGGTCATCGCCAAGAGGTCCAATCGGTTCAAAGTCGCGAGCGTCGCGAGCGCCGCGTAGCGGCGCCCCCCGAAGCGAGGCCCAATAGCCCGAAGTTCCTCTGTCCACTTCTCAAGATACTCCGGACGCAGCTCATTGCGCCCCTTAAGCGAATGCGCGACGCCGACCGCTGATGCACTCATCACCCTGTGGTCGAAGTCATCTTGGCCAAGAGCAAGCGTGTCGCGCCCCCAGTCGTCGTACATCGCTCGCTCACCTAGTCTTTCAGCGAGATAGATCCGAAGCTCAACTGGAAGGGGCGCCCCGCAGCGCAGAACAGCGCGGCGCATTTCAGCATTATATCCGTATGTACGTGCGATCTCGTCAATAACGCCGCTGTTTCTCGCCAAATGGCGAGCCGCGATGTCGTCAACCCTAGGCTCACCTGCGAATGTCTTAATGAGTTCGCGGGTCTCGTTCTCAAGAAGAAAACGCTCACCCACGAAGTCCCTGCTGTTCAATACAGCATCGACTGCCTCCTTATCTTGTGCATCCACCCCTACTCGCCGCAAACCCTCCAACGTAAAATCCACACGTGGTGCTCCTGGGCTAGTCAAAATCTCAAGAAGACTTCTCCGACAAAACTCGCGATCATCGATCACAAGCGGCAAGAGGTGAGCCACGACGTGCCTCTTGCCAACTGGGCCGCGAGCCAGTTTAGCCAGTTCACTTCGAATATCCGAATCCTGCGGACCCCAGATCTTAATCAACGCGGACGCAGTCCAGAATGACAATTCATTTGGCGCAGCAAGCGCGTTAAGAAGAGCTGCCTTGAAGACAGGTGTGCGCGAGACTTCGGCGGCATGCGCTAGAAATACATCGTCCTGCCGCTCCCCAGCAGCCGCCAAGCGATCTTCAAGCGCCGAAATGATTCTTGGATCTTCAGCGAAAGAGGTAGCAAGGCTCGGGAGCAGCTCGAACTTCAGATTGATACCTAGCTCTGGCTGCCCTTTGCGAATAAATTGAGCAAGCTCCTCAGCAATGTCTGCATCGCCGGGGAAGGCTTCTGCCCCAACTAGAATACTATCTCGGAATTCGCTCCACCTACTCAGTCGCAAGGCAGTGAGAACTCTCTCCTTGAGTCGCGGATCTCCTCGCCAGCCCTTTGAAATTGTTTCCCTGAACAGGCTGCTCCATTCACCATATGCGAACTGACGGCTGCGACTAGTGTCGAGCAACCAATCGAGATCCCCATCGACCTGTCGTTCGAGGGCTACAGCCCCCCGCACTCCTGCCAACACGAGAACGTCGTTGGACGACCGCCTCGCACTAGCAATTGCATCGATCACGAATGGAGCATCGGGCCATCCGAGCCACAGAGCCTCCAGTGTGGCAGCAGCGACGTCGACATCGTGCGGGCAACACAATATGGCCTGAAGGCGTGACTGAACCGCAAAGCGCTCGCCATCATCAAGACCGCTCTTGGCAATCTGCGCAACAGCCTTCGCCGCAGCACGTTTGACTGCTACTCGGTCGTCATTGAGCCCACGCAGCAGGACAGAGGTTACAGCTGGATCTCGGGGCCAGCTGATCATCGCATCGTAAGCGGAAGAAAGAGCGTAGGCATGCCGGTTTGGAAACCACTCGCGAATCTTGCCGCGCACACGAGTTGCCAGCACATCAGACGATAGACCATCGACAGCGCGTGCGAGAAGCGCTCGACGCTGTGGCATCCATCCACCAAGCTCAATTTCACCAAAAAATCGGTCCGCTAGTCTGTTGGCGATCTCGGGCGACCGCCTGAAATCACCGAAAGTGGCTTCGGCAAGTAGTAGATCGCGCGTGGCCCGGCCCACAGCATCGTCCGCGCCGCAGCGATCAATAGCAGTCAAAAGACTATCCACTTCTCTGGACCGCACAGAAATACTAAGCAGGCATAAAATCACATCCAACCACTGAGGATCGCTAGCCCGCTGTTCTACTACAGAGAGCTGCTCAGAGAATTCCAAGCTTGCTAGGTGCTTCGCCGCTAAGAACTCTTGAAACGCTCGGTGCAGGAATCCGATCTCTCTCGGGGACTTCTTTACAAGAATTCCGATTGCCTCCTCACCTAACGTCAGAAGCCCATTCGCTTGGGCGTGGGCCTCCGCTTGATTCATTCCGAGTCCGGAAATAAGGCTTTGCCTAACGGCATCGAGTGCGACTCCAGTGCCAATAGCATCTGGCGCCACATCATCACCCTCGGCTGATTGAATGGCGTACGCAAGATGTGCTAGCGCGAGTTCTCTCGTGGACGCATTTATCTCTTGGTGACCGGCCAAGGCCGCTCGGTTCCGGCTGTTGGGGTGGATTTCGAGCAGCAACTCAGATAACTGCGCATAAGCGCGGAAGCGACTGCTGGGCAAGTGGGCCCGCGTCAACTTCAGAGCAATAAGACCAGATAAGAGTAACGGAATCGAGGCGAGTTGGGAGATGCCGTCACTCCGCTGCAACTCGGATACGAAGTCTTCCGCGCGCCTACGCCCCCGCTGCTCAACAGTGTCGGCCTCCCCTGCGCGATCATTAACGATATGTCGCTCAAGGTGAATGAACCATGCAGCCGCAAGTTCCACCTGCTGAGCTGCCGTAAACTGAGCCAACTCCGCAACACGCCAAGAGGCATCAAGGCCACGCATTAGACGGAACCCGTGTGGGCGGCTCGTCAAGATCACCGGGATGCCCCGTCGTTCGGCGAACGTCTGAAGCATGCCAAGCGCTGTTCCTGCCGCCGTCTCATTCGCCCACTCATCAAGCCCATCTACGAGCAGCAACAGTCGCCGGTCCTCCAGTGCATTGCGGACGAGAGGGACTAACTCCGCTTCGCCTTGCATTTTGAACCAAGCTTCGATGGCACCTACGAGCGACTGCGCGTCACCAAGAGAGCCACCAGCAATCAGGCGCGTCCAAAACGGAAAAGAAACCCACACTGGAAGATGACCGGGCCAGCGGCGGGCAAGTTCCACCAAGCGCGGTTCAGGCGAGAGGAGGTCAAGGGCAAGAACACGGAGCAGTGTGCTCTTGCCTGACCCCGCGCTTCCTAGAACTACACTTCGCTCGGTAGTTCCAAGCCAAGTACCAAGCGGTACCCTCGCGACTTCTCGAATGGTATCGTCGACGCTAGACGGCCCATGTTCATGCAAAGTGGACTCACCAAACGACTGCTCAAGCCGGCCGCCTTCCGTGCCGCTGGCGGTATGCTCGCCTGTAGCAGCACGTGTCGGCTCCGGAGCGCCCTGTGGAAGGAGATCGGGAGGGATAAAGCGTTCCGTAAGAGCCAGAGACCTGCGCGGCGGCGTCCCAATCGCAGCAGTTGCCGTAAGCACTCCAGGGTCAACGCTAGCGAAATGAGAAGTATAGAAGGTCCGGAGACTCGCTCTTAGGTGAAGTAGATCTTCCCGGCGTAAGCGTCCCTTCAGTTCGTTTGCGACCTCGACGCCGCAGTAGTGTTCCAACCACGCGCGTCCGAAAAAGTCGTCGACGATCTCCGGATGCTTCTTGAGTTCCTGCGCGAGCCGCTCGCCGTCCATCGGCACGAACTCAATCCCCTTAGCTCGCAACTGTGCCGCGCATTCTTCGACTGCGTCAGAGGTGTCGGTCGACGTTAAGGTCGCTTGGATGCACAATACGAATCGATCGCTCTTTGCAGCCCACGCGCCCTTCAGAAACGTCTTGACTGCCTCCTTTATCTTGGACGGTCCAAAGCTCTTATGACGTTTGCTCTGCCAAACTGCATAGTGAGGCGTCGCGCGCCTCCGAACGAAAATGTCTATTCCGCCTTGCGCTTGACCTGCTGTGCCATACAACTGCCAATGTTCCGCTTCGCCGTCAGTTGCGGCGAGCCGAAGACAGAGCCGCTCGAAGTTCTGCCACGACACTTGATCGAACGGCAACATTTGGAAGCGCGTGGAGACCGGCGGCGCCGGCACCGCGCTGTCTGGCGGCATGATGAGCCAAGTTGAATCATTCGTCACATCCAATGACGGACTAGTCGGTTTTCTTTTCACATTACGAACCATATGGTGCCGGGCTCACTGGTCTGCCTTGGGTTGCCACTGCAAACTGTGCTTTGTTAGATTCCGTCGAATAAGCGCAACGACTATAGTGCATTTCACCCTGCGTTCGATACCAAGTAATCCAGTCGCCGCCTTCCGCTCACTACTGTGAGCGAGTCCGTGCCGACTCCGCAGCCCTTCCATCTTTTTATGCGATGAATGTTGTCAAAACTTGTCAGCCCAGATGCCATTCGATTAGAGCCTCATCCTATTGCGCTCAACCCGAATGTTCACGACTTCGGCGCCGGATCGGGATGCTTCGACTCGATTCACGGGGCTGAAGCAGCTTCGATGGCGGACCTCTGATCTTCCAATACCCACCAGAGGGACCACGAAGTACATGTGAAGTAACTTCTTGGAGTCCCACTCTCGGTACGAAAACGTCCTTGCGCTGCCTGCGGACATCCCGCGACCGAGGTGCCTGTGATCTACAGCAGGCACAATGCTGCGATGAACGCTGCCGGACGCAGCAAGAAGTACGGTTCCCCTTCTCCGTATTGGGCCATGGGCCTAGTTGAATCGCGCTGCAGTGGAGGATGAGTGGTGGTTCGACTTTCAAGCGATGCCCCCGCCACTTGGCATCGTTGACGAGATACTGCTCGTGCCATGAGTGGGGCACTTGGAGGACTATTGCGCCGTCGCAGTGACAAGCGGGGAGGCTAGCTACTCCATGTAGGAGAAGAGAGTTGCTGGCACCGGGAGGGCGACCCGGCGACGCTGAGTAGCTCGCTCGCACTTGCGTTGCTCCAGCGACTGCACTCGGCGGACACTGCGGCCCGGGTGGCGAACCAGGCACGGATGCGGGAGCTGGTGCGCAACCACGTGGGTGATGAGAGCGTGTTCTCCGCGCACTGTGCCACGGAGTTCCAGCGTCATGAGGCGAGCCCCCCTGCCCGCGTCCCAGCTGGTTCCGGCCAGAGCAGGCTGACCGCACAGTCCAACAGCGCCTCACGGCAAGCTTGGCCACCGAAGTGGCCGGCGGCCCCTGCCGTCAACACACCGCTTCGCGGCACACCCCCGGTCAGGCAGTGGCAGCCGGACCGGGGGCGCATCAAGCGCGGGCCTCGCTACGGAACGGCGTAGCCCAGGATCTGCTCCGTCACCTGCCCCTCGCAGTTGGAGGCGCCGGAGATGAAGTGGTCCTGCCCGTTGCCGATGCGGCAGCGGTACAGCGGCACCGTGCCCGCCACCTGCGAGGTGTAGATGTGGCCCACCGGCCCCATCGGCAGCTGCCCCTCGCAGTTCACATCCGGCGAGAGCAGGTTGTGGTTGCCCACCCGGCACTCGTACAGCATCCGCGTACCCGCGGCCGCGTCACGCAGCAGGCGCCACGAGTTCTCCACCCGGAAGCCCGGCGGCGGCAGCCGCGACGACACCCAGTGGCCCCGCGTGGAGTGGTAGGCCCGGCGCAGCCGCGTGTACGGCAGGTCCTCGAAGCCACAGGAGAGCTGCTTCGGGTTCAGGTCATGGCGGTTCGCCAGCGCCCACGTGGACCACGCCGGCTTCGCGCTCCCATCCGCCCGGCGCAGCCCCAGCCCCAGGCCGCCCTCCGCCGGGTTGTCCCGCATGCGGTGGTAGATGTAGCTCTCGATGCCCGGCGTCCCCAGCACGTTGCGGAACGTGTCACACACCGCGGCCTGCTGCGCGGCCTCGGAAGACTGAGGGCTCGTCGAGTTGATGCCGTTCTCCGTGAGCTGGATTTCCCACGCGTGCGGCCGGCCGGGGAACGTCTTGCGCAGCCACCCCGACAGCGCGCCCAGGTTTCCGAACGTCACCAGCGGGTAGTCGTCCGCGGAGAACTGCGGCTTGAAGAGGTCCGGCGGGTAGGGATGGAACGCCACGCGCCACGCGCGCGAGCCCGCCCGCGCCGCGACACCGCTGATGACGGTGATGCCCGACAGCAACGGGCTGTTCGCGGCCGGCTGGTTGAACTCCGTGCCGAAGTGGTGCGTCAGCGAGATGAGCACCTTCGCCGCCGGCTGCCACTGCACCACCTGGTCATAGGCCGCGTTGTAGTTGGCCGCGTACGTGTCCAGCCACGCCGTGGTGTTGCACGCCCCCGCCCCCTGCCCACAGCCGATGTCGAACCAGTCGTTGGAGTTGACCTCGTTGTGGATGACGAAGTCCGCGATGCGGCCATGGCCGTTCAGCCCGTTGTAGCGCTGCGACAGCATGCCCGCGAAGCGGCCGTAGTCCGCCGCGTTGTTGGGCGCGCAGAAGATTTCAAAGCCCGGCGCAGCCGGCGTACACACCCGCCCCGCTCGCGCCCAGGCCGGCACTCCGTACACCACCGCCGTCACCACCACGCCTCGCGCCGTCCACTCGCGAATGGCCGCGTCCACGCCCGCGTCCACCGCGAAGCAGCGACCGCCGTATTCCACCCGGCCCCCCGTGCACGGCGGCGCCTGCACCGACGGCTCCCAGTGCGCCCACACGAGGTTCATCGCCACGCCGCCCGTGTTGTTGCCCACCAGCTCGTCGTAGCTCGGCCAGAAGTCCGGCTGGATGCCCTTGATGCGGTACGCGCTGCGCGTGGGGTACGGCAGGTTCGCCGACGCCACCTCGGGCACCAGCACCACGAACGACAACACGGCTGCGAACGCCAGGCGCAACGCCCGGCTCCACCGACGAAACTCCAGAGTCATGGGAAGGCTCCCGGAAAAGAACGAGGAACGGACCGGCGGGCATCACGCCCCACCCGTCCATTCCTCACCCTAGCCACAACCCTGCTATTCCGGTCATTCATTCAAACCAGGAACAATCCTCCGCTGGGACTAGAGCGTCACCCGACCCACGTAGATGACGTTGTCCCCCTGGTTGGCGATGAAGAGCTCGCGGGTGACGGGGTTGAAGGCGAGCCCGTCCACGCGCTCGGCGCTCCCGCCCGGTGCGGGGAAGGTGTCACGCACCACGCGCGTGGCCAGCTCGACGACGGAGATGACGCCCGTCACCGGGTTGCCGCAGAACAGGTGGCCCAGGCCCGCGGCCAGTGCGCGGCACGTGCCTCCTGGCGCTGGAAAGGAGCCCACCACCACGCCCGTCGTGGGCTTGAGGATGTGGATGCGGTTGATGGTCGAGTAGTAGAGGTACGTGCCGTCGTAGGCCAGCCCCTCGCCGCGTCCCACCGGCGCCGGTATCGAGCCCACCTGGGCGCCCGTGCCCGGGTGGATGGTGTTGATGAAGCCCGCCCCCGTCGTCACGTTCGCCACCCGGATGCGCGAGCCGACCATCTCCATGCTGCCGATGGTGTCGTTGGCCGCCGGGTCGATGGAGCCCAGCACCGCGCCCGTCGCCGGGTTGAGGTAGTAGATGCGCTCCGAGTAGGGCTTCTGCGTCAGGAACAGCAGCGCGGACCGGGGGACGAGGCTCCCGGCGACCATCAGCCTGCGCGCGTAGGCCAGCGCGCTGCTGGAGCCGTTGTTCTTCTGGGGGAAGGGGTACCTGCGCAGCAGCTGGAACTTCACCGGCGGCAGCGGCGTGGCGTGGACGGCCCGGTACGCGTTGATGCGCCCCTTGCCCAGCTTGCCGATGAAGCCCGGGTTCTTCGCGTCGATGTTGTCGCAGGTGCTCTCGATGATGGCGCGGACCTGGGCGTTCGTCAGGCTCCGGTTGCGCGAGAAGACGAGCGCCGCCAACCCCGCCACGTGCGGTGACGCCATGGACGTGCCGTCCAGGTACGCGTGGCCGTTGTCAGGGTAGGACGAGTAGATGTTCACCCCCGGCGCCGACACATCCACCGCCGCGCCGTAGTTCGAGAAGCTGGCCCGCACGTCCTGCTGATTCGTCGCCGCCACCGCGATGACCTCCGGGTAGACGGAGGGGTAGAACGGTGGCACCTCGATGTCCTGGTTGTTGTTGCCCGCCGCGAACACCACCACGACGTTCTTGCCCACCGCGTTGATGATGGCGTTGTGCACGCCCGCGTGGTCGCCGCTCATCTTCCAGCTGCAGTTGATGACGTAGCGCCGGGACGGGTTCGCCACCGCCTGCGCGGCGACGTAGTTGATGGCGTCCGCGCGGTTCTGGTTCATGCCCGCCGTCAGGTTGATGCGCAGGGGCATCAGGCGGCAGCCGGAGGCCATGCCGATGACGCCCGTCCCGTTGTCCACCGCCGCGGCGGTGCCGGACACGTGCGTGCCGTGGCCGTCCGTGTCGTCGGGGCTCGGGTCGGCCACGTCGGCGAAGTCCCAGTCCTCACTGCCTCGGGCCAGCAGGTTGCCCACCAGGTCCGGGTGGTCCAGGTCCATGCCCGTGTCGATGACGGAGATGATGACGTCCGGGTGCCCCCGGGTGATGTCCCACGCCTCCACGGCGTCCGTGTCGCTGTCCACGCTGCCCGCCGTGCCGTTGACCACCTGCCCGGTGTTATGCAGGCCCCACAGCACCGGGAAGTCCGGGTCGTCCGGCAGGTAGAGCGCGTCGTTGAAGCCGGCCTCGCTCGGCTCGGCGAAGGCCACCTCCTCCAGCGCCGACAGCTCGCGCAGCGTCTCGAACAGGCCCCGGTCCTGCGGCACCGCCAGCGTGTAGTAGCCGGGGGTGCGCTGCTCGGCCACGACAGGCGTCTTCGCTTCGTCCAGCAGCTGCTCGATGCGCTCGCGGGGCACGTCCTCGCGGAACTGCACGGTGAGCTCGTCCGGGAGGAAGTAGCGCGTCAGCCCCTCGTCATCCACGAGGACGGGCAACACGTTGGCGACCTCGGGGCGCGCTTCGAGGGAGCGCTCAGCGGAGGCCAGGTCCTTCGCCTTCGGCACCTTGAGCACCGCGAAGCCGCGGTTGCTGTCCATGCCCTGACTCACGGCCATGGACGTGGCCGACATCACCTCCCGCACCGCATCCTTCGAGGCCTGCGGCTGGAAGGTGGCGACCACCTCGTCCTCGCGCGGAGAGAAGCGCAGCTGTTTCTTCGTGAACTTGTTCGTGTAGCTGTAGTCACCTTCTGGTTTCACCCTGGGTTTCTGCACAGGCATGGCGGGGAGCCTCCTCGCTCCACCCAGGCAGATGCGCGAAGGCTCGTCTGTGACGGCCCGCCTGGCGATAGGCTGCGCCGGCCATGCCGTCTTCCCTGCTCGAAGTCTTCCTGGACCATGCCCACCGCACCCCCTCCCGGCCCCTGCTCACCTTCGAGGGCCGGGCGTACACGTATGGCGCGCTCGCCGGACGCGTCGCCGACTTCGCTCGCGGGCTGAGGCACCTCGGCCTCCAGCGCGGCGAGCGCGTGGCGCTGTTCCTGGAGAACAGCCCCGAGTTCGCCATCGCCTACCTGGGCGTGCAGCACGCGGGCGGGGTGGTGGTGCTCGTCAACACCGCGTACCGGCAGGTGGAGCTGGCGCACATCCTCTCCGACGCACAGGTGCGCGCGTGCGTCACCGGCGCCTCAGGGGCCGCGGAGCTGGTGCCGCTGCGAGAGCAGCTTCCGTCCCTCCAGTGGCTCATCACCGTGGAGTCTCCGGCCACGGCGCTCCCGGCGTCCCTCTCTGTGATGCCATTCGACGGCGTGCTCGCACAGGGTGCGGCGGCATCCACGCCGCTGGAGCTGCCGCGTCCGGAGGAGCTGGCGGTGCTGGGCTACACGTCCGGCACCACGGGCCGCTCCAAGGGGGCGATGCTGCTGCACCGCAACCTGCTGGCCAACGTGAAGGCCGTCACCGAGGCGTGGCGGTGGACGGAGGCGGACCGGCTGCTGCTCGCGCTGCCGCTGTTCCACACGCATGGCCTCATGGTGGGGCTGCACGGCACGCTGTACACCGGGGCCAGCGTGGACCTGCGCCGCCGCTTCGTGGCTTCGGAGGCGCTGGAGGCGCTGCGGGATGACGCCTCGCTCACGATGTTCTTCGGCGTGCCCACCATGTACGGGCGCCTGCTGGAGGAGGCGCGGCGCACGGGGGTGAGGCCCCGCGCGCTGCGGCTATGGGTGTCCGGGTCGGCGCCGCTGAGCCCGCAGCTGTTTGGCGAAATCGAGGCGGAGCTGGGCGCGCGCATCCTGGAGCGGTACGGGATGACGGAGACCCTCATGAACACCACCAACCCGTATGACGGCGAGCGCCGCCCGGGCACGGTGGGCTTCCCCTACCCTGGTCAGGAGGCGCGCGTGGTGGACGTGCGCACGCGGCGGGTGCTGCCTCGCGGGGAGACGGGCGAGATTGAAGTGCGCGGCCCCCATGTCTTCTCCGGCTACTGGCGCCGGCCGGACGCCACCGCCGAGTCCTTCGACGCGGAGGGATGGTTCCGCACCGGAGACCTGGGCGAGTACGACGTGGACGGCTACCTGCGGATTACGGGCCGCGCGAGGGAGCTCATCATCAGCGGCGGCTTCAACGTGTACCCGCGCGAGGTGGAGGAGGTGCTCGCCTCGCACCCCGGCGTCGCGGAGGTGGCGGTGCTGGGCCTGCCCGACGCGGACTTCGGTGAGCAGGTGGTGGCGGTGGTGGTGCCCCCCGCCGGGGCCCCCGCGCCCGAGGCCCAGGCGCTGGTGGACTGGTGCAAGGACCGGCTGGCCAGCTTCAAGAAGCCGCGCCGGGTGGTCTTCGTCGACGCGCTGCCTCGCAATGCGCTGGGCAAGGTGCAGAAGCACCTGCTGCGGGACAGGCTCACGACACCGTGAGCTGGCACCGGGCGTCAGCGCGACGCCCGGCGCTTCAGCGGCCTACGGCGCGGGGATGAACTTGAACTCCGCGATGACGACTTCGACCTCCTGGCCGTTCTTGGGCGCACGTCCCTGGAAGAGCCAGAAGTTCATGTGCACCGGCAGCGGGTTCTGGGGAATCCGCTGAAGGTAGTTGGTGGGACTGAAGAGCCAGCTGGCCATCTGGTTGACGTTGCCGTCCTGGTGGCCGTGCAGCGCCTGGAAGAAGACCTGGTTCGTGGACCACCGGAAGCGGTGCGTGGAGTACGTCCCACCGAGGCTGATGGGATAGCTCTGATGGGAGTATGTGACGCCCGTCACCGCGGGGTACACGGCCCAGTTGCCCGACTGCGTCTGGCTACCGCCCCACTTCGCGAACTCGATATCAATCTCGTTCGTCGCGTCCGGGCCGACGTCCGGGCGCGTGTAGTTGAACAGGCCCAGCACCACGTTGTCGTCGAAGAGGTCCGGCCGGCCCACCACCTTGAACTGGTAGGTGCCAAAGCCCAGGCGCTGCTGCGGCATGTAGAGCTCCGCCGCCGTCCAGCGCCCGTCCCGGAAGGCAATCTTCAGGTGGAGCCACCCGTTCTCATCCACCCAGACGTTGCGGTCATCCCAGACATTGGGGCCCGGGCCGCCCGCACCGCTGCGCACCTCCCATTGATAGCCGGAGAAGGTGACGCTCTTTGCCTCCGCCAGCGGCGCCAGGAGAAGGCAGGAGACGAAAGCAAGACACGCCAGACGTGAGTGATTCATGGATGGGCTCCCTTGGGACGTGGCTGCCGGCTACAGCTATTCGATGACGGGGGACGGCACGCACGTCCGCGTCTTGGGCAGGCAGTACGGGTTGGTGATGCCTCCGGTGGGGCTCTCGAAGCCGGGGCAGCACTTCTCGCTGGTCGCGCACCCGAACGTCCCCGCGCCACACCTGGGGCGGCAGGCCGGGCTGGTGTCTCCCGGGTAGTCGGCGACGCAGGTTCCGCCGCCGCCGCACGAGGCGCCCTGGGGCGAGCCCACCAGACACTCGTTGATGGCGTCCTCCCGCGTTCCCAGCTCCACGGGCGTCTCCTCGGTCAGCTCCGTGCCGCCACACCCCGTCAACATGACGACCGCCAGCAACACTCCATCCATCAGCGTCTTCAGTTGCATGCACCCTCCACGGACAAGCGTCCGGTTCCTGGATGCACCGAGGCTACCCGGCCAGGGCAGCCTTCACCACGCTCTCTGGGTTGAAGTGCTATTCTGGATAAGCCTGTAGCCGCTCAGAGCTCTCCGGCCTGCTCCCGCTTGCGCTGGGCGCTGTCCACCTTCAGGTCCTCGGTGATGTAGGGCCGGAGCACGCGGCTCTCGTACTGGAGCGAGAGGGTGCTGTGGGAGGGGGTCTGGCGTCCGTCCAGGAGGAGCTCCGTCTCCGAGTCCCGCCAGACGCGCTGGAGGGAGTAGTCATTGCGCGCGGCGACGGCCTCCAGGCGCGCATCCTCTTCATCCTGCCGATACCGGGGCTCCACGGGGTCGTCGTCGGAGCGGCGCCGGGAGTCGGAGCCCAGCTCGCGCAGCTTGTCGGTGCGCTCGATGCGCTCGTTGCCCGACTGGATGTTCCACAGCCTGGCCTCCGCCTCCGCGGCGGTGTCCACGCGGGAGGTGGGCGTGCCGTACTTCATCCCCAGCAGCTCCGAGAGCGCGCTGAACTCATCCCGGAGCGGGTCGGGCGAAGCGAACTGGACGGTGATGATCGCGAGCTTGTCCTGGGTGAAGAAGAAGCTGACGATGGCCGGGCGGTCCACCACCCGCAGCCTGGCGCGCATGTCCCCCTTCGTGCTGACCATCGACGCGCCGGGGTACAGCGCCTTGACCTCCTCGGGCGACATGCCCCACCGCGTGTCCTGGAACCCGTCCCGGCTGCGGTAGGTCTCGATGAACGCCGCCTCGTGCTCCGCGTTCGAGGCCCGGATGGCCTCGCGGCGTTCGAGGAGCGACTGGTGCCGCGCGGAGCTTCCGCAGGCGGTGACAAGGAAACACAGGGGCAGCAGGTGCGAGAGGGTGCGGTACATGAGGGGTGCTCGGCTGTGCGGGGGAAGAGCCGGAGTCGCTGACGGCCGAGGGCCTCGGATATTCAAAACGTCCCTGGCATGGGCCCGAAACGAGACCGCCTCCCCCGGGAACGAGCCCGGAGGAGGCGGCAAGGTGCGCGAGGGCCCAGGGCCCGCGCGTCAGTTGGTGCGATACGCCGCCGTGCCACTGCACGTGTTGGTGGAGTAGCAGCCGGCGCGCAGCTGGTAGATGCCGTCGGCGGGCACCGTGTAGGTGATGCGCGAGCCGCTGCCGCAGGCGTCATCGCTGAGGGCGACCTCGGTGCCCCCCGCGTCCACCAGCCGGAGGAAGGTGTCCGACGGCGTGTAGGCGTTGGGCGTGCCGCACGTGCCCACCGTCAGGACCTGGCCCGCGGACAGGATGAGGTCGTGGTTGACGGTGCCCGTGGTGGCGCTGGCCGTGTTGCTGGCCGTGTAGACGACGGAGCCGGCGCCGCCGCTGGTGCCCCACGCCAGGTTGCCGCTGCACGCGGTGGAGGAGTAGCAGCCGGCGCGCACCTCGTAGATGCCACCCTTGCCCGCGGGCACGGTGTACTTGATGTTGGAGCCGGCGCCGCCGCAGGCGTCATCGCTGAAGGACACCTGGGCGCCCGTGGAGTCATACAGCCGCAGGTAGGTGTCACCGGTGAAGGACGCGCCCGTCACGCCGCAGGTGCCCACGTTGAGCACCTGGCCCTCGGTGAGGGCGAAGCGGCGGTTGACGGTGTTGACGGTGGCGGAGGTGGTGTTGGCGGCGGCGTAGCTGCCGGCGCTCACGCTCCAGGTGACGGTGCCGCGGCAGCTCCGGTTCGAGTAGCAGCCGGCGGCGAGCTGGTAGTTGCCGGCACCGCCCACGGGGACGGTGTACTTGATGTTCGAGCAGTAGGTCCCGAAGGCATCGTCGCTGACGGCCACGAGCGTGTTCGCCGCGTTGGTGAGCCGCAGGTAGCTGTCACCCGCGTAGGCCGCGCCCGGCAGGCCGCAGGTGCCGATGTGGACCGTCTGCCCGTCCACCAGCGAGAGCGTGGTGGTGGCCGCGTTCAACGTGGCGGAGCTGGTGTTGGTGCGGTCATACGTGAGCGCGTTGGCCAGGGACGTCTCACCACACAGCCGGCGGCTGGTGGCCACGGCACAGTAGGCGGCCACGGCCGGACGCACATAGGTGATGTCCTCGCCACGGCAGCCCGTCTCCGAGCAGACGTTGACGATGTTGCAGCTGCCGTTGGCGACGTAGTCCGTCTCGCCGCGCACGAGGATGCCCACCACCGACTTCCAGGCCAGGTCATAGACACCCGAGCCGGAGTTGCCGCCGAAGGTGTCCGTGTTGGCCACGAAGAAGTCCAGCGTGGCCGCACGCGCGTCACGCACCGTGCCGCCATTGTCAATCTTGTAGGGGATGCCGCTGCCCGAGCCGATGACGGCCATGCCCTCGCCCACCGACATGGCCGCGTTCTCCGGGCGCACCGGCGCCGGGGTGAAGCGCGGCACGGCGGAGCGGTCCAGCCGGACGACGGCGAAGTCCAGGTTCTGCCCGTTCACCGTCCCCAGCTGCCGCGCCACCACGGACGAGCAGCTGAAGATGTCCTGCGTCGTCACGGTCTGCAGCGCGAACGGCGTCGCCCGGTAGAAGTTGAAGACGAACCGGGTGTTGGCGCAGCTCGAGGCGGTGATGCAGTGGCCCGCGGTCAGCACCAGGTCGTCGTCGATGAGCGTGCCCGAGCAGAAGGCCGGGCTCGGGTCACTCAGGAAGCGCTCGGTGGCGCAGAGGTTGTTGTCCACCTGCAGCGTGTTGGCGTTGAAGGTGACGTTGTCGGGGTTGGTCGTGTTGATGGAGGCCGGGCGAATCAGCGCCACCGTGGACTGGTGGGCGCGCGCCCGCAGGTACGCGTCCGTGTGCAGGTTCACGTCCTGGCGGTTGTCGACGCCGTACACCACCGAGTCCCGGCGCGTGCCCAGCTCATCGTCTGCCTTGGACTCCTTGCCGGGCAGCGAGGCCGGGTCCAGCTGCTCCCGCGGCTCCTGCTGTTCGGCGGGCCCACAGCCCGTTGCGAAGACAAGACTCCCCAGCAGCGCTCCCAGCATGTGGGTGCGCATTCCGATTGCTCGCTGATGCATGTGTCGAATCCCCTCGGTGGCTTACGGCAGCCAGTGAACGAGGAGGGCGGGGAATCTTCCCGATGCTGATTTTCCGGGGAATTTTTCCCTGCCGGTGCTCACGTCCAACCAGGGAGCCTCGGTGGGTTGCCTACGTCCTGCAGGCGCCCTCGCCGGGGCGCATCGCAGCTGGGCGGCACCACCGCGCCGTGACTGGAGGATGACGGGGGGTGGGTCGGGCCGTTGACACGGCTCACGCCCGAAGTGAATAGCCGCCCCCAAGCCCCGTCCGGTGGAGCAATGCTCCGTCACGTCCTCCTGGTCGTCGCAGCAGTACTCGGGCCGATGGCCCTCGGTAGCGCCCATGCCGCCCCGCGGACCGGACCTCCCGCGGCGGTGAAGGCCACACCGGGCAAGCAGGCGACAGCCTCCTCCACCGCCCGCAAGGCGAAGACCTCGCGCGCCACTTCCCCACCCCGCCCGCGCGTCGGCGCACGCATCGCGGAGAAGGCCACCGACCTCGTCGGTGTCACCTCCCTGCGCACCGTGAGCACCACCGTGCCCGATGACTGCACGGGCCTGGTGCGGCTGGCCTACACCAGCGCCGGCATCGACCTCATGGCGCCGGTGCCCGGCCGCCCGGGCGAGAATGGCGTCACCCACATCTACCGTGCCGCGCGCCGCAAGGGCGCCCTGCACCGCACGAAACCGCGCCCGGGGGACCTCGTCTTCTTCCGCGAGACGTATGACCGCGACAACGACGGGCGCCGCGATGACGGGCTCACCCATGTCGGCGTCGTCGAGCGCGTGGAGCCCGGCGGGCGCGTCACCTTCGTCCACCGGGGAGGCAAGGGCATCGTCCGCTCGCGCATGCACCTGCGCTGGCCCGCCACCCACCGCGCCCGCGCCAGCCGGGAGGTGCTCAATGACTACCTCCGCCGTGCCTCGCACCCGCACCGCGCCTATGTCACCGGAGAGCTGTTCGCCGGCTTCGCCTCGCCCGAGGCGCTCGCTCCGGGCCGCCGCAAATGAACTCCATGTGTGCACTTCGCGTCCCGCCAGGCCACGCGATGCTCAGCACCGGGAAGAGCCTCCACGTTCATCGCAGGATTCCGAACACCGCGAATTCAATTCGATGGTCCACGTCCGGCCCTGACCTACGTTCGCGGCCGAGAGAGGAAGGACCACCACCCGTGACTGACACCACCGACCTGTCCGCCGAAGCCGGCCCGCGGGTCCCCACCGGCGTGCCAGGGCTGGACACCCTCCTGCGCGGCGGCTGGCTGCGCGGCGGCACCTACATCATCACCGGCGTTCCGGGGACCGGGAAGACCATCCTCGGAAACCAGTTCTGCTTCTCCACCGTGGCCCGGGGAGGCAAGGCCATCTACCTCACCGTCCTGGCCGAGTCGCACTCGCGGATGGTGTTGCACCTGCAGGACATGCCCTTCTTCCGCAAGGAGGAGATTGGCCGCACGCTGAACTACGAGAGCGGCTATGCGTCGTTGAAGGCGGACGGCCTCGCGGGCCTCAGCCGGCTCATCTTCCGCGCGGTGCGAGAGCACGGCGCCACCGCGCTGGTGGTGGACGGCCTGTCCGCCGTGGAGGAGCGCGCCGAGTCCCGGCTGGCCTTCCGCGAGTTCCTCCATGGACTGTGCGTCCACAACGCGCTGGCGGGCTGCACCACGCTGCTGCTCACCGGCCAGCGCAATGACCCGGCGGACCCGCAGTTCGCCATGGTGGATGGAGTCGTCCTGCTGGCCATGGAGACGCTGGGCGTGAAGGCCGTGCGCTCCATCGAGGTGGCGAAGTTCCGCGGCGGCGCGCAGCTGGCCGGCAAGCACAGCTTCGAGATTTCCGACAACGGCGTCGTCGTCTATCCGCGGACGGAGGCGCTCTACTCGCACGAGACGGAGCGCGTGCCGGAGCTGAAAGAGCGGCTGGCCTTCGGCATCCCCCGGCTGGACGACATGCTCCATGGCGGGCTGGTGCGCTACTCGTCCACGCTCGTCTTCGGCTCACCCGGCAGTGGCAAGACGCTGATGTGCCTGCACTTCCTCGCGGAGGGCGCGCGCAAGGGCGAGCCGGGCCTCTACTTCGGCTTCGTGGAGACGGGGACCCGCCTGCTCAACAAGGCGGAGCTCGTGGGGCTGGACCTGCGCAAGTACGCGAGCACGGGCCTGGTGAGGCTGGAGTCGCGCGTGGCGGTGGAGTCGCTGCCCGACGCGTTGGTGCAGGAGCTGTTCGACCTGGTGAAGAAGCACGGAATCAAGCGGCTGGTGCTGGACGGGCTGGAGCCCTTCATCCAGGAGTCCACGGACCCCCACCGCACCCCGCGCTTCCTCACCGCGATGAACAACCAGCTGCGCGCCCTGGGCGTCACCACCCTGGCCACGCAGCAGACCAACACCCTCTTCGGCCCGGAGCTGAATGCGCCGCTGGAGCGGGTGGAGGCCATCATCGACAACATCCTCCTGCTGCGCTTCGTGGAGCTGCGCTCGCAGCTCTACCGCATGCTGTCCGTGCTGAAGATGCGCGAGAGCGACAACGACCCGGCGCTGCGCCTGTTCTCCATCACCTCGGAGGGCATCGACGTGGCGGAGACCTTCGAGAGCGCCGAGGCCATCCTCACCGGCCAGGCACGGCCCGTCGCCCCGAGCCCGAAGAAGAAGGCGGCCACGCCGGGCAAGCGCAAGGGCCTGTTGCGGCGCAGGAGGGGTGGCTCATGAAACGGCTCCTCATCGTCGACGACGAGCTCGCCATCGTCGAGGCGCTCCAGGACATCCTCTCCGTGGAGGGCTACGACATCGTCACCGCCTTCAACGGCGCGGAGGGCCTGCAGCGCATGGCGGCCTCGAAGCCGGACCTGGTGCTGCTGGACTTGATGATGCCCGTCATGGACGGCCGGGAGATGCTGCGCCGCATGCGCGAGGACCCCACGCTGCACACCGTGCCCGTGGTGGTGATGAGCGCCGGGCGCATGTCCGACGAGGAGCGCCGCTCCAGCGCGCGCTTCCTGGCCAAGCCCTTCGAGCTGGACCTGCTGCTGGACACCATCTCCGAGCTGCTCGGTGAGGCGGCGCCCAAGACGGAAGGCGGAGACCACACGCACTGAGGCGGTGACGCACGCGCCTTTTCCGCTCCGGAAGGCTTCCGGAGCGGAAGGGTACGAGGCGCGCGCTCAGCCCGGCGTCGCGCGGAAGAGGATGTCCCGGTAGTACTGGAGCTCGGCGATGCTGGCGCGCACGTCCGCCAGCGCGGTGTGGCCGGCGGGCGGCTTGCGGGGCTCGACGAGGTTGGGGTACCAGGCGCGCACGAGCACCTTGAGGCTCGTCACGTCCACCATGCGGTAGTGCAGGTAGCGCTCCAGCATGGGCATGTAGCGGAAGAGGAAGCGCCGGTCCGTGTGGATGGAGTTGCCGGCGAGCACGCCCTCCCCCAGCGCGCAGTGCTCGGAGATGAGCGCGGTGATGTCGCGCTCGGCCACGCGCAGGGACGTGGAGGACGCGCGGACCTTGTCCAGCAGGCCGTTGCGCGTGTGCATCTCCCGGACGACGGGCTCCATGCGCAGGAGCACCTCCTCGGGCTGCCAGATGACCCGGTCCATCTCTGCAATCGGCCGCAAATCCGGACCGGTGATGACGACGCCAATCTCGATAATGGCGCACGTCTCCGGGTCCAACCCCGTCATCTCCAGGTCCAACCAGACGAAGCGCTGCTCACGCGAAATCATGAGGCCACCCTACCAGCCCCCGCCCGGGCGGGGGGACGCTCATTGCTCCAGCACCGTCCGGACATCTACTTCCGACTCCAGCGTCTGGTGCACCGGGCAGCGGTCGGCGATGGCCGTCAGCTTCGCGCGCTGCTCCTCCGTCAGCGGGCCCTCCAACTTCACGGAGCGTTGGAGCTGGTCCACCCGGCCATTCTTCGTCTCGCACTCCGCGCAGTCCTTCGCATGCACCTTGTCGTGGCTCAGCCGCACGTGGACGTGCTCCAGCGGCCAGCCCTTGCGCGCCGCGTACATGCGCAGCGTCATGGCCGTACACGCGCCCAGTGCGGCCGTGAGCAGGCCATAGGGCGTGGGGCCCGAGTCCTCGCCGCCCACGCTCAACGGCTCGTCCGAGCGTAGCCGGTGCCGACCCACGCGGATGTCCTGGGCGAAGCGGCCCTCGCCCGCCTCGCGCACCTCCACCACGCCCTGGGGCAGCGGCGCCTCGCGCTCCGTCACCGGCGTCACGTGCCGCGCGGCCCACGCGCCCACCACCTCC
>JBKGHK010000230.1:0-13914 GCA_046520375.1 Pyxidicoccus sp. 3LFB2
GAGGGGCTGGTGTGGGGCACGCTGCTGGAGTTGGTGCGCGCGGCCTGGCAGGGCGTCCGGGTGGGCGAAGCCGAAATTCTCGCCTCGGCCGAGGCCCTCTGGCGGGCCCTGGCGCGTGCGGAGGACTCCGAACCGCGAGGCACCGGTACGCCACCCTCGGGCACGGAGGAGCTCTCACCCGGGACTTCCGGCAGTGTCGCGGCGGCCTCGTCGGCTTCACCGCAGGACGCGCTGTGGGCCGAGTCGCGTGTTGCAAGCGGCACAGGCGAAGCGCCCCAGGTGTGCACCGAGGTGCCTTGGGTCGACTCTCGCGCTGCGAGCGAAGCAGGCGAAATGCTCCAGAGGTGTCTCGGGGTGACGCGGGGCGACTTGCTGCCTGCAAGCGAAGCACTTCGGGGGCAGGGGAGCGCGGTCGCCGACTCACGCCGCGTCGGCGAGGCGCCCAGAACCAGTCGCCCTCGCGCTCCGTACAGGAGGGGCAGCCGGCGCTCCGCGGAGCTGTGGATGGGCACGTCGGCTCGACAAGTGACCGTCAGTCAGTTACAAATGACTCAAGGTCATTTCCACCGAGGCTCTCTTGGCCACTCCGATTCCCGCCGTTCCTGGTGCTTCGTCCCCGTCTCCGTCCGCGCCGGTTCGCCGGGGCTCGACGCTGCTCAAGGTGATGGGTGCGGTGGTGGCATTGCTGCTGCTCGCGGCCCTGGGCGTGCGCCTGCGCTACGGAGGCGGTGCGCCATACCCGGACGTGACGGGCATGCCGCTGTTGCCGGACAGCGCGTTGGAAGTCGCGGCGGTGAGCCCGGAGCCCATCGGCAACGTGGCGGTGTCCTCGACGGGGCGGCTGTTCTTCACCATCCACCCGGAGAGCCGCCCCGAGGGCGCGAAGCTCCTGGAGTGGGTGGACGGCAAGGCCGTGCCGTACCCCACCGCGGAGCTCCAGGCGAAGCTGTTCGAGACGCCGCTGGGTGTCACCATCGACCGGCGCGACTGGCTGTGGGTCATCGACCACGGCAACCACGGCATGGGCACGCCCCGCCTGCTGGCCTTCGAGCTGGCCACGGGTCACCTCGCGCACGAGTTCACCTTCCCGCCCAACGTGGCGCCGCCGGGCTCGTTCCTCCAGGACCTGCGCGTGGACACGAAGGGAGACGCGGTGTTCATCGCCGACGTGGCCTTCTGGCGGCGCGGGCCGGGGCTCGTCGTCTACGACGTGTCAGCGAAGCAGGCGCGCCGCGTGCTCGACGGGCACGCGTCGGTGTTCCCCCAGGACTACGTCATCCGCAATCCCATCAAGGAGATGGTGTTCTTCGGCGGGCTCGCCGCGCTGAAGGCGGGCGTGGACGGCATCGCCATGGACCCGTCGGGCGAGTGGGTGTGGTTCGCGGCGATGAACCACGACACCCTGTACCGCGTGCGCGCGGCGGACCTGCGGGACGCGTCGCTCGGTGAGGCGGAGCTGGAGAAGCGACTGCACGCGGTGGGCCGCAAGCCGCTGAACGACGGACTGAGCGCGGACGTGGAGGGCAACGTGCTCATCACCGACGTCGAGCATGGCGCGGTGCTGCGCATGAGCCCCGAGGGCCGGCTGGAGACACTGGTGAAGTCGCCGCGCATCCGCTGGGCGGACGCGCTCAGCCACGGGCCGGACGGCTGGGTCTACCTGGCGGACAGCGCGATTCCGCACCAGATGCTCCAGTCGAAGGCGCACATCGCCGCGAACGCGCCCTATTACATCTACCGCTTCAAGTCCGGCATCGCGGGCGTCGCGGGCATGTGACGGTGTGAAGCCCGCGGTCGGTTTCAAGTCCCGCATCGTGGCCTCCGCGGGGCGGTGACGCCCCGAGCTGAGGCCCGGCCTCCGGCCCGCTTCGCGCGACAGGAGGCCAGGCCCCATGCACGGCCCGAGCGGCACCAGGCCGCACCGCATGAGGCGCGCCCGTGGCCCCCGTGTCAGGCCCCCTCCCGTGCTCCCGTCCGGGCAGCGCACCGGACGCACGGAGGACACGGCCATGGGAGACCCACGCAATCCGAAGCGGGCACACGAGCCCTGGAACCCCGAGCGCCTGCGCGTCTCCGAGGTCGAGGTGCGCGCCCTGGCCCCGTGGGTGACGGTGTCCGGGGGCTGGGCGTGGCACTTCATGGCCCCGCCGCACGAGGAGCTGAAGCTCTTCCACGACCACAAGGACGTGGACCTCTTCGTGGAGCCCTCGCGCTTTCCAGAGGTGGTGCCGGTGCTCACCGCCCGGGGCTACCACCGCATCTGGACGCGCTTCGACGCCACGTCCACGCACTTCTACCGCTACGCGCGGCACGACGCGGGCGGCAAGGTCATCCTCGATGTCTTCGTGCGGCGCGTGCCCTCGGTGGAGGCCGGCGGCGTGCGCGTGGTGGACCCGGCCACGCTGCTCACCTTCTACGGCGACATCCACAGCACGGATGACTGCGTCTCGGTGCTGGCCGCGCGGCGGCTCCTCGCCGGAGGCCACAGCCCCATCGGACGGCCGGAGCTCGTCACCCGGCCCCAGTGACTCTTCCCGCGCGGGCACACCCCCGCGCGGGAAGGCCACGGTCCGGCGGAGCGCGCGAGCTGCCCGCGCTCTGCCGGGCCTTCACGTCACTGCACGTTGAAGTGGTAGTTGGCGCCGTAGTTGGAGTCCCACGCCTGGCAGCCCCAGCGGCTGGTGTTCTCGAACCAGATGGCCAGGTCGCCCCGCTGGTTGAGGGGAATCGAGGGCGGGGGCGGGTTGGACGTGGACGAGAAGCCCGCCACCCAGAAGCTCTGCACCGGGCCGTTGTTGAACTTGTAGTACCCGGTGATGGTCCACCCCGGCGTGGTGGCATTGATGTTGCCGCGGCACTGCGTCAGCCGGTCGGCGCTGTAGTTGATGGCCACCGTCTGCCCGAAGGGCAGCGGGTTGGACGACGCGACGACGCTCCAGTTCTGCGTGGGCGACTTGAAGGTGATGCTCGGCGTGGACTGCGACGCGGCCACGGTGCCGACGAGCAGCGCGGCGGCAGCGAGGAACCAACGGATGGGATGACGCAGCAAGGCGAAGCTCCTGGTTGAGGGGGGGCACTACTATTGTCGATACGGACGCGGGGGGCCCTGCCGGCTGTGTTGCCCGGTGGCGTCTCCTCGCGGGATTGCCCCGCGCGGGCCCTGGAGTCTTCTACAGTCCCGTCCCCCCACTCTTTACGCCCTGCGCCATGGCCGACCTCTTCCCCTCCTTCTACCGCCTCGCCGTCCGGGTGGACGCCCACTACGACGCCCTGAGCCGCCGGCTCCGCCAGAAGCTGGGAATCGCCCCGCCGCTGCGCATCCTCCCGTACCGGGGGTATGGCACTCCCGAACGTGCCGTCATCAAGGCCCGCGTCCTGGAGGACCGGCACGTCCGCCCGCCCCAGCAGCGGCACACGCTGGTGGGCAGCGCCATTGCTTCCTACAAGCGCTACATGACGCGCGAAATCGCCGGGGCGCACGTGGCGGTGCGCTGGGGCGACAAGCGCTGGGAGGGCACCACCGACGAGGAGGGCTTCCTGGAGCTGTGGGTGCCGCCGCCCGAAGGCGTGCGCTCGGGCTGGCACATGGTGGAGCTGGAGCTGCTGTCCCCGGAGGCCCACGGCGTGCCACGCGTGGCCGCGCCGGTGCGGGTGGCGGGCGAGGGCGCGCAGTTCGGCGTCATCAGCGACATCGACGACACCGTCATCGTCACCGGGGTGACGGACCTGGTGAAGCGGGCCTGGGCGCTCTTCCTCACCGAGCACCGCGTGCGGCTGCCCTTCCCCGGCGTGGACGCCTTCTACGCGGCGCTGCAGAGCGGGCGGGCTTCCGCGGCGGACAACCCCATCTTCTACGTCTCCAGCAGCCCGTGGAACCTCTACGAGCACCTGGACGAGTTCCTCGGCGTGCACCACATCCCCGCGGGGCCGCTGCTGCTGCGCGACTGGGGCCTGTCCGCCCAGGGCTTCGCGCCCGGGGGCGGGCACGGGCACAAGCTGGAGAAGATTCGCGGGCTGCTCGAGACGATGCCGCGCCTGCCCTTCATCCTCATCGGCGACAGCGGCCAGGAGGACGCGGAGCACTACCGCACCATCTGCCGCGAGTTCCCCGGCCGCATCCTCTGCGTCTACATCCGCACCGTGCCGGGCCACCCGCGCCGCGCGCACGAGCTGGAGAAGATTGGCGCCGACATCCGCCTCGCTGGCAGCCAGATGCTGGTGGTGGACGACACCACCGCCGCGGCGCGTCACGCGGCCCGGGCCGGGTGGATTGACTGGCGCGAGGTGCAGGAGGTGGAGGCCCACCGCCGCGAGGACGAGGCCCGCGGAATCCTCGGCGAGCGCCAGGACTAGCCTCCCAGATTGCAGGAACGTGGAAAAACAGTGGCGTCACTTGAATTCAGGGCTTCATGTGTGGCAAAGGCAACCTGGATTTTCGGGACAGCCCCGTGTCCCACCCCCACCCCCTGAAGGAAGTGAGTGATGCGTGGCTACCTGGTGCATTCGTTTCGCTGGGCGCTCACCGCGCTGGCGCTGGGCGCATGTGGTCAAGCCCAGGTCGGTGAAGGTGACGAAGTGCCACGGCTCGGTGAGGGCGCGCAGGCGGTCCTCCATCCGCCTCCGGCGACTCCGGGTGGCAACGTCGTGGACGGTACGGCCTTCCTCGGCCCGGTAGCCCTGGGTGGGGCGGTGCAGACGCGGTTCACCGCGAATCCGCAGTACCTCTCCTTCAGCTTCCAGGTGACGGCCGGCGCGCAGGTGAAGCTGGAGGTGACGCACCTGGGCAGCAGCATGTACCTGGACACGGGGCTGTTCCTGTACGGCCCGCGCCAGGCGAACGGCAGCTGGGGCACCACGCTGGTGGCGGTGGATGACGACTCGGGCTACGGGCAGCTGAGCAAGCTTGCCGGCGTGGCGCTGCCCCAGGGCGGCGAGTACCTCGCGGTGGTGTCCACGGGCACGGGCGCGGGGAAGCAGTTCCGGCTGCAGCTCGACTGCCTCAATGGCCAGTGCGCGCCGCCGGTGGACCCGGCGCTGTATGACTCGTGCGACTTGTACGTGGCCACGCGGATTGAGGTCTGCGTGGAGGGGCGGCTGGAGGAAATCGACCCGGTGCTGGGACGGCGGATGACGCCGGCCGAGGCGCATGCGGCGTGCACGGGCGCGGACGATGCGCACGCGGCCTTCCTGGACGTGTGTGCGCCGGGTGCGCCGCGGCCGTGGTGCCCGGGCGGGGAGCAGGCCTTCACGCAGCGGATGTGGCCGGTGTGCCAGAGCTTCTACCGCTACTACTACGGGGTGGGGCCGCTGGTGCTGGGAGGCCTGCCGCAGAGCAGCGCGCTGGCGGCGGCGATGGTGGCCGGCAACACGCGGTGCGACACAGGTGAGAACTGGTGTGACGGCGAGCTGGCCACGTACACCGTGCCGGGCGTGACGGGGATTCCGTTGGGCCTGGAGCAGGTGGCGCTGCCGGCGGCGTATGCGGCGCTGGGCGAGCTGATGGACTACCACCGCTTCACGCGGTGGCCCAACCCCGAGTCCTGGGCGCTCTTCCTCCAGGAGCACGGCGACTGGTGGCAGGAGCTGGCGCAGGTGCTGCCGGCGGAGCTGGGCAGCGGCGCGGTGCCCGAGGTGGCGCACTACTACGCGAGCTACCCCGTGGCTCCGGGCGCCAAGGACTACCACCACGTCTACGTGTTCTACTTCCCGCAGACGAACCGGGTGGCGGTGCTCCAGCACATCACCCACGAAATCTGAGGCCCCGCGCATCGCGGCGGCTGAGATGACGAAGACGCCGGTGCCCCCGCGAAGGGAGCACCGGCGTCGTCGTTTCAGGGGATGCGCCCCGCATCTGGCTGAGGCCGAAGCAACGAGCCGCCGATGTCCCCGCGGAGCGAGCACCGGCGTCGCTTCAGGGGATGCGCCCCGCACCTGGCTGAGGCCGAAGCAACGAGCCGCCGGTGCCTCCGTGAGGGCGCACCCGCGTCGGTGGTTCGTGCCGTGTGGAGCGTAGAGCCAGGCTGTGTGGGTTGTGGGCAAGGCCGTGCCCTGGCGTGATGAGGAGAATGGGAAATAGCGGATGCTGGGGGTTGTTGAGCCGGTGAGGAGCGCCATCACGTGAGCGATACGTCCCGCAATCCCATGGACCCGTCGGCGAGGCTGGTCCGTGCCCTCGTCTCACTGGAGGGCCTGTCCGTCGGAGATGCGTTCGGTGAGCGCTTCTTCGTCTCTCGCGAGCTGGCGCAGTCCCTGGTGGAGCAGCGCACCGTGCCCCGCGCCCCGTGGCGGTACACCGACGACACGGAGATGGCGCTCAGCGTCGTCCAGGTGTTGGAGGACCACGGCCGTGTCGACCCGGACGCGCTGGCGCGCCTGTTCGCGAAGCGCTACCGCAACGACAAGAACCGCGGCTATGGCGGCACCGCGCACGACATCCTGCAGAAAATCGGGCTGGGCCTGCCCTGGCGTGAGGTGTCCTCGGAGGTGTTCGACGGTCAGGGCTCCATGGGCAACGGCGCGGCCATGCGCGTGGCGCCACTGGGGGCCTGGTTCGCGGGAGACCTGAGCCGGGTGGTGGCCGAAGCGCGAGCCTCCGCCGAGGTGACGCACATGCACCCGGAGGGACAGGCGGGCGCGATTGCCATTGCCGTCGCCGCCGCATGGGCCTGCCAGCGGGCGGAGGGAGGCCCCGGCTCCTCAAGCCAGCTCTTCGAGGCGGTGCTGGACGCCACGCCCGCCGGAGCAACACGTCAGGGGCTGGAGAAGGCCCGGGCATGGTCGCTCGATTCCAGCCCGTCCTCGGCGGCACGCGAGCTGGGGAGCGGGCAGAAGGTCATCTCCGAGGACACCGTGCCCTTCTCCGTGTGGTGCGCGGCGAGGCACCTCGACTCTTTCGAGGAAGCCATGTGGTGCACGGTGGCCGGCTTCGGAGACCGGGACACCACGTGCGCCATCGTGGGCGGAATCGTCGCGCTGAGCGCGGGCATCGCCTCCATCCCCGCGACGTGGCGTGCCGCTCGGGAGCCGCTGCACCGGCGGGTGTGACGTCCTGGCTGCCGACCTTGTCGCTCTGGGCGGGGGTACGGTGTCTCCCGCCCGGAGGATGGACTACGGCGCCGCGCGCTTCAGCGGCTCCTGGCGGGGCTCCGGGAAGAGCATCTCCAGCGTCTCGCGCGCGTAGCGCAGCCGGTCATATCGCGCGCTCGCCTCGCGCATCCGCTCGCTGCGCGTGTGCACCTCAGCGGGCTTTGCCAGCAGCTCCTCCAACGCGGCAACGTAGTCCTCGGGCCCGGACGGGTCTGCGAGGAGCCACGCCTCCTTCGGTGACAGCACGTCGGGGATGGAGGTGTTCTTCACGGAGGCCACCACGGGGAGTCCCGCGGCCATGGCCTCGTAGATGACCACGGGGATGCCCTCGTAGAGTGACGTCAGCAGGAGGCAGTCCGCCTGCTGGTACTGGGGCACCGGGTCGTCCACCGCCGACTCCAGCGTCACCACGTCGTGCAGCCCGTGCTCACGGACATAGGCATGCAACGCAGCCTCTTCCGAGCCGCTGCCAGTGATGTGGAAGCCCAGCCGGGCACTGCCGTGCCGCTGCTTCCACAGCCGGGCGATTTGTAGACACATCAGCGGGTTCTTCTCCGGGGCCAGGCGGCCCAGCCAGAGCACTCGCGGGCGGACGCCGGGGACGAAGCGGGGGCGGTGCGCGGCGCCGAACCGCGCCGTGTCCACGCCCAGCATGACGATGCGGACCTTCGAGGGCGACACGTAGAAGTGCTGCACGAGGCGGTCCGCCGTCTCCTGGCAGATGGTGGCGTAGCCGTCGATGAGGTTGTTGTACTTCGACGCCGAGAACGCACACACGCCGAACAGCTCTCCGGTGACGGGGTCCTTCGGGAAGGTGTGTGCCTGGGAGATGACGCGAAGGCCGGGCACCTCCAGGCGCAGGCGGGGCAGCGCATCGAAGCCCACCAGGCTGTTGGCGTTGAGGATGGCGCCCACGTTCAGCCGCTTCGCCAGCTCGGCGATGAATGCGTGGTGCCCCTGGGGCGCGAGGTCCGGAACGCAGAAGGTGCCCGAGACACAGGGCAGGATTTCGTCCGCCCAGGTCATGGCCCCGGGGCGGTCATGGCTGTTCGTCGTCACCAGGTAGCGGCGCTGGTGCGGCGCGAGCCGGGCCAGTCCCTGCAGCAGGTCCACCAGCGCCCGGTCCACGCCGCCGTGGATGACCCAGGGCGCCAGAATCATCAGGGCCCGGTCCTCGCCGGCGGGCGGCGTGTGGAAGCGGGGCGGCTGGCTCAGCGAGTTGAACAGGGCCCGGCGCAGGCGCGGGAGCACCCGCTGCGAGGGCGTGAAGGGGCCGCCGCGCACGTGGCTGCCCGTCTCCTCCGGGGGAACAGAGGGCGGAGCCTCGACGACAGGCGCCGGAGCGACAGCGCGGGCGCAGCAGCCTTGCGCGCCCCGGGCCGCAGCTTGCGCACCAGCGGCTGGGCCAGAAGTCCCTCGTGCGCGCGCTCACCCACGAGCCCCCGCAGCATCCGGTTGGCGCCCTTGCCCACCATCCGCACACCCTCGCGGAGCATGCCCTTGCGCTCGGCCAAATCACGGCGCCAGGACGGGCCCACGTCCAGCGGCGCGCGCTCTCCGGGGGCCCCTGGCCCGAGCGCCGGCCCGGCGCCCACCACCATCGTGGCCACCGTCCCCGAGCGCTCCACGAGGTGGCGCGTCAAGTCCACCACGAGCCCTGCCTCCGTCCTGGGAATGGGCGGAGCGTCCAGCAGCAGGGCGGGATTCACGCAGAAGCCCACGCAGCGCAGCGAGGCCCCGCGCGTCTCGTGCTCCTGGAGGAGGAACCCGGGCCACGCCTGTCCCGGCCCGGTGGTGACGAGCCAGAGCAGCGCGGGCTTCTGCTCCTCCAGCACGCGGAGCATCTTCTCGAGCAGGAAGGCGTCACCGCGCAGCGCGGAGGCAAGCGAGGCGTCCTCCAGGCTCACCAGCAGCCGCGCGAAGCGGTGGCCCTGGAAGGCGCGCAGGTCTCCGTCGCGGCGCACCCGGTCCGTCGTGTCGACGAGCTGGAAGTCCCGCGTGGCTTGCGTGTCGAGCGCGGGGCGCAACAGCTCACTGCCCGAGGCGATGGCGAGGTACGGGTCATGCTGCTGCTTGAGCCGCAGCAGGCGCTCGGTGTCCTGGTAGATGGGGCGCTCGCGCTGAAGCTGCGCCACCAGCGCGTCCCGCCGGGCGTTGGACTCGGACAGCATGCTGTAGCCCCAGCGCCGGTAGTGGAACACCGCGCGCTCCAGGCCCCGGGCGAGGAAGCCGCGCTCCACGCAGGCATGGACGAAGAACTCCCAGTCCTCGTACCCCTGGCGCATGCGCTCGTTGTAGAAGACGCCCGCGTCGAACACGCGCCGCCGGATGGCGGAGCTGCACACGAGCTGGTTGCCCCACAGCAGCTGCCACGGATTGAAGGGCGCGCTCTCCCACGGCGTGGTGTCCTGGCCGAAGTGCTGGATGTCGGGGTACCAGACGTCCACCTCGGGCGCCCCGGCGATGGCCGAGGCATAGGTGGCCAGCGCGTCGGGAGCGAGCTTGTCATCCGCGTCCAGCGGCACCAGCCAGTCGCCGGTGGCGGCGCGGATGCCCGCGTTGCGCGCGCCCGACAGGCCCCGGTTCTCCTGGCGCAGCAGCGTCACCCCGTCCACGCACAGCGCATCCATGCGCTGCACGGAGTAGGGGTCCGTGGAGCCATCGTCGACGACGATGACCTCGTGCGGCGGCAGCGTCTGGGCGCGAAGGCTCGCAAGACACTCGGCGAGGAAGGCGCCCTGGTTGAAGCAGGGGATGACGACGCTGAACCGGGGTTGGGCGGACATGGGCGCGCCCCTTATCCCATCGCGTTTCCAGCCCCTCAAGCGCCGGCCGGGCACAGGCCGCGCCGCCGCCTCACGCCTGCCCGCTCGCCGCCCTTATAGCGGCGAGTGTCCCCGGACTCAGGGCAGCGGGCGGCCGCCCTGGAACTGGGCCAGGCGCGTGGCGCGCTCAATCATCTCCGCCTGGGCCGAGCGCTTCTCGGCGGGGGTGGCCGGGACGCGGCGGCTCCAGGTGCCGTCGGCCGTCAGCTCCCACGCGGAGGTGGTGTCGGCGAGGCAGCGCTCCAGCGAGTCCTTCACCTGGGCCGCCAGGGTGGGGTCCTCCACCGGCGCGAGGATTTCCACGCGGTGGTCCAGGTTGCGGGGCATCAGGTCCGCGGAGCCGATGTAGCAGCGCAGCTCCGTGCCGCGGTCGAAGATGTAGACGCGCGAGTGCTCCAGGAAGCGGCCCAGCACCGACACCACGCGGATGTTCTCCGACACCCCGGGCACGCCGGGGCGCAGGCAGCAGATGCCGCGCACGTTGAGCTCCACCTTCACCCCGGCGCGGGACGCGTCGTAGAGGGCACGGATGATGCTCGGGTCCACCAGCGCGTTCATCTTCATCTGGATGCGCGAGGGGCGCTCCAGCGTGTGCGCCATGATGGTGCGCTTGATTTCCTCCATCAGCCCCTCGCGCATGGTGAGCGGAGCCACCAGCAGCTTGCGGAAGGACTTCGGCCGGCCGAAGCCGGTGAGGTAGTTGAAGAGGTCCGCCACGTCCGCGCCGATGTCCGGGTCTCTCGTGAAGAGGCCCAGGTCCGTGTAGAGGCGCGCCGTCTTCGGGTTGTAGTTGCCGGTGCCGATGTGCACGTAGTGCCGCACCCGCTCGCCCTCGCGCCGGACGATGAGGATGGCCTTCGCGTGCGTCTTCAGCGACGGAATCCCATACACGACGTGGACGCCCGCCTCTTCCAGCGCGTTGGCCCACTTGATGTTGGTGCGCTCGTCGAAGCGGGCCTTCAGCTCCACCATGCACACGGCCTGCTTGCCGTTCTCCGTCGCGGTAATCAGCGCGGGCACCAGCGGAGAGCTGTCCGACGTCCGGTACACCGTCTGCTTGATGGCCAGCACGTCCGGGTCCGCCACCGCCTCGGTGACGAAGCGCTCCACGGACGAGCCGAAGGACTCGTAGGGGTGGTGGACGAGCAAGTCCCCCCGGCGCATGGCGGACAGCACGGTGCCGCCGTCCTGCGAGTCCGAGTCCGGACGCAGGCGCGGCTGGGTGATGGGCGTCCACGGCGGGTCCTTCAGCTCGGGGAAGCCGTGCCCGAAGGCGATGGCCGACAGGTCCGACAGCCCCACCAGGCCGTGCTCCTCGTAGACCTGCCGCTCCTCCAGCCCCAGCGCCTCCACCAGCGGCTCCAGCAGCTTGGGGCTCATGCCCGCCCCCACCTCCAGGCGGATGACGTCGCCGAAGCGGCGCTGGCGCAGCTCCGTCTCCACCGCCTTGAGCAGGTCCTCGGCGTCCTCGGACACGGTGAAGTCCGCGTCGCGCGTAACGCGGAACACGCCCCAGTGCAGCACCTGCATGCCGGGGAACAGGTCGGCGAGGTGCTGGGCGATGACCTCTTCGAGGGGGACGAAGACGTTGCCCTTCAGCGGCAGGAAGCGGGGAATCAGCTCCTTGGGCACCTTCACCCGCGCCATGCTCTCCTCGTCGGCCTCCGTGTCCCGCAGCAGCACGGCGAGGCTGAGCGACAGGTTGGAGATGTACGGGAAGTGGCGCCCCAGGCCGATGGCCAGCGGGGTGAGCACGGGGAAGATCTGCTCCCGGAAGCGCTGATCCACCTGGTTGCGCTGCTCCGAGTCCAAATCCTTCGCGGAGAGGATGCGCAGGCCCTTCTCCGCCAGCGCGGGGCGCAGCACCTTCTCGAAGCAGTCGGCGTGGCGCCGGCCCTGCTCGAAGATGCCCTGGTGGAGCTTGTCGAGCGTGGCGCTGGGGGACGCGCCGTCCGGCACCAGCCGGGCCACGTTGCCGCGCACCTGCTCGTGCAGGCGGGCGACGCGAATCATGAAGAACTCGTCCAGGTTGCGCGCGTAGATGGAGATGAACTTCAGGCGCTCCAGCAGGGGGATGTCCGGGGACTCGGCCAGCTGGAGGACCCGGTCATTGAAGGCCAGCCACGACAGCTCCCGGTTGAAGAAGAGCTCCGTGTCCGCGGGTTCCACACCCGCGGGGATGGCATCCCGCTCCACCGGCTTCTGGGTGACTCCCCGCCCGCCACCGCGCTTCGCCATGGTTCCGTGACTCCTCTTGAACGCCCTATAGGGACGATGTAGCAGTTGGGTGACGCGGGCGATGTAAACTTCCCCGTTACGTGGGGGAGCAGGCCGTCAGGCCATCTATTGCCCGGCAGGCGGGAGGGCAGTGGGAAACGGGGGCGGGCGTGGACTTTCTTGCATCCGGGTTATGAGGTCGGCATGTCAGGCGACGTGAGCGCGACAGAAATCCCCATGAAAGACATTCCTTCGAGTTCCGGTGGCCTGTTCACGGCCTTCCAGGAGGGCCGTCCCGCGCCTCGCGGGCGCTGGGCCCTGGCGTTGATGGCGGCCCTGGTGCCGGTGGTGCTGGGCGTGGGGTTCTGGGCGATTGCTCAGGGTGAGGAGCAGACGTACCGGCTCGTCACGCCGGGGGGCATCAAGTCCGTGCGCGGGGGCATGACGTCGGACGAGGTGGTGGCCCTGCTGGGACGGCCCATTACCCTGGAGCGCGCCGACGACGGGGCCGAGTGCTACCGCTACGGCCAGCCCAACTTCATCAACCCGCAGTTCCTCATCTACAAGGTCTGCTACGAGGGCGGGAAGCTGCGGGACGTGACGCAGCACAAGTTCTCCGCCTGGTCGGTGGACCCGGAGACGGGCACCTTCGAGAACCCCGAGGCCGGGCCGCCGACGCCCACGCCTCCCCAGGGCGGGTAACCCGCGTCGGCGCGCGCTACTGGCAGTCGGAGTCCGCCGCATCCGCCCTGCCGTCCGCGTCGTTGTCCGCGCCATCCATGCAGCGCTCCGCCTCCGAGGCCCGGTACTCGCTGACGTGCAGCGTGTAGCGGATGGGCGTGTCCTGGTCGGGGTGGGCCATGCCGTCCACCACCACCAGCACCGTCTGCCCCTGCTCCAGCGTCACCTTCACCGCGGGCGAGCTGCCCGCGTGGGCCGCCGGGTTGGATGCGCAGCCCAGCTCCGTGCCCCGGCAGCCGGTGAGCACGTAGAGCGCGTTGCCCCAGCCCCCCGGAGCGGTGTCGAAGACGAAGGTGCCCGCACGCGGCGCCGTCCACAGGTGCGCGCGGTCCTGCTGCAGCAGCGCGCCGCAGGTGCCCTGGAAGCCGTCTCCGCTGCCCGCCGTCTCGCCGTGGAAGGTGACGGGCAGCGCGCTGCCCAAATCATGGTGCGCGCAGCCCCGGCCGCCACAGCCCGGGGCCTCGTGGCAGTCGGTGTCCGCGCAGTCCACCCAGCGGTCCCCGTCATTGTCCATGTCGTCGAAGCAGGCACTCGCCTCGCTCGCGCGCAGCTCGTCGATGTGCAGCTCGAAGTGGCCCGCGCTGAAGCGCTCTGGGCTCGCCGCGTCCACCACCACCAGCACCGTCTGCCCCTGCTCCAGCGGCACCGTCACCCGCGCGCCGCCGCCGTAGCTGATGCCGTCGGTGGCGCACGCCAGCTCCGCGCCGCCGCACCCGTCGCGCCGCACCGCCACCAGTGAGCGCAGCGCCGAGCGCGCCGTGTCGAAGGTGAACGTCCCCGCGCGAGGCGCCGTCCAGCGGAAGCCCCGGTCCGGCGCGGGCCGTCCTCCACACGACGCCACATGGTCATCCCCCGCGTAGGCCGTGGAGCCCTTCACCTTCACCGGCAGCGTGCTGCCCAACTCCCGGTCCACGCACACCGACGCCGTCGCCGCGCAGACGTTGGGCACGCCCGTCGCGCCGCAGGACTCGGGCGCGGTGCAGGTGCCGCAGTCCAGCGTCCCCCCACAGCCGTCGGGCACGGTGCCGCAGTTCTTCCCCAGGCA
>JBKGHK010000231.1:0-13852 GCA_046520375.1 Pyxidicoccus sp. 3LFB2
GGCTCCGACGCGGGCGTGCCGCAGCAGGCCTTCGTGCCGCCGTCGCTGGTGACGGACTCGCCCGCGCCGTACCCGCCGCAGCTCGCGACGGAGGGCGTGGCCGGCGTGGTGAAGCTGGAGCTGCTCATCGACGAGGCGGGCGAGGTGGACACCGCCACGCTGGTGGAGGGCGTCCACACGCTGATGGACCGGGCCGCGCTGCACGCCGCGCCCTCGCTGCGCTTCTCCCCGGCCACGCTGGACGCAGCCGGTGCAGGTGCGCCTGTTCTTCGAGTACCGCTTCGAGGCGCCGCTCCTCGCGGGCGCCAACGGCGGCGCGCCGGAAGGGCCCGTCACGCTGCGTGGCCTGGTGCGCACCAAGGGCAACCGACGCCCCATCGCCGGCGCCACGCTGCTGTCGGACCTGCTGCCGGACGCGCCGGTGCAGACGGACGCGCAGGGCCGCTTCGAGGCGCGCTGGCCGGTGGGCGCCCACAAGGTCCGCGTGCTGGCGCCCGGCCATAAGCCCTTCCTCTTCCGCGAGACGCTCAACGCGAAGGAGGCCCTGGAGGTGATGTACGGGCTGGAGCCGAGCGTCATCAACCCGTACGAGACGGTGGTGCGCGGCGACCGCGAGCGCACCGAGGTGAGCCGCGTCACGCTGCATGACGCGGAGCTGCGCGAAGTCCCCGGCACCATGGGCGACCCGTTCCGCGTCGTCATGCTGATGCCGGGCGTGGGCAGCATGCTGTCCGGCGTGGCCTACCCGGTGGTGCGCGGCAGCCAGCCCGCGTCCACGGGCTACTTCCTGGACGGCATCCGCGTCCCCATCCTCTTCCACCTGTTCCTCGGTCCGGCCGTCATCCACCCGGACTTCATCGACGCCATCGACTTCTACCCGGGCACGCCGCCGCCGAAGTACGGGCGGCTCATGGGCGGCGCCATCGACGGGCGCCTCAGCCGGCCTCGCGACGACGGCGTCCACGGCAGCGCCTACGCGGACCTCATCAACGCCGGCTTCTTCATCGAGACGCCCTTCGAGGACACCCGCACCAACGTCAGCCTCGCCGGCCGCTACTCGTACACGCCCTGGATCATCGCCCTGGCCGCCAACAGCCTGCAGGGGCAGCCGGCGTCGGGCCGGCAGAACCCGAAGGTGGTGCTCGACTTCTGGGACTACCAGGGCCGAATCGAACAGGACATCGGCCGGGGCAAGCTGCGGCTGTTCGCCTTCGGCTCCTCGGACACCTTCGGCACCGAGGCGCAGGACGCGTCCGGGGAGACGGCGCTCCAGTCCATCATCTTCCACCGCGTGGACTTGAGATACCGGACGCCCGTGGGCCCCGGTGAGTTCGAGGTGGGCGCCACGTGGGGGTTGGACCGCTTCGCCGTCGTCAACGAGGGCGTGGCCGACAACGCCAATGCCATCTACATCGACCAGGGCACCTGGTCCGCGCGCCTGGGCTACACGCTGCCAGTCAATTCGCGCCTGTCGCTGCGCGCTGGGGCGGACATCGACCACAAGCGCGCCATCGTCGACCTCGTGGACGAGGGGAACGACGGCGGCTCACCCGTGGAGTCCGCGCCCGTGGCCCTGGGCACCTTCATGGGCGCGTGGGTGGAGGCGGTGTGGCAGCCGGACGACAAGTGGAGCGTGGTGCCCGGCCTGCGCGTGGACAACTACCACCTGTCGCCCAGCATCGACCGGGACGCGCTGGAGCCGCGCCTCACCGTGCGCCGGAAGATGTCCGAGAAGCTCACCCTCAAAGGCGGCGTGGGCCTGTTCCACCAGCCGCCCACCTCGCTCATCAGCCTGCCCGTGGTGGACGTGGGCAGCCTGCTGTTGGGGCTCCAGGAGGGCGTGCAGATTTCCGCGGGCGCCGAGTGGAAGGCGTGGAAGGACCTGGAGGTGGGGCTGGACTTCTACGTCAACCCCATGCTGCGCACGATTGAGCTGACGCCCTTCTCCGACGAGGGGCTGGTGGACGAGGTGGACCCCGAGCTGCCCGACGAGGTGACCGCGGGTGCGCGCGAGGCCCGCGCCCGGCGCCGCGCGTACCAGGAAGAGGAGCCCGACGACGACGATGACCCCTTCATCCCCGTCCCGGGCGACATCGACTTCCCGGACTTCGCCAGCACCGGCATCGCCTACGGGATGGAGGTGCTCCTTCGCCACCCGCTGGGCAACAACTGGTTCGGCTGGCTGTCCTACTCGCTGCAGCGCAGCACCCGCCGCACGAAGTTCTACCGCCACGACTCGGCGGGCAACGTCTACGGCGAGGCGGAGAAGGACCTGCCCTTCGTCTTCGACCAGACGCACATCGTCAACCTGGTGCTCAGCTACAAGTTCTCCAACAGCATCACCGTGGGCGGGGTGGTCCACTTCAACACCGGCCGCCCCGAGGCCGGCGCGCTGGGCACCGCCACCCACCGCGAGGGCACCATCGACGGCCGGGCCGCCTGGGTCAAACAGGACCGAGACCGGGTGGACCGGCTGCCGGGCTTCCTCCGCTTCGACGTGCGGGTGTCCAAGGCGTGGGTGTACGACTCCTTCAACCTGGAGGCCTACCTGGACATGCTCAACGTCACCATCAGCCGCGAGACGGTGGGCTTCGAGTACCAGGGCGGAGGCGGGCGCGCCCTCACGAAGGAGGCGGTGGGGCTGCCCATCGTCCTGCCCATCCTCGGGGTGAAGGGCCGCTACTGAGCAGCACGACTGATGGATAGCGCACGCTTGGCCGCTCGCCCCATCGCCAGCCCCGGTAGGCGGGCCACGCCAACGGTGTAATCCTATAGTGGCCGTTGTTCTCTTGGCCCCAGCCCCCTCCCCAGGGCTGGGACCGGACGCGCTCCGGTCCGCCGCGCACCCCAGGTAGACACCTCATGTTCCAGGACGGAATTCCGACGATGGCCGAGTGGCTGGAACGACTGGGGGCGGCTCCACCGCTCCGCAATGGCGTCACCGCGCCCAAGCTCTCGGTGGCGGCCCTGCTGCCGCCCGAGGAGGACGCCTCCCACCGTCCCGTGGTGTCGGGCAGCGAGCCCCCCGCGGTGCTGCTGGTGGACGACAACGCCGCCAACCTGGTGTCGCTGGAGGCCATCCTCGAGCCGCTCGGCGTGCGGATGGACAAGGCCTCCTCCGGTGAGCAGGCCCTGCGCTTCCTGCTGCGCGAGGACTACGCCGTCATCCTCCTGGACGTGCGGATGGCGGGGCTGAGCGGCTTCGAGACGGCCGCGCTCATCAAGCAGCGCGAGCGCACGCGCAACGTCCCCATCATCTTCCTCACCGCCTATGGGCGCGATGACGTGGAAGTCGTCACCGGCTACGCCACCGGCGCGGTGGACTTCCTGCAGAAGCCCTTCCCGCCCGAGGTGCTGCGCTCGAAGGTGTCCGTCTTCGTGGACCTGTTCCGCACGCAGCAGCAGGTGCGCCGCCAGTCGGAGCTGCTGAAGCAGAAGGAGTCCGAGGCCCGGGACGCCGCGCTGCGCGCGTCCGGCTACATCGACCGCCTGCGCGACTTCGCCGCCCGCCTGTCCGAGGCGACCACGGTGGAGCAGGTGTGCCGCGCCCTCTTCGAGCAGGGGCTGGTGGCCGCCGGGGCGAAGGCGGGCGCCGTCAACCTGCTGGACGCGGCGGGCGAGGCGCTCGAAATCGTCGACTCCATGGGCTACCCGGAGGCGGTGCTGTCCCAGTGGCGCCGCATCCCGCTGAGCATGCCCATTCCCCTCACCCAGGCGGTGCGCGACCAGCGGCCCATCTGGCTGGGCTCGGTGCAGGAATCGAGGGAGCTGTACCCGGACGTGGACGTGCGCGGCGTGCACGAGGCGGCCATCGCCCTGCCGCTGCTGGTGAAGGGCCGGGCGCTGGGCGCCATTGGCCTGTCGTTTGCGCGCGCGCGCCAGTTCACGGAGATGGACCGGGCCTTCTTCACCGCGCTGGCGCATGCCTGCGCGCAGGCGCTGGAGCGGGTGCGGCTGTCCTCCGAGGAGCGCCGGGCGCACGAGCAGGCCCGGGCCGCCGCCGCGCGGCTTCAGCTGCTGGGCGAGGCCTCCGACGCGTTCAGCGTCACCAACCGGGATTTGGGCGTGCTGCTGGACACCATCGCCCGTCAGGTGTCGCGGACCCTGGCGGACTCCTGCGGCCTCTTCCTCCTCTCCGACGACGGGGAGCGGCTGGAGCTGGGCACCTTCCACCACGTGGACCCGGAGGCGCAGGCGCTCTACCGCGAGCTGCTCCAGCTGCCGCTGGTGCCGGGCGAGGGCTTCAGCGGGCGCGTGTTCCAGAGCGGCCAGTCGCAGCTCATCCCCGTCTTCACGCCCGAGGCGATGCTGGCCACGGTGCAGCCGGAGCACCAGGAGGCGGCCCGCCGCTTCCCCATCCACAGCCTGGTGGGCGTGCCCCTGCGCATGCAGGGCCGCGTGGTGGGCGTGATGACGGTGTGCCGCTTCACGCCGGGCCGTCCCTTCACCCGGGAGGACCAGGGGCTCCTGGAGGAGCTGGCGACGAAGGCGGCGCTCTCCATCGAGAACGCGCGCCTGTTCGCGGAGCAGCAGCGCACCCATGAGGAGCTGCGCCGCCGCGCCGAGTTCGAGCAGCAGCTGGTGGGCATCGTCTCCCACGACTTGCGCAACCCCCTGGCCGCCATCTCCATGTCCGCGGGGCTGATGGAGAAGAAGGGCGAGCTGTCCGACTCGCAGAAGCGCATGGTGGTGCGCATCAACCAGGCCACCGAGCGCGCGGCGCGGATGATTCGCGACCTGCTGGACTTCACCAAGGCGCGGCTGGGCGGCGGCATCGCCCTGCACCGCCAGCCCACGGACCTGAAGGACGTGGTGCATCAGGTGGTGGACGAGGTGCTGGTGGCCTACCCCGGGCGGCACGTGGAGCTGCACGTGGCCGACGAGCTCAAGGGCGAGTGGGACCCGGACCGCATCGCCCAGGTGCTGACGAACCTGCTGGGCAACGCGCTGACCTACAGCCCCGCCGGTGCGCCGGTGCGGGTGGACGCGCGCATGGAGGGGGGCCAGGTGCTGCTGTCCATCTTCAATGGCGGCACCCCCATTCCCCCGGAGCTGCTGCCGAGGCTGTTCGAGCCGATGACGCGCGGCTCGCTGAAGGAGGGCCAGTCCAGCCGGAGCATCGGCCTGGGGCTCTACATCGTCCGCGACATCGTCCGCGGGCACGGCGGCGGCGTGGACGTGGTGTCCTCCGCGGAGCACGGCACCACCTTCACCGTCCGGCTGCCCCGCTACGGCGCGTGAGCTAGGGTGGGGTGCGTTCTACCCCACCCGCTGTGACAGGAACGGCCCCTCTCCCGAAGGTGGCCGGTTACCTCATGCGCTACCTCCTCACCGCGCTCGCCCTGCTGAGCGCTCCCGGCTCCGTGCGGGCCCAACCCAGGCCCACGCCGGCCGCGCCTGCCTCGAAGGCCGCCGCGGACCCGTCGTTCCCCCGGCAGATGGCGGAGACGCGCTACTTCAGCGTGGGGCGCCCCGGCCTCTCGGCCATCACCCCTGACGAGAAGACCGTCTATTTCCTCCGGGCCTCGCCCTCTTCTCCGCTGCAGACGCTCTTCGCCTTCGACGTGGCCACGGGCCAGACGCGCGAGGTGCTCACCCCCGAGGCGCTGCTGAAGGGCGCGGAGGAGACGCTGTCGCCCGAGGAGAAGGCGCGGCGCGAGCGCATGCGCATGCGGGCCTCGGGCTTCACCTCCTTCGAGCTGACCCGTGACGGCGAGAAGCTCCGGCTGGGGCTGTCCGGCCGGCTGTACGTCGTGGACCGTGCCTCCGGGAAGGTGACGGAGGTGAAGACGGGGCCGGGCGTCATCGACCCGCAGTTCTCGCCCGACGGCCGCCAGGTGGCGTACGTGCGCGACAACGACGTCTACCGCGTGGACCTGGCCTCCCAGAAGGAGCACCGGGTGACGCGGGGCGGGACGCCCGAGAAGTCCCACGGCCTGGCGGAGTTCCTCGCCCAGGAGGAGATGGGCCGCTACTCGGGCTACTGGTGGAGCCCGGACGCGAAGCTGCTGGCCTACACCGAGGTGGACACGTCCCAGATGGAGCAGTTCACCATCGTCGACGTCATGCGCCCGGAGGCCGGCGCCCAGCGCTTTCCCTACCCGCGCGCGGGCAAGGCGAACGCGAAGGTGAAGCTGGGCCTTGTCCCCGTGACGGGCGGCAGGACGACGTGGGTGGACTGGGACGCGGAGAAGTATCCGTACCTGGCCGACGTCACGTGGCCGGAGAAGGGCCCGCTGACGCTGCGGGTGCAGAACCGCCTGCAGACCGAGGAGCGGGTGCTCGCGGTGGACGTGAAGACGGGCCGCACGCGCGTGCTGCTCACGGAGCAGGACGAGGCGTGGCTGGATTTGCACCCGCCCTTTCCCGAGTGGCTCCCGGACGGCAGCGGCTTTCTCTGGCTCACCGAGCGCAACGGGGACCTGGAGGTGGAGCTGCGCCGCGCGGACGGCAGCCTCGCGCGCACGCTGGTGAAGCCCGACGCCGGCTTCCGCGCCCTGGTGCGCTACTTCCCCGAGGAGGACACGCTCTACTTCCTCGGTGGCCCCAACCCCACCGAGCGCTACCTGTGGCGCGTGGTGAAGGGTGGGGCGCCCACACGGGTGACGTCGGGCGGGCCCGCGCTGGAGTCCGCGCGGATGAGCGAGAAGGGCGGCCTGCTCACGCTGGCCACCGAGGGGCCCACGAGCCTGCGGCGCATCTACGTGCTCAAGCCGGACGGCACGCGCGTGGGCGAGCTGCCCTCGGTGGCGAAGGAGCCGCCCTTCCAGCCGCGCCTGGAGGTCCGTCAGGTGGGCCAGGAGCGCTTCTGGGCGTCCATCGTCCGCCCGCGGGACTTCAAGGGCGGGAAGCTGCCCGTCATCGTGGACGTGTACGGCGGCGCCATCATCACCAGCGTCCACCAGAGCATGCAGCAGCACCTGATGGCGCAGTGGATGGCGGACCAGGGCTTCATCGTCGTGAAGTTCGACGGGCGTGGCACGCCGCTGCGGGGCCGCGCGTGGCTGCGGGCCGCGGAGAACAACCTGGGCTGGGTGACGCTGGATGACCAGGTCGCCGCCCTGAAGGCGCTCGCGGCGGAGCTGCCCGAGGTGGACCTGCGGCGCGCGGGCATCGTCGGGTGGAGCCACGGGGGCTACATCAGCGCGCTCGCCGCCATGGAGCGGCCGGAGGTCTTCAAGGCCGCCGTGGCCGGCGCGCTGGTGGCCGACTGGCGCGACTACGATACGCACGTCTCCGAGCGCTTCCTGGGCCTGCCCGACGCGCACCCCGAGGCGTACGACAGGAGCTCGCTGCTCACGTATGCGAAGCAGGAGAAGCCCATTGGCAAGCTGCTGCTCGTCCACGGCACGGCCGATGACAACGTCTACTTCTTCCACACGCTGAAGCTGTCGGACGCGCTGTTCCGCGCGGGCCGGCCGCACGAGGTGCTGCCCCTGAGTGGCTTCACGCACATGGTGGGGGACCCGCTCGTCAGCCAGCGGCTGGAGGAGCGGGTGATGCGGCACTTCCGCGAGCACCTGTCGCCGGCCCCGGGTGTCACAAGCCGGTGAAACACAGACGGCTCACGGGGTGCGCCGCACCCCGTGGGGCGCCGTCCGGGTGTGCTCACACCCTCACCGCGGTTCTACGGGCAGAAAGGCCCGGGTGCGGGGTGGCCCGGGACTCGGCCTGCGCATTGTGCGAGGAGATGTCCAGCCCTGGATGGCGCGTGTGACGGCGCTGTCTCCACCGGTGGCACCTCGGCGTGACACACGCGCCGTGCGCGAGACACCCGGCGCCGCGCGCAATCCCTGAGTCATGACAGACACGAGCGTTCTCCGAGTGTCTGTCTCACGATGGAGCGTCATGCGGAACACGGAGTACGTGTTTGCCGCATGACCGAGCTGTTCGATCTGCACGCCGGGACACCTGCCAGTCCTTGCGGGAAGGACTACCCGTTGTCGTGACCGCACGAACCGCGGTCATCCCCAACGCGGAGGCCGTCCCATGCACCAGCTCACTCCCCAGACCTCTTCCCGCTCCGAGGTCACCCGCAGCTGGAGCCGCCGTTCGCGCGGCGTGGGACTGGTGCCGATGCTGCTCTGCGTCGCGGCCATCGGCTGCGGCCCCGCCGAGCAGGGAATGGACCTGGAAGCCGAGTCGCTCGGCACCCACGCGGATGAGCTGCTGTCGCAGAACGGGCTCTCCACCAACGGGCTCTCCACCAACGGCCTGTCGACGAACGGCCTGTCGACGAATGGCCTGTCGACGAATGGCCTGTCGACGAATGGCCTGTCGACGAATGGCCTGTCGACGAATGGTTTCAGCACGTGGTTCGGGACGAACCCGGCGCGCGCGGACGAGGTGATGCGGTACATGGCGCGGTGCGCGCTGGCCTCGGGGCAGACGCTGACGTACACGCACGCGGGCACGACGTACACGTGGACGGGCGTGCTGGGCCTGGCGCCGGGCTGGGCGGGCGGCGCGCCGGCGACGCTGGCGGAGCAGCAGGTGGTGTCCGGCTGCCTGGCGGCGCACGTGAACAAGTACGGCGTGCACCTGAACATCTCCGTGCTGGGGCGGGACGCGACGGGCGCGGTCATCCCGACGAGCTCCGACGAGCTGACGACGTTCAACCAGCCGGAGGCGGTGTTCTTCGGCAACCTCTTCAACGGCGAGGGGCTCTTCGCGGCGAACGACGCGGACTACCTGGCCTATGACCAGAGCACGGTGCGCGCCTGCGGCCTGTCGCAGTGGGCGGGAGACCCGGACTGCGCGGTGGTCATCGGCCACGTGGGCTCGGCGCGCTCGTATTGCCAGCTGGACACGTCGCGGACGCACTACACGAAGTGCACGTACAACGGGAAGGCGTACCGCCCCATCACCACCCGCATCCGCACCGTGGACATCTACCGCTGCGGTGACGGCACCTGCCAGCTCTCCGAGAGCTGCGGCACCAGCAACACCGCGGCGAGCTGCCAGTCGGACTGCGGCTCCTGCTAGTGGGGTGAGGGGCTCACGGCGGGCGGGCCGGAAGGCTTCGCTCGCTGCTGTGACGGAAGGTCCCGAGGCGCTGGAGGCCTGACAGAAAGGCCTCGCCCTCTCGCTTCATTCCCGGTGCTCGAAGTCGTGGCTCACGGTGCGCCGCAGGAGAGCCACTGTCCCAGCTTCACGCGCGCATCCATGGAGGGCGCGGAGCGGGAGGCCGGCGGCATCGAGGTGTTCACCGAGGTGGGGCCCGCAGCCGAGTGCGCGTCGATGCTCGCCGCCCACTGACGCACCTGCTCGGGAGTATCGAAGTCCACGCCGTCGGGTGCGCCCTCGCGGGCCGGGCCCGTGACGCTGGCGCTGTGACAGGACAGGCAGTGCGCCTCCAGGAAGGCCCGGCCGAAGTCCTGGGCCGTGGGGCCGCCGCTGGACGGACACGCCGCCCCCGAGGCCCGCATGTGGTCCGCGTCAGCGTGCGCAGGGGGCTTGTCGGAGCCGCCGCCTCCGCAGCCGCCTCCGTCATCATCTCCACCGCTGCTTCCGCCATGGCCAAGGCTCAGGCCAGCGAGGACACAGAAAGGAAGGAAGCGGAACAGCATGCGCGGGGCCATGGGCAATCTCCTGTGAGGACCAATCCGGATGGGTAGGCAGGTGGCCCCACGCGGACCAGCGCCCCCGAGTCCCGCGTCACGTCCCGTTCCGCACGCCGTGGCGGTGCGCGGAGGCGCGGGCCGCGCCCGTCCCGGCGATATGTCCGGAAGCGCGCCGCGTTCCTGCCCCTGGAGACAGAGGTGTGTCCTGCCGCGTGCGGGAGGCGTGAGCCCTGCCGTGTGGTGCACGACGTGCGGGGCGCCGCGACAACTTGCCGCAGCGGCCGGGCCGGCCTCCTCTGCTACCCATTCGCACCGTCAGTCAGGGTGGCCCCCGCCCACCCTCGTGGAGGTCTTTCGATGAACGCAGTCCTGAAGTCCGCGCCCTGGTGCCTGCTGCCCGCCCTGTTGCTCATGCAGGGCTGTGGCGAAGACAAGAAGACCTATACGGTGCGCTTCAGCCCCCAGGTCCGCGAGCAGCCCCTGCGCTGTGACACGAGCTTCACCGATATCGGCACCTCCCGCGCCGTCATCGAGCTGCTCGACTTCAAGATGTACCTCCGTGATGTCACCCTGGTGCGAGCCAACGGCGAGCGCCACCCGCTCACCCTGGAGCAGGACGGCAGGTGGCAGCGTGACGCGATTGCGCTCCTGGACTTCGAGGACGGCACCGGCACCTGTGACACCGGCAGCCCGGGCATGCGCTCCGAGGTGGTGGGCACCGCGCCCGAGCACGACGACTACACCGCCCTGGAGTTCAAGGTCGGCATGTCCCCGGAGCAGAACCACCTGAATGGCCCCATCGAGCCCCCTCCATTCAATGCGCCGAACATGTGGTGGAGCTGGCAGGGCGGCTTCAAGTTCGTGAAGCTCGACGTGCGCTCACGCACCAACGAGGAGTTCTACTTCCACCTGGGCGCCTCCGGCTGCACGGGCAGCGTGGCCGACGGCTACACCTGCGGCGCCGACAACCAGAGCACCATCCTGCTCAGCGGCTTCAACCCCGACAGCAATCAGGTGGTGCTGGACCTCGCCGGCCTCTTCTCGAACATCGATGTGGAGCGCGTCCCCGACGGCGTCACCGACTCCATGGCGGGCTGCATGTCCGGCGCGGGCGACCCGGAGTGCCCCGCGTTCTTCGAGCACTTCGGCATGGCCCGGGATGGCAGCCCGCGCACGCTGCCCTCCACCTTCTTCCGCACCCGCTGAAGCCCGGGGCTCCCATGTCTCCCACCCGCTTTCGTTCCGCCACCGCGCGCGCGGCGCTGCTGCTCGCGCTGGCCTCGGCCCTGTCCACCGCCTGTGGCTCCGATGATGATGACGGCACGCCCGCTCCGCCCCCGGTGCAGCGCTCGCCGGAGCTGGACGCCGTGTCGCTGAAGAGCCGGCGCGGCGGCACCAGCCACGAGGCCAGGAGCAACTGCATGGCCTGCCATGGCCCGAACGGCACGGCCCCGGGCCTGTTCACCGTGGCGGGCACCGCTGTCACGTCACAGCGCCAGCCCAACCCGGATGCCACCCTCATCCTGTCCACCGCTCCCAACGGCGGAGGCACGGTGGTGATGACGCTGGAGGCGGACGCGAACGGCAACTTCTACACCACGGAAGCCGCCCCCTTCCCGGAGCAGTCCCTCTTTCCCAAGCTGACGAGCCAGGCAAGCGCGGCCACCAACTTCATGCCGTTTCCGACGATGTCGGGCGCGTGCAATTCTTGCCATGCGGGCAGCAACCCCGTGGACCTTGATTGACGGAGCAAGCGTGATGTCCCGTGCATGGTGGAAGGGAAGCGCCCTCGCGGGCGCGCTGCTGGCGGTGGGCTGCGGCGGAGAGGACCCGCCACCTCCGCCTTCCGCGCCCACGTATGAGTGGAAGCTTCCGGCTGGCTTCCCGGAGCCCTTCGTCCCCGAGGACAACCCCATGTCCGAGGAGAAGGTGCAGCTGGGCCGCCACCTCTTCTATGACGCGCGGCTGTCCGGCAACGGCACCCTGTCCTGCTCGAGCTGTCACGAGCAGCAGCGGGCCTTCTCCGACGGCAAAATCACGCCCATCGGCTCCACGGGGGACCATGTCCCGCGCAACGCGCCGGGGCTGGCCAACGTGGCGTACCTGTCCACGTACACCTGGGCCAACCCGGTGCTGGACACGCTGGAGGCGCAGGCCCTGGTGCCGCTCTTCAACGAGCTGCCCACCGAGCTGGGCCTGGCACCCCGGCTGGACGAGGTGCTCCAGCGGCTGCGGGGCGACACGCGCTACCCGGAGCTGTTCCGCTCGGCGTTCCCCAACGAGGCCGAGCCCGTGAATGGGGACACCATCGTCAAGGCGCTCGCGTCCTTCCAGCGCACGCTGCTGTCGGCCAGCTCGCCGTATGACCGCTACCTCGAAGGGGACAACACGGCGATGTCTCCCTCGGCGAAGCGGGGCATGGAGCTGTTCTTCGGAGAGCGCGCGGAGTGCTACCACTGCCACAGTGGCCCGCACCTCTCCAATGCGTTCCGGGCCAAGGGCTCCCAGTCGCAGCGGGCCGACTACTTCAACACGGGCCTCTACAACGTGGGCGGCAACGGCGCCTACCCGCCGGACAACCCGGGCCTCTTCGAGTTCACCTTCAAGGACGCGGACCGAGGCCGCTTCCGCGTGCCGCCGCTGCGCAACGTGGCGCTGACGGCGCCGTACATGCACGACGGCAGCATCCCCACGCTGGAGGCCGTCATCGACCACTACATGGCCGGAGGCCGCAACGTGAGCGAGGGGCCCTTCGTCGGGGATGGGCGCGCCAATCCGAACAAGGACCCGCTGGTGCGCCCCTTCACCCTCACGCCCGATGAGCGCGCGGACCTGGTCGCCTTCCTGGAGAGCCTGTCGGACACCGCCTTCACCCAGGACCCGCGCTTCTCCAACCCCTGGCAGTAGGCGGGCCGTGGGGACGCGCCGGGGCTCATCGTTGGCGTGAGCCCTGGCGCACCGTGTGCCTCACCCGCCGGACTGGCGGCCTTCAATCGCGCACAGGAGCACCGCGGCGGCGATGCCCAGGCGCCTGTCGAGCCGGCCCTGGGTGTCCGCGGAGAAGTCCAAATCAATCTTCGCGATGAACGGGTTGAAGCGCTGGCGGAAGTTGAGGACCGGCGCGCCGCCCACGGTGCCGCTGAAGGTCTGCGGGATGAGGTTGGTGAGGAAGCGCCGCACCAGCGCCATCACCATGCTGTCCTCTTCAATCTTGCCAATCTCCGCGCCATTCACGTCGAGGACGAGCCACTCGTCGCGGAGGATGGAGCGCAGGCCCTTGCGGCGCAGCGCGCCCACGCGCTCGCCCGTGGTGGCGTCGGTGACGTCGTACGTGGCGCCGATGTCCAGGATGCTGCGCGCCTGGATGGTGAGCAGCTCCTGGCTCATGTCCTCGCCGCTGTAGATGCGCAGGTCCTCCTTGAGCTTGAAGGCCTTCATCTTCGAGTAGAAGGCGACGTTGCCCGCCTCGTCGTAGATGTGGAACGCGCCGCCGAACAGCTTGAAGAACTGACGGCGAATCATGAAGCGGCTCTGGCCGAAGCGGCCACGAGCCAGCTCAACGGGGGAGCGAGTCTGGAGTGCGGTGGACATGTGTCCGCCGCGATACACCATATTCCCGCAAGAGGGCAGGGCCCTCCCGTGCATGGAGTCACGGATTACCCGTGTCTTCAGCGGGAAGGCGGGTACTTCTGGAGCTTTCGCTGCAGCGAGCGGCGGTGGATGCCGAGCTTGCGCGCGGCCTCGGAGATGTTGCCGCCGGAGTCGGCCAGCACGCGGTTGATGTGCTCCCACTCGGCGCGGGCGAGGGAGGGCGCCTCGAAGCTCTCGGGCACCGCGACGGACGGCTCACCGGAGGCGCGCGCGAAGGCCGCGAGCAGGTCATCCACGTCGGCGGGCTTGGGCAGGTAGTTCACCGCGCCCAGGCGGATGGCGTCCACGGTGGTGGCGATGCTGCCGTAGCCGGTGAGGACGACGATGCGCGTGGACGCGTCCACCGCGAGCAAATCCCTCACCAGCTCCAGGCCGCTGCGGCCCGGCATGCGCAGGTCCACCACGGCGTACTCCGGCGACTCACGGCGCGCGGTGGCGAGGGCGGCGTCGTAGTCACCGGCGGTGGTGACATCCCAGCCGCGCTCGCGGAAGGCCCGCGCCAGCCGCTCGCGCAGCGTGGCGTCGTCGTCCACCAGCAGGAGGCTCGGGTGGTGCGCGGCCGGGGTGCTCATGACGCCGCCTCCGTGAGACGCGGCACACCGCGCCGGCTCGGCGCGCGCATGGCGCGGCAGCCCCAT
>JBKGHK010000232.1:0-13821 GCA_046520375.1 Pyxidicoccus sp. 3LFB2
ACCTTCGCAGCCGGGGTCAGGCCCTCCTCCTCCAGCCCCGGCTCCGAGCCCGCTCAGGTCCGCCGCGCCGGTGCCCACGTTCACCAGCTCCACGAACTCGCCCGCGACGTCGGAGCCCGGCTCGTTGACCATCACCTCGTTGATGATGACGCTGGCCGTTCCGCCGCCCGTGCCGGTGGTGATGCTGAAGGCCGCATTGCTGGTGTCGGTGATGGTGGCATCCGCCGCGTCGCTCACCCGCACCCGCGCGGCGGTGCTCGCCGTGGAGGGCACCGTCCACGCGAGGCTGCCCGCCGAGGCCGGGGTGCTGGTGGTGAGGGTGCTCCAGGTGGTGCCGTTCAGCGTGTACTCCACCTTCACGTTCGCCACGCCCGAGGCCGACCAGGTGATGGTGCGCGCGCTGCCGCCCGCCCAGCTCTCGCCGCCGTTGGGTGCCGTCACCGTGACGCTGCCGCCCACCGAGTCACTGGGCACGAGGAAGTCCTTGATGACGCCCATGTGCTGCATGCCGGACGCGCCGCTGTCGCCGGACAGCGCTGGGGACAGCTCGGAGATGGGCGAGTACACGCGCGTGTCCGCCACCAGCCCGCCCGCGAAGGAGCTGCCGCCAATGACGACCGACGTCTGGTACTGGCGCAAGTCACTGTCCACCAGCACGTGGTCATACGGCGAGTTGCGGCCGGCGTTGGTGTTGGTGTTGCCATTGCGGTCCGCCGGGTAGGGGCTGGCCGTCGTCACCACCTGGGCGAAGGTGCTGAAGGTCGCCTCGGAGCGGCTGCCGGTGTTGAAGTCGCCGCCAATCACCAGGTAGTCGCCGACGGGGATGTTGGCCTTGATGCGGCTGACCAGGCTGCTGGCCTCCGAGTTGCGGTTGCCGCTGCTCGTCGTCAGCAGGTGCACGCTGACCGCCCACAAGTCCTTCGGGCCCGGGATGTCGATGCGCGCCCAGGCGAAGTCGCGGTTGGACACGTAGGGGTCGTCCCACTCACCCGAGGCGATGATGGGCCAGCGGCTGATGATGCCGTTCGGAATCTGCGCGCCGCCCTCGCGGTAGTAGCTGAAACCCGGGCCGAAGGCGGTGTCGACGAAGGCGCGCAGGTCCGCGTCGGAGCTCGTCTTGTAGCTGAACTCCTGAATCATCACGATGTCGGGGTCGGTGCCCTGGAAGATGCGGGTGCCGTGGCCCGGGTCGTAGTCCTGGCCGGTGCCGCTGGTGATGTTGGCCGCCATCAGCCGGATGCGCACGCTGGCCAGCCCGTCCTCGCGGGTGGCTGTCGGGGCCGCCTCCTGCGCGGGCTCCACCGCCGGCTCCACTCCACCGCACGCGGCGAGCGCCAGGGAGAGCACCACGGCGCCATACCGCCACATCGCCTTCGCCTGCCTCGAGGGAGTCTTGCTGTTTCGCACGCTGTTGATTCCTGCTCCTGACCAGGAGCGGTTGGAGGGAGTCCGGGAAGACACCTGAACGGTGTTTCACACGTGCGCCAGCACGCGCGTCACCAGTCTCGCTTATCGAGGAGGTGCGCGTGGGCGTTGCGTGAAACCTGGGTGAAAAGGATTGGATGCGACAGCTACATCGCCGCCGTCGTGGACAGCGCGACGAAGAGGTAGCGCAGCCCCTTGCCGAGTGTGACGAAGAGGACGAAGGGCAGCGGCCGCACGCCGAGCATGCCCCCGGCGATGACGAACGCATCGCCCACCACGGGCATCCACGACATCAGCAGCGCGGGAGCGCCCCACTTGCGCACGCGCGCCTCGACGCGCTCCATGCGGGGGCCCTCCTTCGCGCGCCGCCGTGCATACCACCGCCCCAGCGGCCCTCCGCCCCCGCGCGCCACCCACCGGCCCAGCGCATACAGCGAGAGCGCGCCCAGCACGTTGCCCAGGGTGCCCACGGCCACGGCCGTCGCCGGAGGCGTGCCTCCGTAGATGAGCGCGGCGAGCACCGCCTCCGAGGGCACGGGCACCACCGAGCCGGCCAGCATCGCGACGAGGAAGAGGCCCGGAAGCCCCCAGGCGGACAGTGTGGACGGGTCGGGCATGGAGCGCGCGGGTGAAGGGCCGCGAGCTTGCCATGCGCCCGGCGGGCCCGGGTGACGATGTTCGCGTCATGGCATCTCCTGTCCGGAGTGAGCAGGCGTGAACGGTTTGTGAGGCAGGCGGCCGTCCGCTGCCGAGCAACCGCCCCGGGGCAGGATTGCCCGGCCCCGGGGACTGGATGCATGGAGACCTGGCGGGCCCGCACCTGGCCACGCCTCACGACGGAGGGCGCATGCGTTCCATGGAGCTGGCAGATGCCCGGGTGGCCTCCATCCTCCTCGCGGACGACCCGGACCTGCCACGGCGCGACGGCATGGACGTGGTGGTGCGGCTGAGTGACGGCCGGGGCTTCACCCTCACCCTGGTGCCCCTGGAGGTGCTCCAGCAGCGGCTGGCCACCGCGCCCTCGCTGCTCGCCACCCGCCTGGTGCTGGTGCGGCAGCTCACGGACGAGGCGGTGCTGCACGCGGTGCGCTCCGCGGTGGACGCGGGCATCGAGCGCTTCGGCACGCTGCAGCCGCCCCTGGAGCAATAGCCGCGTCGGTGCCCCTCGTGCTCGTCAAGGCACCCGCGTGAGCGACACGGAAGTGGGTGCCCCTTCCGCGGGCCAGCTCGCCAGCATCAGCGTGCGCCCGGGGGCCTGGCACAGGGACAGGTAGCGTCCGCCACCCGGGTGGCGGAAGTAGAGCGCGCGCGGGGCCTTGAAGGCCTCGGGCACGGAGGCCTCCCGCTCCGGCCAGACGCTCCGCCCCGTGCGCCACGCGCGCACCACGGGCCGCTCCCGCAGGTGGTGATGGACCTCCACCACCACGCCGTCCACGTCCGCCGCGTTCCACTCCAGCACGAGTGACTCGCCCGCCTGCCGCCGCTCGCTCAGCAGCGGAAAGGTGCGGGCCCCGGCGGACGCGGTGGCGTCCACCTTGGCCCCGCGCAGCGGCTCCAGGAAGGACACCTCCAGGCGCGAGGTGCCCGCTGGGAAGCGGAACGCATAGGCCATGCGGCCGGGCTTCGGCTTCGTGGCGCCCACGTACACCCGGGCGTCCGACTCCAGGAACCGCGCGGGCTCCCCCACGCGGAACTGGTCCACATCCTCGGGGGCGGCGAGCGCGGGAGCCTCGGCGGGCAACTCCACGCGCTTCCACCCCGCCGTCTGGTCCGCGGGCGCCCAGCACGTCCCCACGGGAGCGCTGGACAGCAACACCGCGCTGGTCAGGGAGAACAGGGCGCTCATGTCACGCGCTCCGGGAAGCGGAGGTGCGGGACGACAGCAACGCCGCGCCCACCATCAGCACGCCCGCGGCGGCGAGCCCCACCACGCGCAGCGAGCCATGGAGATTCATCGTGTCATAGAGCAGCGCCTTGCCCACGGCGATGGCCACGAAGACAAAGCCCGCGTCGCGCATGACGGGCATGCCGCGCTGACGGGCGGTGAGCACCAGGGCCACGCCCGCGACGAGCCACCCCAGCGTGAGCACCAGGCGGCGGGCCACGTTGTCCTCGGCGATGCCGAGCGTGAGGAAGTGGAAGTAGAAGGCCCACGACGCGGCGATGGCCGCGGCGGAGAGCCCGAACCAGATGAGCACGTCCCGCACGCGGTCCTGCTCCGCGCCGGGCTGCAGGCCCCAGCGCAGCACCAGCGTGGTGGCGACGGCGAGCGTCAGCGCCAGCCCCACCAGCAGCAGTCCCTCCTTCGTCGCCGCGTACCAGAGGCCACCGGCCACCGCGCAGGCGAGCACGGTGACAGGCCCCATGAGCCCGCGCGTGTGGGGCACATGGAGGAAGGCCAGGCCCGCGGCACCGACGGCGGCCACCGCGAGCAGCAGCTCCCGAGGCACCTGCAAATCACGCCACAGGAACACCACCGCCAGCATCAGCAGCCCGCCACCCACGCCCCCCAGCACCTTCACGTCCCACTTCGTTGTCGCCGTGTGCATCTGGTTCCTCCATCGCCATGTGACTGCGCGTGGGGAAGCCCTGATTGCAGCTGCCCTGCCAACGCATGACGCAAGGCATCATGCGGAGTTACGCGGGCGCACCGGGCAGCCGGTGTGCAGCGGAGCGCACAGTCGTGCTCCAGGGTGTGCACGGCTCCGCAACCGGCTGCCCACGGACCGCCGCCGCGGGTCTCCTGGCCCCGCACTCAAAAAAGTTTTCCCTCCAACTCCCAGGCACCTATATGCGTCTGCCAACATTCGGGCCCCGGCACACGGCCCGGTGAGAGTCATTGAGGGGGAGAGCACACATGCGGACCTGGCGTCTGACCTTGCTGTCGCTATTGCTGTGCACCACGTGGCTGGGCTGCTCCGACGACCCGGAGCCGACGCCTGACGGCGGAGTGCGGGTCGACTCCGGCACGCCCCCGGCCGACGCCGGCTCGGACGCGGGAACGGACCCGGCCGACTCGGGCTCGGATGCGGGCACGGACCCGACCGACGCCGGCTCGGATGCTGGCACGGACCCGATGGACGCCGGCACGGACGGAGGCACCTCCGGTGGGGACGCGGGCACCGACGCGGGCACCGAGGACAACGCGGTGCGCGTGACGAACTTCATGCGCTACGTGACCGCGAGCGGCGTCGAGGAGCAGCCAGAGGTCGTCAATCCCGGCGCCCTGGCGCTGCTCGTCCTGGACGGGGACGAATTCGTTTCCATCGCCCCCACCACCGAAGCACCGGGCAGGTACAGCTTCCCTGACGTGCCCCGCGGCACCCACTACCTGAAGCTGGGCTTCACCTACATCGTCACGTCCGCGCGCAACGTGGACCTGGACACCGAGGTCCTGGGCCGGCCGGAGGTCGTGCTGCTGGACCAGGAGCTGATGGCGGACTTCGCCCTGAGTGGGCTCGAGCCCGTGTCCCGGCCGCCCCCGCCGTTTCCCCCGGTTCTCGAAGACCCCGAACCCGAGCTGAGGGTCTTCTCCGAGCAGGTGGGGTACGCCGGTGCCGTCGAGCTTGGCGACACGTCTGGAGGGACCACCTTCAGCGCGGACGACGTCGAAGTCCGCGGCTTGACGAGCATGGGCGTGGAGTTCGAGGCGGACAAGGGAGACCGGCCCTGGGTGGTGCAGCTCAACCGCCGTTCGATGGGTTTCCTCCCTGACGGGGGCACGCAGCACTACCTCGCCGTCGTCCGCGGCACCCAGCTGCCCCCCGTCTCCTATGACGGGGGCCAGCCCATGCGCCTCGCAGGGACGCTGCAGCCGTTGACGACGAACGAGCTGCCGCTGGACTGGAGGGTCTCCGAGTTCGCCGCGCACGCCGCCGAGGTGAACCCGACGGCCACCCTCAGCTCCAGCCGGCTCACGGTGGAGCCCATCCCCTTCGGGCCGGAGGGTGTGTGGTCCGGATATTCGAACGAGCTCGTGCGGCTCGACCGTCCCCGAAGGGATTCGGCCGACGCGGTGGGGACCCTCTTCTACGGCAACCCCTTCCCGTCCAACTGGGGCACGGTGGCCAGGGCCTCGGTCAGCTTCCGCGTGAGCCTGGAGGTTCCCAACGAGCGCACCATCGTGCTGTCGGCGCCCGCCATCGTCGTCTCGGACCGGCCGGCCGCCCTGTCGGCCGGCCCCATCGTCCCGCGCGTTCGCCCGCCGCTCAATCTCACCCTGGACGGCACGCAGGCGTACACCGCGCGCACCATCGAGGCAGGCGCTCACGTCATCGCCTGGCAACCGCCCGCGATCGGCACGCCCAACGCCTATGTGGTGTCCCTGCGGCGTTACGACTCGGGGCCCTTCGTGCCCGCCGGGAACATCTACCTGAGCGGAAGCGCCACCTCGGTCCGGCTGCCGCCCGGCCTGTTGCAGCCGGGTCAGCACTACTACTTCACCGTGCGCGCGGTCCGGGCAGACGGGTACGACGTGTCGAGCAAGCCGTTCGACCTCGGTGACCAGGTGGTCGTGAGCTCGGGAATCGCCGTCAGTGGCGTGGTGAGCGTGGCAGCGCAGACGCCCTGAGCCTTCCCATGCCGGTGGGAGCCACCTCCCACCGGCGCCGCCCTCACACCACGGGCTCCGCCCTGCCGGGAGCGAACAGCGCCAGCACGAGCGCCGCCGTGGCCGTCAGCCCTGCCGCAATCGCGAACTGCGCGGCGAAGTGCCCGCGGGCCAGCGCCAGCAGGGCCACCGACAGCGCGCCGCCCAAGAGCCGCGTGGCGTAGAGGCTGCTCGTGACGATGCCTCGGGTGGTGCCAGGGCGCGCGGGCCTGGGGACCAATCAGCGAGGTGCTCGCGGCGGGCCCCAGCCCCATCCCCAGGATGCCCAGGCCCACGAGCGCGGCGGGCACACCCCACCCCAGCGCGGCGGACAGGGACAGAAACCCGGCGCCCACGGCCGCCACCGCGAAGCTCACGCCCGCGCTCAGGCGCATGCCCCCGAGCACCAGCAGCTTCACGCCGAAGGTGGAGCCCACGGACCAGCCCAGCAGCATCGGCAGCAGCGCGAGCCCTGCGGCCACCGGCGTGTGCCCGCCCTGCTCCGTCATCCACAGGGGCACCCATGCGGCCATGCTGTACAGCAGCGCGCCCCCGGCGATGCTGCCCACCACCCCGCTCAGCACGGTGCGGTCCTTCAGCAGCTCCGCGGGCAGCAACGGTGACGTGGAGCCGCGCTGCTGGCGCATCAACATCGCCCCCACCAGCACCGCGCCCGCCGCGCACAGCCACCGGACCTCCGAATGGCCGGGCTCCAGTGAGAACAGCAGCAGCGCGGCGGACGTGCCCGCCAAGAGCGGCCCCCAGCGGTCCAGCTTCATGTCCGTGCGGCGCGGCGGGTCTCGGTAGGACAGGTACAGCAGCGCCGCGGCGAACAGGCCTACGGGCACGTTGACGAGGAACACCCAGCGCCACGACGCGTGCATCACCAGCCAGCCGCCGATGAGCGGCCCCACGGCATTGCCCACGCCCCAGGCGCCGGTGAAGAGCCCCTGCACGGCGGCGCGCTCGCGCAGGGTGTAGAGGTCCGCGCTGATGGTGAGCGTGGTGGGCTGGAGCGCGCCCGCGCCCAGGCCCTGCAGCACGCGGAATGCGATGAGCATGGGCACCGAATCGGCCAGGCCGCACAGCGCCGAGCCCACGAGGAACAGGCCCATGCCGCCGAAGAAGACGGGCCTGCGCCCCAGCCGGTCCGCCAGCTTGCCGGAGATGAGCACGCCCACGGTGGACGCGAAGAGGAAGCCGGAGAACACCCACGAGTACAGGTGCTGGCCGCCCAGCTCGCGGGTGATGGTGGGCATGGCGCTCGTCACCACCGTGCCCTCGAAGGCGCTGACCACCAGGGCCAGCAGCACCGCGCCCGTGGCCATCCGCCGCGCCGTGCCCGGACGCGCGCTGGCCAGGGGCTCCACCGTCACACCACTTCCGTCCATCCGCTACGTGTACGCCTCTGGAGGCCATGCGGAAACCGCACCTTGCGCATACACTCCTTGCGGAAACCGCATGACGACCGAACAACTCCGAGCCTTCCTCCAGGTGGCGCAGGAGGGCCGACTCTCTCTCGCCGCGAAGGGGCTGGGCCTGTCCCAGTCCGGCCTGTCGCGTCAGCTCCAGTCGCTGGAGGCGGAGCTGGGCACGCGCCTGCTCGTCCGCACTCCAGGCGGCGCGGTGCTGACGGACGCGGGCGAGCGCTTCCTGCCCCACGCGCGGCGGGCGCTGGAGGCGCTGCTGGCGGGCACCTCCGAGCTGGAGCGGCTGTCTGGCACCCCGCGTGGCATGGTGTCCCTGGGCACACTGCACACGGTGGGCGCGTACCTCATGCCGGACATCATCCCCGCCTTTGCCCAGCAGTACCCGGAGGTGCGGCCCCGGCTGAGCGAGGGCATGGCCCCAGCGCTGGAGGAGAGCGTGGCGCGGGGCGCGCTGGACCTGGCGATTCTGTCGCTGCCGGTGCGGCACGCGGACCTGGTGGCGCAGAAGCTGTGGGAGGAGGTGCTGGTGCTGGCGGTGCCGCGCGGCCACCGGCTGACCCGGCTGGGCAAGGCGGTGGAGCTGTCGGAGGTGGTGGAGGAGCCCTGGGTGGTCATCCCCGGGATGAGCGGCACTCGCGCGCTGGAGGCGGCGTGCGAGGCGCGCGGGGTGACGCCGAAGCTGGCGCTGGAGACGGACAACGCGGAGGCCATCCGCCGCATGGTGGAGCGCGGGCTGGGCGTGGCGCTGGTGCCGGAGCTGATGGCGAGGGACCACCAGGCCCGGGGCTTCGACGTGGTGCCGCTGGTGCGCGGCCCGAAGCGGCAGGTGGCGCTGGTGCACCGGGGCGAGGGCTACCTCACGGCGGCGGCGCGGGCGCTGAAGACGTTCATCGTGGAGAGCGTCCGCGCCATGCCCGAGCCCTGGGGGGCGCGGAAGGGTGGCGCGGGAGGCCGGGTGCGGTAGCCTGCCGCCGCTCTGCGGACGCGAGGCACGCCATGGCGCTGAAGGTGATGACGTTCAACGTCCTGCAGGGAGGCGAGGAGCGGTTCGACGCCATCCTCACCTTCCTGGCCCGGGAGGCTCCGGACGTGCTGGTGCTGCAGGAGTGCCTGGGCTGGGACGACGGCGGGCGCCTGCGCCGCGTGGCCGAGGCGCTGGACGTGCCCCAGGAGGACGCGCACCTGGTGCTGGGACAGTCCCGCTCGCGGCCGAGCGGGCGCTGCTACCACGTGGCGGTGGTGAGCCGCCCGCCCCTGCGCTCGGTGCGCGTGCACAACGACAGGCACTTTTTGGGGCACTGCATCGTCCAGTGCGAGCTGGAGTCGAACGGGCCGGTGACGCTGTTCGGGACGCACTTCGACGCGCACCACGAGAAGCTGCGGTACGTGGAGGCGCGCTACCTGCGCTCGGTGCTGGACGCGGCGGCGTTCCGTGAGGGGCAGTACCTGCTGGCGGGGGACCTGAACTCGCTGTCGAGGAGGGACCCGTACCCGGTGGACCTGGAGGACCGGCTGCGCAAGGCGGGGACGGACAAGTACGGGCACCCGCCGCGCTTCGACGTCATCGACGACGTGGAGGACTACGGCTGGGTGGACACGCTGCCGGCGAGGCCGGCGTCGTCGAAGTGGGTGACGGCGCGGCGGAACCGGGGCGGCGTGACGATTGATTACCGCACCGACTACGTCTTTGCTTCGCCGCGGATGGCGGAGCGGCTCATGTCGGCGGAGGTCATCGACGTGGGAGACGCGTCGGACCACAATCCGCTGGTGGCGACGTTCCGCTGAGCGAATCAAAGGGAGGGGCCATGGCCCGGATGGACAGCCTCGCGGAATACACGATGGAGTTGCTGGAGAAGCTCGGGCCCGTGCAGGCGCGGCGGATGTTCGGCGGCTGGGGGTTCTACTTCGGCGGGCGGATGTTCGCGGTCATCATCGGCGGGCAGTTCTACCTGAAGGCGGATGACGTCACGAAACCCGACTTCCAGGCGGCCGGGTGCCGGCCCTTCCTCTACGAGGGCGGAGGCAGGAGGGTGGAGATGAACTTCTGGACACCGCCGGCGGATGCGGCGGATGACGCCTACGCCCTGCTGCCCTGGGCCCGCCGCGCGGTGGACGCGGCGCAGCGGGCGGCCCTGAAGAAGGCGGCGAAGAAGAAGGCCCCGGCGAAGAAGGCCGCTGCGGAGAACGCCGAGGCGAAGAAGGCACCTGCGGAGAAGGCCATGGCGAAGAAGCCGTCCACGGAGAAGGCCGTGGCGAAGAAGCTCCCCGCCGAGAAGGCCGTGGCGAGGAGGACCGAGAAGAAGGCTGAGGCGAAGCAGCCCGTGGCGAAGCAGCCCGCAGCGAAGCAGTCCGCAGCGAAGCAGTCCGCAGCGAAGCAGTCCGCAGCGAAGCAGCAGCCTGTGGCGAAGACGCCTCCCGCGCGCAAGCAGCCGGCCAAGGCGAAGGCGCCTCGGCTCAAGCAGGCTCGCCGGCCGGGTGCTGCGGCAAGGTCACGGTGAAGGTGGTGCCCTCTCCCGCCGCGGACCGCACCTCGATGCGGCCGCGGTGCGCCTCGACAATCGACTTCACGATGAAGAGGCCGAGCCCCACGCTGCTGCCCGTCTTGTCCACCGCGTCCGTCCCTCGCTGAAGCGGCTTGAAGATGGAGGCGAGCTGCTCCGGTGAAATGGGAGCGCCCTCGTTGTGCACATGGAGCGTCGCCTCCCGGCCGTCGCCCGTGGTCGTGACCCGGACTGACGTGCCGGCCTGGGCGTACGTCACCGCGTTCGTCACCAGGTTCTGAACCACCTGGGAGAGCCGGTCCGCGTCCCACAGGCCCTGCCCGTTGCCACTCGCCTGCACCTCCACCTTGACGGACGGATGGGCCGCTTCCACCTCGTCCACGACCGTCCGGCTGAGCGCGTGGAGGTCGGTGGGGCGGGGCTCTATCCGGATGCCGCCGCCCAGCCGAGCCTGGGTGAAATCCAGCAGGTCTCTCACCATCCGCGCCGCGCGAGACGCGGACGACTGGATGCGCACCGCCAGCTTGCGGGCACGCGGGCCCAGGTCCTCCTGCCGCAGCAGCATGTCCGCCGTCAGCCCGATGGCGGCCAGGGGGTTACGCAGGTCGTGGCTCACGATGCCGATGAGCTGCTGCTCGAACTCCGCCTGCTGTTGCTGTCTCCGGGCGTTCTCCTGCCGCTCCCGCTCCAGCCGCCGCTCGGGCGTGATGTCCTGGAGGAGCGCGACATAGCCCGTCACGTCCCCTGCCTCGTCACGGTGCGGGATGAAGCTCACCCGGACGTCACGCTTGCCACCCAGCCGGTAGGGCACGTCATGCTGCTCGAAGGAGAAGCGCTCCCCCGCCAGCCCTCGCTTCACCATGGGGCTGAGCACGGCGTACGCGGCCTCCCCGATGACCTCCCGGACCTTCCGGTCCCTCATGCTCTCGCGCGACAGCCCGAACCAATCCTCGTACGCCTTGTTGACCCGGCCATAGCGCTCGTCCGCGGTGACGAACGAGACCAGGACGGGGAGCGCGTCGAGCAGGACGCTCTGCTCGGCTTCACTGGCGCGAACCCTGGCGGCGAGGGCCTCGCTGCGCTGGCGTGCCTCCGCCTGCTCGGTGACATCCCGGAAGACGAGCACGGCGCCGGTGAGCTCACCCCGGTCCGTGCGAATGGGCGAGGCACTGTCCTCGATGGGGACCTCCGAACCATCCTTGCGGACGAGCAGCGTGTGGTTCGGGAGCGTCTGGCGCGAGCCGACCGCGAGGACCCGCTCGACGGGGTTCGCCGCCGCGGCACGCGTCTGGGCATCGATGATGCGGAAGACGTCCGTCAGTGGCCGCAGTCGTGCTTCGGCGTCGCTCCAGCCGGTGACCCGCTCCGCCATCGGGTTGAGGAAGGTGATGCGTCCGGCGCGGTCCGTGGTGATGACGGCATCCCCGATGCTGGCGAGCGTCGTGGACAGATACGCCTCACGCTCGTGCAGTCGCTGCCCCTGGGCCCGGATGCGCAGGAGGCTGGCCACGCGGGCGAGCAGCTCCGCGTCGTCGTAGGGCTTCGACACGTAGTCGCTGGCCCCCACCCGCAGCCCCTGCGTGAAGTCCTCGCGGGAGCCCCGGGTGGAGAGCATGAGGATGGGGAGCGTGAGGTCGTCGTGGAGCTCGCGCACATAGCGGCACGCCTCCAGGCCCGAGACGCCCGGAAGCTGCCAGTCGAGCACGAGCATGTCTGGGGGCGGCCCATACACGAGCCGCTCCAGCATCTCCTCGGCGTCGTGGAAGGTCTCCACCGCGTAGTGGGCCGCGAGCAGCTGACGCGCCCGCTCCAGTTGGGTCGGACTGTCATCCACCAGCCACACGCGCGCGGAAGCCGCCGGGCGGGCGGTGGCGCTCTCGGGGCTGGAACCCTGCACAGGCTTGCTCACGATGGATGCACCCGGGCCCTCCGTTACGCCGTCTTGATGGCCGCCGCGTCCTCCAGCCCCAGCTCCCCCACCGACACCTCGCGCATGCGGAACTTCTGCACCTTCCCTGTCACCGTCATGGGGAAGGCGTCCACGAATTTCCAGTAGCGGGGCACCTTGTACGTCGCGATGCGTCCGGTGCAGTGCTTCGTCAGCTCCTCCGCGGTGAGCGTCACGCCGGGCTTCGGCTTCACCCAGGCCATCACCTCCTCGCCGTACTTCTGGCTCGGCACGCCGATGACCTGCGCCTCGCTGACCCCCGGGTGCGTGTGGAGGAACTCCTCCACCTCGCGCGGGTAGATGTTCTCCCCGCCCCGGATGATCATGTCCTTGATGCGGCCGACAATCTTCACGTAGCCGTCCGCGTCCATGGTGGCCAGGTCGCCGGTGTGCATCCACCCGGCCCGGTCCACCGCCGCCGCGGTGGCCTGCGGGTTCTCCCAGTAGCCGAGCATCACGCTGTAGCCCCGCGTGCACAGCTCGCCCGGAGTGCCCCTGGGCACCACCGCGCCCGACTCCGCGTCGACAATCTTCACCTCCAGATGCGGGTGGATGCGCCCCACCGTGGACACGCGCTTGTCCAGCGGGTCATCCAGCGCGCTCTGCGTGGACACCGGAGACGTCTCCGTCATCCCGTAGCAGATGGTGACCTCGCGCATGTTCATCCGCGACTGCACCTGCTTCATCACCTCCACCGGGCACGGCGAGCCCGCCATGACGCCGGTGCGCAGCGACTTCAGGTCGAACTCACCGAAGCGCGGGTGGTCCAGCTCCGCGATGAACATGGTGGGCACGCCGTACAGCGACGTGCAGCGCTCCGCCTGCACCGTCTGCAGCACGGCCAGCGCGTCGAACGCCTCCCCCGGAACCACCATGGTGGCGCCGTGCGAGGTGCAGGCCAGGTTGCCAATCACCATGCCGAAGCAGTGGTAGAAGGGCACGGGGATGCAGACCCGGTCCTCCGGCCCGTAGCGCAGCGCCTGGCCGATGAAGAACCCGTTGTTGAGCACGTTGTGGTGAGTCAGCGTGGCGCCCTTCGGGAAGCCCGTGGTTCCGGACGTGTACTGGATGTTGATGGGGTCATCGAACTGGAGCGACGTCTCGCGCTCCGTCAGCGCGGCCTCGGCCACGTCCTTCCCCTGGGAGAGCAGGGCCTGCCAGTCATCGTCCAGCACCAGCGTCTTGCGCAGGCCGGCGCAGCGCGGGCGGACCTCGTCCACCATGGCGCGGTAGTCCGTCTGCCGGAAGCCACGGGCCAGCAGCAGCACGCTGACCCCGGACTGGATGAGCGCGTACTCCAGCTCCGAGGTGCGGTAGGCGGGGTTGAGGTTGACGAGGATGGCGCCGATGCGCGCGGTGGCGTACTGGGCCACGACCCACTCGAAGCGGTTGGGAGACCAGATGCCCACGCGGTCTCCCTTCTCCACGCCCAGGGCCAGCAGCCCCAGGGCCACCTGCGTCGTGCTGTCCCAGAGCTGCCGGTACGTGGCGCGGTAGCCCTGCGAGGCCACCACCAGGGCCTCCCGGTCGCCATGCCGCTCGACGGTGCGGCGCAGGTTCTGACCAATCGTCTCCCCGAGCAGCGGGGTAGAGCTCGTGCCGTGGACGTAGGAGGGAGTCATGCCGCCATCGTCCCGCCGTCCTCCAGGCGCGGCAAGCGGCAGCGGCGCGAAGCAATCACTGGCCTACGCCTGCCGCGCGCTTCCGCCGCCCCGGCACCCGAGGCAGGGCGTCTACCCCCTGACAGCCCGCGCAGAAGTACAGGCCCCGCGCGGCCAGCTCCACCCGCCGCACCTTCGCCCCGCAGCGCGGGCACGGCAGCCCCGTGCGGCCGTAGACACAGAAGCGCTCCGCGCGCTTCTTCCCCGGGTCCTCCCCTTCCACCGGCGGCGCCCCCGGCGTGACGACGAGGCCATCCCTCGCCCCGTC